>JBEEFR010000101.1:0-10224 GCA_041166285.1 Actinomycetota bacterium | reverse complement strand
CATCGCGCCAGCGGCTTCGAGGGTCATGACAAGCTCGGCGACCGTCGACGCCTTCTGGCCGATACCGACGTAGATGCACTTCACGCCGAGACCCTTTTGGTTGATGATCGTGTCGATCGCCACCGAGGTTTTGCCGGTCTTGCGGTCGCCGATGATCAGCTCACGCTGACCGCGGCCGATCGGGGTCATGGCGTCGATGACCTTGATGCCGGTCTGCAGCGCTTCCTTCACCGGCTGGCGGTCGACGACGCCGGGCGCCTGGATCTCGACGCGGCGGATGATGTCCTGCGGGATCGGGCCCTTGCCGTCGAGCGGCGCGCCGAGCGGGTCGACGACGCGACCGAGCAGGCCGTCACCGACCGCGATCTCGAGGATGCGGCCGGTGGCCTTGACCGACTGGCCTTCCTCGATGTGCTGCGGGTCGCCGAGCAGCACGGCGCCGATCGACTCCTCGTCGAGATTGAGCGCGATGCCCATGACGCCGCCCTCGAACTCGAGCAGCTCGTTGACTGCCGCGCTCGGCAGCCCGCCGACGCGGGCGATACCGTCGCCGACTTCCACGACGCGGCCGACTTGTGCGGCCGCCGTCTGGGGCGTGTATCCCTCGAGCCGCTTGCGCAGCGCGGTGCCGATGTCGTCGGCGTCGATATTGAATGCCATTGACATTCGCTTACACACTTTCCTTGAGTTGATCGAGACGGTGCCGGATGCTGCCGTCGATGACCATGTCGCCGACTTGGGCGACGACGCCACCGATGACGCTCGGGTCGACGGTGACCTTGACGGTGATCTTCTTACCCGTCTGGCGGCTGAGAGCGGCCGCCAAGCGCTCCTTCTGATCGTCGTCGAGCGGCGTGGCCGTGCGCACTTCGGCAACAGCCTCGGCGCGGGACTCAGCGGCCTTGGACACGAAGGCGTCGATGATGGCGGGCAGTTCACGACCGCGGCCAGCTCCCACCACAAAGCTGACGAGCGACGTCGTGACGGGATGAGCGCGCGAACCGAGAAGGTCCTCGACGATGCCCTGCCGGAGATCGGCGGGGATCGCCTGGTCGGTCAGCGTCGTCCGCAGCGCGTCGTTCGTCTCGAGCGTGCGCGCCACGGCGTGCAGCTCGTCTTCGACCTTGGCGACTGCGTCTTCGGCGTTGGCGACCGCGTAGAACGCGTCCGCGTAACCCTCAGCTCGCGAGCTCATCAGTTGTTTCCGTTCCCGAGGTTGTTGATGTAGTTGTCGATCAACTGACGGTTGGTGGAATCGTCGAGGCTGCGCTCGACCACCTTCTCCGCCAGGGCGATGGTGAGATCGCCGACCTGCGCCTGCAGTTCCTGAATGGCGCGCGCCTTGCCGGCCTCGATGTCCTCGCGGCCCTTGGTCTTGATGTCGTTCGCCTCGGCTTCAGCGCGGGCGATGATGTCGGCGCGCACGGCCTCAGCAGCGGTGCGTGCCTCGTCGACGATGCGCGCCGCTTCGGTCTTCGCGTCCGCGACCGACGCTTGGTACTGCGCCAGCGTGGAAGCGGCCTCTGCCTTGAGCTTGTCGGCCTCGTCGATCTCACTGCGGATGCGCTCAGTGCGATCGGTCATCGCCTTCTTGACGCCCGGCAGCGCGACACGCCACAGGACGAAGAACACGATGATGAAGGCGGTGCCGCCCCAGAACAGTTCGTTCTTCTCGGGAAGCAACGGGTTCGGCGACTGCTGGCAGTCGTCGATCGTCTTGTTCTCCTCGAGCAGCTTGTGGCACTCCTCGGCGGCGTTGTTGGCGAAGTGACCCTCGGCGGCGAACGCCGGCGCACTGACCGCGAGTACCGAGGTCAACGCCAGTGCCGCGCCTGCGGCCAGCTTGATGATGCGAGAACGCATGTGCGCCTCCTTTAACCCGAGACGATGAACGCGAGGACGAAGCCGAAGAGCGCGAGCGCTTCGGTGAAGGCGATGCCGATGAACATCGTCGTCTGTGCCTGGCTCGCCGATTCCGGCTGACGCGACAGGGCCGTGATGGCGTTACCGACGACGATGCCGATGCCGATGCCCGGGCCGATGGCGGCGCCACCGTAAGCGATGCCTCGACCAATAGCGGTGAGACCCTTGACGAGCTCGCCAGCGTCTTGCGCGCCAATGAAGTGCATGGCGTGAAGCAGGGTGAGGTGCAGAAGCACGATTACTCCTTGTTTCTGTGGTGGTTGTTTTTGTTAGTGATGCTCTGACTCGTGGTCGTGGTCACCGCCGTGGCCTATGGCCAGGCTGGTGAACACCGCCGCAAGAATCGTGAAGATGTAGGCCTGCAGGAACGCGACCAGCAGCTCGAATCCGGTGAGGGCGACGAGCAGCGGATACGGCAGGAGGGCGCCGACCTTCGTCGCTTCGAACAACGCCACACAGAGGGCGCCGAAGCTGACGATGATGAGGTGGCCGGCGAACATGTTGGCGAAGAGTCGGACCATGAGGGCGAAGGGCCGCACGAAGATGTCCGAGATGAAGTTGATGATCGCCATCAGTGGCTTCAACGCCATCGGCACGCCGGGCGGAAGCAGGATGTGCTTGAGGTAGCCGCCGATTCCGTTCTTGGCGATGCCCATGAAGTTGTAGACGAGCCATACGACCAGAGCCATGAACATCGGCAACGCGATGCGCGAGTTGGCCGGCATCTGAATGAACGGCAGCAAGCCGAGCAGGTTGATGACGAGCGTGAAGCTGAAGATCGTCAGCAGGAACGGTGCGAACGGCAGGCCCTCGGGGCCCATGGTCTGCAGGATGATGCCGTTCTCGATGAACTCGACGGTGATCTCGGCGAGGTTCTGGAGACCCGTCGGCACGAGGTTGCCCTTGCGGGCCATGAGGAAGAAGCCGAGCGTCACGACCAGCGCCAGCCAGAAGATGAGCACGACCTTGTTGACGCCGAACCACCCGTCGCCGCCGAACAGGATCGGCCAGTTGAACAGATGGCTTGTAGGCGGTACTTCCAACGCGAACATCTACGCGTCTCCCCTTCTGGGCTTGAGCCCTGGATAAGCGAGTGACATCGAAAGGTGACGGGTCTCCCACGCGAGGAGGCCGAGGTGGGTGACGATGATGGCCAGGCCGAGGGGCACCTTGCTGACCCAGCTGACGTGGCCGGCGACGGTGATGGCGGCGAGCACGAACAGCATGCGCACGAGGAAGCCGCCGAGCACGAACATCATGATGAAGCTGTGCGGCAGGTCGCCCGCTTTGCGCACGACGGCAGCGCTTGCGGCGAAGTTGACCAACACGATGCCGAGCGCCAGCAGCACCGACAGCGCGCCGTGCACGCCCCAGCCGATGGCGCCGACGGCGACGAGCACCGGGCTGGCGAGCAGGCCGCGCTTCGCCATGTCGGCCACGATCTCGGCTTGGGGGCTGGCGGTGACTACTTGGCCCACGGCTTGCCCTCCTCCGCCTGCTTCATGCGCTGCGTGTACTCGAGGTAGAGCTTGTAGACGGCCCCGGCGAAGCCCAGCGCGGCGAACACGACCGTCAGGACGGGCTTGGTACCGAGAACACGGTCGAGCCCGTAGCCCGCGAGGGCGAGGATCAGAGGCGTGAGGACGAGTTCGAAGGCTCCGGTGTTCGAATTACCGAGCTCTTCGATGAACCGCCGCTGCGTCGGGCTGATGGTGAACAAGGCGCCAACCTTGTGCATCCATCCCCTGCGGCGCTCTACTCGCTGCATGCCTTCCCCTGACCTCCAAAACCGAAGTTTTGCCCTTGTGAAACTTTTCTCAATGTATGCCAAAGCCTGCGGGCGCGCAAACTTTTCTTCAGAGAAATCCGAAATAATTCCCGTCGCAACTCCGCTTGCGAGAGAGCAGCGAAATCTACTTGGCGGGCGTGTTTTCCTGCCACTGGGCCGCCGGGTGGCCGGCCTTGCTCTTGTCACGGATTCCGGGATGGAACAGCGTGTAGAGCGCGAGGCCGAGGGCCGCGGCGGCGAACGGGACGACGCGGTTGAGAAAGGCGCGGTCGCCGGTCACGAACGTCGGCGCGAGCGCGAAGCCCGAAAGCAGCGCCGTCCACGCCCACAGGATCGACACGGCGCGGCGCTGGCCGTGGCCGAGGCGTACGAGTCGATGGTGGATGTGCTCGGCGTCGGCGGTACTCGCACCTGACCGTCGGTAGGACCGGCGCACGATCGAGAACGCCACGTCGAGGATCGGCACTCCGAGGATGAACAGCGGGATGAAGATCGGCGCGTAGAAGAAGTAGGTCTGACCGCTGAACTGGTCGGCGATGCGGCCACCGACGACGAGCGTCGAGGCCGCCATCAGGACGCCGAGGAGGTAGGCGCCACTGTCGGCCATGAACACTTTGGCCGGGTTGACGTTGTGCGGCAGGTACCCGAGGCACAGTCCGCAGGCGATCACCGCCAGCAGCGGGCCGATGTTCTCGGGCGCGAGGAGTCCCCCGTCGGAGAGTCGTTGCGCGTAGATAGTGAACGCCGCCGCGGCGATGGCCACGACGCCGGCGGCGAGGCCGTCCAGTCCGTCGATCAGGTTGATGGCCTGGGTCATCCCCGCGACCCACAACACCGTCATCAACGGCGCGACGTCGGGCGCGAGCACCACGAACCCCGCGAACGGGATCCGGAAGTAGAACATCGACAGCCCGAACATGTACATCACCGACGCGCCGAGCACGACGCCGGCGAGCTTGGCGGGCGGCGACAGGTCGCGCAGGTCGTCGATGAACTGGATACCGACGATGATCGTGGCCCCGAGCACGACGCCCAGCGGTTCCGACGAGTCCCGGAACACGCCGCGGAAGAACGGCATCTGCCAGGCGACGAACATCACCACCAGGAACGCGCCGAACATGGCGACGCCGCTGGCGTTGGGGGTGGGCGTCGAGTGAATGTCGCGGTCGCGCAACCCCGGTCGCTTGATGATCCCGCGCTTGGTGGCGAACCACCGCCACGCCCAGTTGAGCCCGTAGCTGGCGGCCGCGGCGATCGCGAGGATCACCAAATACGCGGTCGCCGCCGAGGTCATCGGCGCAACTTAGTTAGCGGGGTACGGCGGGAACTTCGCGCACAGCTCGTTGACTTCCTTGCGGACCGTCGAGAGCGTGTCGGGCTCGTCCCTGCCCCGCAAGGCCTCGCCGATGAGCCGGGCGATGACCGGCATCTCGGCTTCGGTCATCCCGGTCGTGGTGACGGCCGCGGTGCCGATGCGCAGACCGCTCGTCACGAACGGCGAGCGCGGATCGTCGGGGATGGTGTTCTTGTTGAGGGTGATCCCGGCGTTGTCGAGCGTCTCTTGGGCGACCTTGCCCGTGAGCTCGGCGTCGAACGTGCGCAGGTCGACGAGCATGAGGTGGTTGTCGGTGCCGCCGCTGACGATACGGAAGCCTTCGCTCGCCAACGCTTCGGCGAGGGCCCGGGCGTTCTTCACGATCTGCTGCGCGTACGTCTTGAACTCGGGCTTTGCGGCCTCGTCGAACGCCACGGCCTTGGCGGCGATCACGTGCTCGAGCGGGCCCCCTTGCAAGCCGGGGAACACGGCCGAGTCGATCTTCTTGCCGAGCTCGGGCGTCGAACTGAGGATGCAGCCGCCGCGCGGGCCGCGCAGCGTCTTGTGCGTCGTGAACGTGACGACGTCGGAATACGGCATCGGGTTCGGGTGCACGCCACCGACGATCAGGCCCGCGATGTGCGCCGCGTCGAACATCACGAGCGCGCCGCACGAATCGGCGATCTTGCGCAGCGGTTCGGGTTCGATGATGCGGCTGTAAGCGGTGGCACCGGCGACGATCATCTTCGGCTGGTGCTCTTCGGCCAGCGCCGCGATCTGGCCGTAGTCGAGGCGCTCGTCGCTCGCACTCAGGCCGTACGGGATGAAGTTGTAGAGCCGGCCCGAGATGTTGACGTCTTTGCCGTGCGTGAGGTGGCCGCCGTGGTCGAGGCTGAGGCCGAGCACGGTGTCACCGGGCTGGAGCAGGGCGAGGTACACGGCGACGTTGGCGTTGGCGCCCGAGTGCGGCTGCACGTTGGCGTGCGCCGCCGACTCACCGAACAGCGCCTTGATGCGTTCGATGGCGAGCGCCTCGATGTCGTCGACGACGTAGTTGCCGCCGTAGTACCGCTTGCCCGGATAGCCCTCCGAGTACTTGTTGGTGAGCACCGAACCCGTCGCCGCCATCACCGCCTCGGACGCGAAGTTCTCCGACGCGATCAGCTGGAGCGTCGTCATCTGACGCTCCTTCTCGCGAGCGATGAGGTCGAACACGGCGTTGTCGGTCATCAGTTCTCTTTTTCGATGTCGGCGATTTGTTGGAGACGGGCGACGTGGCGTCCGCCTTCGAAGTCGGTGTCGAGCCACACGCGGAGGATCTCCTCGGCGAGGCCGGCCGCCACGATGCGCCCGCCCATCGACAGCACGTTGGCGTCGTTGTGGAGCCGGCTCATCTTGGCGGTGTAGAGGTCGTTGCACAGCGCAGCGCGCACGCCGTCCACCTTGTTGGCAGCGATCTGCTCGCCTTGGCCCGATCCCCCCAAAACGATGCCGCGATCGGCGTCGCCGCGGGCGACGGCGCGCCCGACGGCCGCACAGATCGGTGGATAGTCGACGGAGTCGGTGCTGTGCGTGCCGATGTCGTCGACGTCGTGTCCCGCTGCATGCAGCACGCCGACGAGGTGCGCCTTGAGCGGATACCCGGCGTGGTCGGAGCCGATGGTGATGCGCACTACGACGCCACCTGCCTCGGCTCGTTCGTCAGGTTGCGCAGCCACAGCACCACGCGGGTCAGCAGGCCGTCGAGCTCCCACACCGTGTCCTCGTACTTCGCCCGCGACATCCCCACGGGATCGGCGACGTCGTCGGCGGGATCCGCCTTGACGTAGTCGCCGATCTGACGGCCAGCGTGCAGCTCGGCCAGCGTCGCCCGCGGGTTGGCGTCTATGCGCCGCACGAGTTCGCGCAGCGTGAACGTCTTGGCGAACGCCGCCGGTGAGGCCACCACCGCCTCGCGCAAGTGCTCACGCGCCATCACGATGACGAGGTCGGCCTCTTCGACCAGCGGCCGTTCGAGACGACGGCTGACGTGTGAAGAGATGTCGATGTCGCGCTCGGCGCACACCGCGACGGCATGGTCGGTCGGCGGCGAACCGCCGGGCAGGACGCCGGCGGACGACACGTGGACGTCAAGGCCAGCAGCCTGAGCGCGGTGGCGCAGGATGCCCTCGGCCATCGGTGAGCGGCACTGGTTGGCGGTGCAGAGAATCAGGATGTTGATCGCGCGAGTTTACGGAGCACGCGGCCGGCGCCTTGAACCATCCCTCTGAACTGGTGCCGGCTTATGCGGAAGAATTCGTCGCATGGCGGCGGGAGCACGCGACCGGCGGCCGCTGCCGAGCGGCGTGGTGACCTTCGTCTTCACGGACATCGAGGGCTCGACTCGGCTCGCCCAACGCCTCGGTGATCGCTGGGCAGAGGTGCTGGCGCTGCACCGCGCGGTCGTCAGAGAGCAGCTGGCCGCCGTCGAGTGCACAGAGGTGTCGACCGAAGGCGACTCGTTCTTCGTGGCCTTCGCCGACGCGCGGACGGCACTCGAGACGATGGCGGGGCTGCAAGCGCAGCTCGCGGCGACGGCGTGGCCGACCGAATCGCCGGTGCGCGTGCGTATGGGCGCACACACCGGCGCAGTCGAGATCCACGACGATGACTACGTGGGCGTCGAGGTCCACCGCGCCGCGCGCGTCGCCAGCTCGGCCAACGGCGGGCAGCTCCTCGCTTCCCGCTCCGCGCTCGACGCTGCGCAAGGAGTCGCCGGCGAAGTTACGGGCTTAGGTGCGTACCACCTCAAGGACTTCGACGAGCCCTGCGAGCTGTTCGACGTGCGCGCCGTGGGACAACCGGCGGACGTCGCCGCACCACTGCCGCGGGCGAACGCCGTGGGACTGCATCACTTGCCGCACCGCTGGACGAGCTTCGTGGGACGCGGCCGCGAGACCGCAGAGGTCGCTGACGCCGTCGGGGCGTCGCGCCTCGTGACCCTGGTCGGTCCCGGTGGGACCGGCAAAACCAGCCTCGCCGTGGAGGCGACGCGTCGGCTGGGCGGGAACTGGCCCGACGGCGTGTGGTTCATCGACCTCTCCGCCGTGCCGGCAGCCACCTCGATCGCGGCAGCCTGCGTCGCCTCGCTTGAGCTCGCGCCGCCGCCCGACTGCGACCTCGCGCAGTTCGTCGTCGCGGAGGTCGCGCCGCGTCGAGCCCTCTTGGTGATCGACAACGCGGAGCATGTTCTCGACTCGACCGCCGATCTGGTTTCGGCGCTGCTGGCTTCCGGCGACTCGACGCGAGTCGTCGTGACGAGCCGCGAGGCGCTGCGGGTGAACGGCGAAGTGGTGCTGTCCGTCGGCACCCTGGCACCCGACGACGCGGTCCGCCTTTTCGCTGAGCGCGCCGAGGCGGCGGGCGCTGCCGACAAGCTGGACGAGTCAGCGGTCGGCGCCGTCTGCGAGTTGCTCGACCGTTTGCCGCTCGCCATTGAGATCGCGGCGGCGCGCATGGGGTCGATGACGGTGGACGACCTCGCCACAACCCTCGCCGATGTGCTGGGGACGTTGCGGGGCGCCCGCGGCGGCGCGGTCCGCCAGCGCAGTGTTGACGCGCTCGTCGGATGGAGCGAGGGGCTCCTCGACGACGCGCAGCGCGCCATGTTCCGGCGCTGCGCGGCGCTGCCGGGCGGGGTGACAGTCGCCAGCGCCGGCGCGGTCTGCGCCGCCGCGCCGGTGGACGCGGCCGATGTCGAGGCGCTGCTGGAGGCGCTCACCGAAAAGTCGCTGGCGTTCCGTGTGGTCGACGACGACGACGCCGCGCGCTACCGCCAGCTCGACCTCGTACGCGCCGTTGCCGGTGAGCGACTCGATGCCAGCGGCGAACGCCGCGAGACCATGGAACGTGCATTCGCGTGGGTGGCCCGACTCGGGTGGCGCGACGAACCGCACCCCACGGCCGATGAGGACGCGACACGGATCCGCCAACACCGGCGTGAGGCGCCAAACATTCGGGCGGCGTTGCACTGGGCGGTTGCCGAAGGCGGGAACCCCCGCGCCGCACTGCCGCTCATCGAATGGTTCGGCGAAGCGTTGTGGATGCGCGGCGCGCTCGACGAACACGAGCAGCTGGCAACGCACGCTGTCGCCGCCTTAGGTGACCAGGCGACCGTCGCCGAGCGGACCGTCGCCAACGGCGCGCTGCTCCACGTTGCGCGGAGCAAAGGTCAGCGTCACCGCGCCCAGACCTTCGCAGAGGAGGTCATCAGCAGCCACGCCCGCATCGACGACGCCGACCCCGCGGCCCCGTCAGCGCTCGCCGCGTGCATCGACGCCGCCGACTGGCTCAGGGATCCGGGCCTCAGCGAAGAGCTCGCGCATCGCCTACGCACCGTCGCCGCAGCACACGGATCGCTTCCGATGGTCCTGCGGGCGCGCGAGGTGCTGGCGGCGGTCGCCGAGGAGACGGGCCGGCTCGAGGAGGCCGAGGCCATCTACGAGGAACTGATCGACGAAGCCGCACGGCGTGGCCGGCCCGAACCCATTTCCCGCCTCAACCTGGCGATGTGCCTCGACCAGCAGGGACGCCTCGACGAGGCGGCGACGGCGGTGGAACTCGCTATTGCCGAGTTGCGCGCCGCCGCGCTGCTGCAACCGCTCACATTCGCGCATCAGGTCGCAATCGCCGTGGAGGTGCGCCGCGGCGATCCGGTGCGCGGCTGGGCATTTGCCAGGGACGGCGCATCGCTGGCAATCGATCTCAACGACGACATCACCGCCCTTGGAATCTTCTACGGCTTCGAGCGCATTCTTCGCTCGGTCGAGGACTGGGAGCGCGCCGTTGCCGTGGCGACGGCGCGGCTTGCGCTTCACCCGCCGGACTACGAGGACACTCAGGACGAGTGGCTCGTCGAAGCGCGGGCCGCGCTCGGCGACGCGACTTACGACCGGGCCGCGGCCCTCCTGCGCGGTGTCACGTGGCAGGAAGCGCTGGCGACGATCCGCGCGATGCCTGCGCCTTCCTCGCCGACGGCGTCGAGTGTCTAGTTTCTTGCGATGCCTTTAGACCCCCGCACACCGGTTGTCGTCGGCGTCGGCCAGCTGACGCGTCGGCCAACCGTCGACGACCTCGACGGCATTAGTGATCCCGTCGGCATGATGGCCGAGGCGGCTCGGCGCGCCGGCGAGGACTCGGGCGCCACCGACCCCGCGAA
>JBEEFR010000100.1:0-29298 GCA_041166285.1 Actinomycetota bacterium | reverse complement strand
CAAACGTGCCGCGCGCCGTGGTGACGGTGCCGGCGCGCGCCGCGCCGTCGGTGGCCTCGATGGTGATCGGGGACAAGCTCACGCGCGGCGGTCCACGAGCATGGCGTCACCGAACGACAAGAAGCGGTAGCCGTCGGCCAGCGCGAGTTCGTACAGATCGCGCCAGCGCGGCCCGGCGAACGCGTCGAGCAACGCCAGCAGCGACGAGCCCGGAAGGTGGAAGTTCGTGAGCAACCGGTCGACCACCTTGAACGGATAGTCGCCGTGGATGAACAACTCCGTCGAGCCGCGCGCCGCACCGGTCGCCGCCCAGGACTCCAGGGAACGCAGCGACGTCGTCCCGACGGCGATCACGCGCTGCGCCCGCTCGATCGCCGCCACCGTCGTGTCGGGGACGACGTAGGTCTCGGCGTGCATGTGGTGGTCTTCGACGCGATCGGCCGCGATCGGCCGGAACGTGCCGAGCCCGACGTCGAGCGTCACGGCAGCCACCTCGGCGCCGGCGGCCCGGCAGGCGTCGAACACCGCGTCGGTCAGGTGGAGCCCGGCGGTCGGCGCCGCCACCGACCCGGGCACGCGGGCGTACACCGTCTGATAGCGGTCAGGGTCCGCGAGGCGCTCGTGGATGTAGGGGGGCAACGGGACGTCGCCGATCGCCGCCACGAGGTCGTCGGGGCTGCCGTCGCCCGCCAGTTCCACGACGCGCGTGCCGTTCGTGCCCAAGACCTCGCCCACGACGGCGACCTCCCGACCCTCGTGGAAGAGCGCCGTACCGCGGGGTACGCGCTTTCCGGGCCGCACGAGCGCCTCCCACGTCGTGTGGGTGTCGTCACGGGGGGCCAGGAGGAAGACCTCCACGTTGCCGCCCGTCGCCTTGTGCAGCCGCAGCCGCGCCCGCAGGACCTTGGTGTCGTTGACGACGAGGAGGTCGCCGGGGGCCACGAACTGCGCCAAATCCGACACGTGAGCGTGTTGCGGGGGGTTCCCGTCGACGGACACGAGCAGCCGGGCCGCGTCTCGGGGCTCGATCGGGTGCTGGGCAATTGCACCTTCTGGCAGGTCGTAGACGAGTTCTGAGACCTGCATCGCGGCAGGAGATCGTAGAACGGACGATTAATAAATGACTACGTGGGTAGACAAGTCGATTTTGCTTGCTACCCTTAGGGCTCCGCTGAGATCAGAGGGTTGGGGTACATGGCTGTCCGTGCAGATGACGTCGATCTGGTACGAGACCGAAGCCTGGTTGAACTGTGCCAGGCAGGTGACGAAGGGGCCTTCGGCGACCTTTACGCGCGCTACTACCAACGCCTGCTCCGATTCTGCGTCCGCCGCGTCGGCAACGTCCACGAGGCGGAGGAAATCACGCAGGAAGCTTTCGCACGTGCGTTCTCCGCGATGCCCCGCTTTGCCGGCGAGCGCCGTTTCTATCCGTGGTTGACGGTCATCGCCGCCCGGCTGTGCATCGATAGCCACCGCCGGGTGTCCCGCTCTGAGCCGTCGGCCGAGATCGACCCCGGTTCCGTCGACGGCGGCCAGCAACAGATCATCG
This sequence comes from Actinomycetota bacterium, assembly GCA_041166285.1. GTDB lineage: Bacteria > Actinomycetota > Acidimicrobiia > Acidimicrobiales > JACCXE01 > JACCXE01. Next base: position 27,749 of record JBEEFR010000100.1, on the reverse strand, counting down.
ACAACGTCGACATCACGTACCTGTCGCAGGCCATGGAGCAACTCGGGCCGCGCCACCGCGAGGTGCTCGAGCTGCGCGAGACCCACGGCTGGAGCTACCAGCAGATCGCCGATCACTACAACGTGACGATGGGGACGGTCGAGGCCCTGCTCTTCCGGGCGCGCAAGGCCCTCAAGCGCGAATTCCTCGCACTCGCGGGCCCCGAGGCTCGCCTTGCCAGCCTGCCGGTGCTCGGCGCGGCGTGGCGCTTCGCCGCCCGTACCCGCGCCCACATCAACGATCTCTCGTCGCAGCTCGCACCGGCCGCAGCGGCCAGCGCCATGGGCGTCGCCGCCGTTGCCACTTCGCTCGGTTTCGCGGGTGGCGGCGCGCCGGCCACCGCCGTCGCCACGACGGCGTCACGCCCCGCCGTGACCGTTGCGAACGTCTCGGGCGCAGTCGTGTCGGGCACGCCGACGGCAAGCGTTGCCACCTCACAAGCGAACAAGGCCGCAGCGCCCGTCGCCGGCAGCAACTCCGTCGCACTCCACGAGGGCGATGCTGCTGCGGGCCGCTCGCACGTCGGCAAAGACGGCTCGGCTGCCGATCTGACCGGACTCGGTGGGCTCTCGACCGACATCAGCCTGACCGGCATCAACTCGAGCAACCTCGGCACCGTCGGAGGGCTTGGCAAGTGAAACGCGTTCTCCTGCTCGCCGCCGCGATCGTCGGTTGTGTCGGTGTCATCGGCGCCACGCCGGTAAAGGCCGATCCGGCCGTCCCGTCCGAGCACGCGACCATCACCGCGGCTTCCTTCGACCTGGCCAATGCGGTGCTGAAGGGCGTTCCGTCGCCCGCCGGTTGGAAGCAGCGCCACGTGTGCGCCTGGGTCGACCCGGTCGACCGCTCGTGGTGCGTGTACTTCCCGTTCCCGATGTAATTGACGACTTAGTCGTCGGCGTCGTCGAACAACCCGAGCATTTCTGACGCTGGATTCGGCGCCGTCGCGGGCGGGTCGAGGCCGAGCTGACGCCACGCCGCCGGCGTCGCCACGCGGCCTCGCGCCGTGCGCACGAGGAAGCCGCTGAGCAACAGGAACGGCTCGTGCACGTCCTCGACGGTCTCGGGTTCCTCGCCGACGGCGACGCTCAGCGTCGACAGGCCGACCGGCCCGCCGCCGAAGCTCACGCACAACGCCCGCAGGACGGCGCGGTCGACCTTGTCGAGGCCGAGCTCGTCGACGCCGTAGAGCGCCAGACCCTCGCGCGCGGCGTCGGCGTTGATCGTTCCGTCGCCGTGGACTTCGGCGACGTCGCGCACGCGCTTGAGCAGGCGATTGGCGATGCGAGGCGTGCCGCGTGAACGCCGCGCGATCTCGCCGGCGCCGTCGGGCGTGATGGGCACGTCGAGGATGTTCGCGGCCCGTTCCACGATGACCTGCAGGTCCTCGGGCGGATAGTGGTCGAGGCGGGTGACGAGTCCGAAGCGGTCACGCAGCGGCGCGCTCACGAGGCCCGTGCGCGTCGTGGCGCCGACCAGCGTGAAGGCCGGCAACTCGAGACGGAGCGAGCGCGCTGCCGGACCCTTGCCCAACACGACGTCGAGCTGGAAGTCCTCCATCGCGGGATACAGCACTTCTTCGACCTGGCGCGGGAGGCGGTGGATCTCGTCGATGAACAGGACGTCGCCCGCTTGGAGGTCGGTGAGCACCGCTGCGAGGTCGCCGGCGCGCACGATGGCCGGGCCCGACGTGATCCGGAGGTTGACGCCCATCTCCGCGGCGACGATGCCCGCCAGCGTGGTCTTGCCGAGTCCTGGCGGCCCCGCGAACAGCACGTGATCGGCGGGGCGGCCGCGGCGGCGCGCCGCTTCGAGCATCACCGACAGGTGGCTGCGCACTTCGGCCTGGCCGACGAACTCCTCGAGGCGGCGCGGCCGCAGGTTGATCTCTTCGGCGCGCTCGACGGGGTCGCTGCCGGGCCCCAGTAGCTCTTCGCGCGGCATCAGCGAACCGTCGCGAGGGTCTTGAGGGCGACGCGCAGGAGGTCGGACGCGTCGTCGCCGTCCTCGGGAAGTTCGCGCACGGCGAAGGAGATCTCGTCGGGGCCGTACCCGAGGTTGGCGAGGGCGTTGCGCACGTCGGCGCGTGCACCGGCCGGTGCGCCGGCGTCGCCGTTCACCGCCGCCAGCGTCGCTTCGGGATCGGCGTCGAGCGCCAACTTGTTCTTGAGGTCGAGCAGCAGGCGCGCGGCGGTCGTCTTGCCGATACCGGGCACCGCGCACAGTGCGTCGATGTCATCGGACGCCACGGCGCGCCGCAGCGCGACAGGAGTGAGGTGACTCAGGACCGCCAGCGCCAACGACGGGCCGACCTTGTGCGCCGACAGGAGCGCCTCGAAGGCCACCCGCTCGTCGCTCGTCGCAAAGCCGTACAGCACGATGGCGTCCTCGCGGACGTGCGTATGAACGTGCAGGAACACGGCGTCGCCGAGATCACCCGCCGACACCAGTGTGCGCGGCGGGACCTGCACGCGGTAGCCGACGCCGTTCACGTCGACCAGCAACTCCCCCGTCGTCATCCGATCGAGGATCTGGCCGCGCAGCGAACCGATCACAGCGCCACTGCTATTCGCGCGCGGCGCGGGCCGAGAGTCGCATGCGTGAGCGCCAGCGCCAGCGCGTCGGCCGCATCAGGCGGACGCGGCGGTGCCGCCAAACCGAGTTGGGTCTGCACCATCTGCTGCACCTGCGACTTCGTGGCGGCGCCGTAGCCGGCGACGATCGACTTCACTTCGTTGGCGGTGTACTCGGCGACTTCGCAGCCCATCCCGTCGGCCAGCGCGAGGGCGAGCCCACTCGCCTGGCCCACCGACATCGCCGTGCGCACGTTCGTCTGGAAGAACACTTTCTCCACGGCGACGGCGTCGGGGCGCAGTTCGTCGAGCAGCGCTTTGAGGTCGGCCATGAGCACCGAGAGCCGCCGGGGCAACGGCGCCGCCGGATCGGTGCGCAGCACGCCCGCCGCTTCGGCGACGAGGTGCCCGTCGGGCGCGACGCGGACCGCGCCGTAGCCACACCGCGACAGGCCGGGATCTACCCCCAAGACGAACATGCGTTCGTAATGCTACCGACGGGGTGCGCGCCGGTGGTGGACCGTTACGAGGCCGCTTTGACCGCGGCGATGAGTTCGCTCGACGGCTTGAACGTGAGTCCCGCCATGGCGCGGTGCACGTACCGGATGACCCCCCCGGCGTCGATCACGAACACGCTGCGGCGGTAGAAGCCGAGCGGGCCGAGCACCCCGTACGCCTCGCCGACCTTCTTGTCGGTGTCGGCGAGCAGCGGAAACTTGTAGCCGCGCTTGCACGAGAATTCGTCGTGACTCTCGACCGACTGCGGGCTGATGCCGAACATCTTGGCGCCGACCTCGGCAAATCCCGCCAGGTCGCCTTGATACGAATCAAGTTGTTTCGTGCACACCGGTGTGTTGTCGCCCGGATAGAACGCCAGCACAACTGGGGCGCCGCGCAATTCCGACAGCGTGTACGACACGCCGCCGGTGCCGAGGAGCGTGAAATCTGGTGCGGTGTCGCCAACCCCGATCGCCATGGCACAAGGCTCGCATACAGCGGGTACGACTCCCAATGTGAACCTCGAAGTGCGACGGAACGAGAAGGCGCAGCGTTACGAGCTGCTCGGCGACGACAAGGTGATCGGCATCGCCGAGTATCACCCCGACGGCGAAACAGTCGTCTTCCCGCACACCGAGATCGCTCCCCCGCTGCGCGGCACGGGCCTCGGCGACCGACTCGTGCGCGCCGCCCTCGACGACGTCCGCCGCCGCGGCGCCAAGGTGCGCGCCGCGTGCTGGTTCGTCCGCGACTTCCTGCACCAGAACCCCGAGTACGCCGACCTCCGCGCCGACTGAGCGCGCCCGTCGTTTCTTACCGAACTGGTCCTCCCAGTAACCGTCACACGGTTACTGGGAGGACCAGTTCGGGAGGGCGCGACGCTTTCGCTTTGACGCCGACAGAACGCGACGACATCGTTCTAGGGGGCTCCCGTGGAGCGCCGTGTGCACAACTATCTGTCCGTAGGCTTCATGCATGGGGACCCCACGACCGTTCTCCGTCGAAATACATACCGACGATGTCGCGGGCGTCGCGGCCTTCTACCGCGATGTGATCGGCGTGAGCCTGGAACCGGGCGACGATGAGGCGACGCACTACGAGACGTACGCCGGCGAATGGGGCGGGGCGGACTTTTTCTTCTTTGCGATTCAGCCGCTCGGCGCGGGCGGGGTCACGACCGGCGTCGAACTCGGCTTCGAAGTGACCGACCTGGACACCACTCACGAGCGCATCGCTGCAACCGGCGCGAGGGTGATCGAGCCCCCGGTCGAGAAGCCATGGGGTCGCGCGGCGACCTACATGGATCCGGCTGGCAACCTCGTGCAGCTCAACGAGGCCTGACCGCCGGTCTTTGGCGCCAAGTGGCGGCTGTACCGCTCGTTGGCGGCAAACGGCGGGTTAGGCCAACACTGCGAAGAGGTCGTCGGAGATGTCGAAGTTGGCGTAGACGTTTTGCACGTCGTCGTTGTCTTCGAGCGCGTCGAGCATGCGCAGCACTTGCTTGGCCACGTTCTCCTCGGTGACGGGGATCGAGTTCTGCGGCAGCATCGTCGTCTCGGCGGAGTCGATGGCGATGCCCGCCGCCTCCAACGCCGTGCGCAGCGCGGTGAGGTCGCTCGGCGCGCACGTCACCTGGAAGACGTCGCCCTGCTCGGCGATGTCCTCGGCGCCGGCTTCGAGGGCGACTTCCATCAGCTGCTCCTCGCCGACGGATGACGGGACCATCAGCACGCCTTTGCGTTCGAACTGCCACGCCACGGCACCGGGCTCGGCCATGGCGCCGCCGTTCTTCGAGAAGATCGACCGGACCTCGGCGCCGGTGCGGTTGCGGTTGTCGGTCAACGCCTCGACGAGCATCGCCACACCGCCGGCGGAGTACCCCTCGTACATCACCTGCTCGTAGCGCACGCCTTCGAGTTCGCCACTGCCGCGCTTGATGGCCCGGTCGATCGTGTCCATCGGGACGGAGTTGTCACGCGCCTTGGTGACCGCGGCGCGCAGCGACGCGTTCATCGTCGTGTCGCTGCCGCCCTCACGCGCTGCGACTTCGACCTGGCGCAGCAGCTTGGCGAAGTTCTTCGCCCGCGCCTGATCGGCCGCGCCTTTCTTGTGCTTGATCGTCGCCCATTTGCTGTGGCCACTCATTGCGGTATCCCTTCGAGGAACAACTGGTGAATACGGAAGTCACCGGAGAGCTCCGGGTGAAAACTCGAGACGACGATCGACCCCGATCGGCACAGCACCGGTTCGTCGTCGATGGCGGCGAGCACTTCGACGTCATCGCCGACGCGCTCGACTCGTGGTGCGCGGATGAACACGGCGTGGAACTCCGAACTGAGGCCGTCGACGCGCAGGTCGCTTTCGAAGCTGTCGACCTGACGGCCCCACGCGTTGCGGCGCACGCCGATGTCGATCGCGCCGAAGTTGCGCTGATCGGCGCGCCCGTCGAGCACGTCGTTGGCCAGGAGGATCATTCCGGCGCAGGTGCCGAGCGCGGGCATGCCGTCGTCGAGCAGTTTGCCGACGGGATCGAACAGCGCCGAACGCTCGAGCAGCATCGACATCGTCGTCGACTCCCCGCCCGGAAGCACGAGCGCGTCCAGTCCGTCGAGTTCGTCGGGTTGCTTTACGGCGACGGTGTCGACGCCGAGACGCGCGAACGCGTCAGCGTGCTCGCGAACGGCCCCCTGCAGGGCCAGGATCCCGACGCGCACCTGGAGGCACCCGGGTTACCAGCCTCGGTCGGCGAGCGGCTTTTCGATCGACGCCGCCTCGATGCCGCGCATCGCTTCGCCCAACCCGCGCGACACCTTCGCCACGACGTCAGCGTCGAGGTAGTGCGTCGTCGCTTCCACAATCGCCGCGGCGCGCCGCGCCGGGTCGTCGCTCTTGAAGATGCCCGAGCCGACGAACACCGCTTCGGCGCCGAGTTGCATCACGAGCGCGGCGTCGGCGGGCGTCGCGATGCCACCGGCGCAGAACATCGGCACGGGCAGCGAGCCGATCTGTGCGATTTCCTCGACCAACGAGATCGGCGCCTGCAGTTCCTTCGCCCAGCGATAGCGCTCAGGCGCATCGGCCGTGCCGATCGCCTTGATGTCGCCGATGATCTTGCGCAGGTGACGCACGGCGTGCACGACGTCGCCGGTGCCCGCCTCGCCCTTGGAGCGGATCATCGCCGCGCCCTCGCTGATGCGGCGCAGCGCCTCGCCGAGGTTCGTGGCGCCGCACACGAAGGGCACGTCGAAGGCCCACTTGTCGATGTGGTGCGACTCGTCGGCGGGCGTGAGCACTTCCGACTCGTCGATGAAGTCGACGCCGAGCGCCTGCAGTATCTGCGCTTCGGCGAAGTGGCCGATGCGCGCCTTGGCCATGACCGGGATCGTGACGGCCGCCTTGATGCCTTCGATCAGCGCCGGGTCGCTCATACGGGCAACCCCGCCGTCGCGGCGGATGTCGGCGGGGACGCGCTCGAGCGCCATGACCGAAACCGCACCTGCGTCTTCGGCGATCTTGGCCTGCTCGGCGTCGACGACGTCCATGATGACGCCGCCCCGCAACATCTCCGCGAGCCCGCGCTTGACGCGGTCGGTTCCGACGGTCTTTTCGCTCATCGCTTGCCAATGGTAGTGGTCGAGGCCGTCGGCGATTTCATCGTTATTACACCGTTCGTGGGCACCAACGACACCCACACGCGGCCGACCGGCAACTGGATCGCCGCCCCGGTTGCCTCGCTCACGTAGCTGGTCACCGACTTCAGCGTCGGCTTGGACCAGCGCGCCGCAACCACCGCGCCGTCACAGGCGACCTGCGCTTTGCCTGTGCCCGTGATCACGGCTTCGTCGACGCCGAAGTTGGCGCGATCCGTGTACTGCGTCGGCTTGTACGGAACCGTCTCGAGGATGACGCACCCCGTCGACAGGCGGTCGTGGCCTTCCAGCAGGTGGACGGTGCCGTTCGTCGACCGCAGCCACTGTTGTTTGGTCTTGTCCCACGTCCAGTCCGCGGTGGTGAGTGAACCGAAGACGATGCGCATGCTGGTGATCGGACGCGCCGAGGGGTTCGCCTCGCCGAACGACGTGCCGGGCCGGATGCGGGCGAACAGCGGCGGCGGCGCGTGAACCTGCCCCCGCAGCTGCGCGCGCAACTTCGTCGTGTTGGCGTACGTCGCGTACGGCCGCACTTTGCCGGCGCGCTTGTACACCCCGACGCGCGGGTCGTCGCTTTCGGTCACCGTGAGCACACCGGTCGCCTTCACGCGGTTGATGAAGGGCGTGATGCCGCCACTGAAGGCGAACACGCCGCCGATCGGCGCGACGACCGCGGCGTCGGTGGAGCGCACCGACCGCACCGGGCCGACGACGGAGACGTCCTTCGACTGGAACACCGACAAGAACCGCACCACCGAACCCTCGACGCGCTCTTCGTAAATCACGTCGGCGTCCCCGAGTCCCGCTTGCGGGCGGGCGTCGGGTGAGTCGTCGACCTTCACGATCACCGCGGCCCGCGCCGCGACCGACGGGCTGATCAGCGCGCCGGTGAGCGGCGACGCGACCGTGGCGCTGGTGACGCTCGTGCGCGGGATCGTCGGCGTCAGGTCGCCGTTCGGCAGTTCACTGAACGGAGACTTGTGTTTGCTCGCACACCCCGATGCCACCAACGCGATGGCGAGCAACCCGGCCGCGAGGACGCGGCCGTTACGCAACGGTCGCGTTACCGGGAGCGGGAAGTTCGACCCACGTCTTGCCGGGCAGCAAGTCGATCGGCTTGCCGTTGGCGTCGGCCAACTCGATGGGCGAATCGTCGGCCGTCTTGGTCCACTTGCCACGGGTGATCATCCCGTCGCGGATAACCCATGCCTCACCGACGCCTTCGAGCTTGGCCTCGGGCACGATCGACTTGGACTGGTCCCTTTCGCCGCTGTCGGGATACTGCACGAACAAGACCACGATGTTGCGCGGGGCGATCGCCGCGCCCGACGCGTCGACCGTGGCCTTGCCTTCCTGCACGCGACTGCCCTTGCCGCCGGCGAAGGACCAGCTGACGCTCGTGCTCGTCGGGCGATCCGGCATCTTCCAGTGCAGGTCGAGCTTGGCGACGGGAGTGCCTTCGGCGGCAGCGCCCGCGGCCCCGAAGCGGAACAGCGGCTTCGGCGGCGTCGCGGTTGCCGGGGCCGCGGCGTAGAACTTCGGCGTTCCCGAGAACAGGTTGTACGGCGCCGGCCGCGACGCGTCGCGGTGATACGCACCGGGCAGCTTGTTCGGGCTGAGGTCGATCAGCGGCGAATGGTTGATGAGATCCTGGAAGTTGCCGTTCGTCCCCGAGTACGCGAACAGCGGCCGTCCGAGCGGTTCCGCGAGGTGAAGGTCGCTCGAGCGCGCGGAGCGGATCGGGCCGACGGTGTCGGCGTCGTGTGAGTGGAAGATCGCCATGAGACGCGTGATGCCGCCCTCAACGCCCTCGCACACCACGATGTCAGCGGACGCGATCCCGAACTGGGGATACGACTTCGCCTGGTTGTTGTCGATCTTGACGACGAGCGCGGGGCGGTTGCGCGTCGCGGGATCTGCCGCCTCGCCTGTCAGCGGGTCGACGTCGGCGCCGACGGTGACCGCCGTCGAGTCTGCGGTCTTGTGCGTCGTCGGCGAAGCCTTCTTGCCGTCGTCTTTCGACGAGCAGCCGGCCAGTACCGCGGCGGCGACGAACGCCGCTGCGAGGATTCGTCGTCTCATAGTTCTCGCAGTGCCTCGATGCGCTCGTCGAGCGGCGGGTGGGTGTCGAAGAGCCGACCGAGCCACGCCATGCGCCCCTCTTCGGGACGGCGGGCAACGGGCGCTTCGATCCAGAGATGCGCAGTGGCGCGTGAACCAGAGTGCACGACGGTCTGGTCCTCCTTCAGCTTTTCCAGCGCCGAAATGAGACCGGGGGGATACCGCGTAAGGGACACTCCCGAAACATCGGCCAAGGCTTCCCGCCGCCGGCTGACGGCGAACTGCATCACTTTCGCCACGATGGGCACGAGGATCAGCAGCGCGAACCCGAGCAGCGCGAAGATCGCTTGCGGCCCCGCGCTCTCGTTGTCGCGGCGCCGCCCGCCACCCCAGAAGATCGTGCGCAGGCCCCAGTCGGACAGCAGCGCGATGACGCCGACCATCGTCACCGCGAGCGTCGACACGAGGATGTCGTAGTTCTTGACGTGGCTGAGCTCGTGCGCCAAGACGCCTTCGAGTTCGACCCGGGTCATCTTGTTCAGCAACCCCGTCGTCACCGCGACCGCGGCGTGCTGCGGGTTGCGTCCGGTGGCGAACGCGTTGGGCGCGTCGTCGTCGATTACGTACACACGCGGCTTGGGCAATCCCGCGGCGATGCACAGACCTTCGACGAGGTTGTGCAGCCGTGCGTACTCCGTCGGATCCGCGGGTTTGGCGTGGCTCATCGCCAGCGCAACCGCGTCCGACTTCCAGTACGCCGCGAAGGAAGTCACCACCGTGACCACCAACGCGACGATCAGTCCGACGACGCCGTAGCCGAGGAGTTCGTTGAACGCCCACGCAACGACGAACACCAACACCACGAAGGCGGCGATCAGGATGACGGAGCGTCGTTTGTTCGACGCGACTTGGTCGTACAAGGGTTTCTAGAACTTGACCTGTACAGGCCCGCGCGAGTCGTCGCCGGCTTCGTAGTACTCCCGCTCGGAGAACCCGAACTGCTTCGCCATCACGTTCGTGGGGAATGACTGCAGCGAGGTGTTATACGACCGGACGGTGTCGTTGTAGAACTGCCGCGCGTAGGCGACCTTGTCCTCCGACGACGTCAGCTCTTCTTGCAGGCTGAGGAAGTTTTGATTCGCCTTCAGATCCGGATACGCCTCCGACACCGCGAACAGTGACTTCAACGCGCCGGTCAGCATGTTCTCGGCTGCGGCCTTGTCGGCCGGGCCCTGCGCGTTCACGGCGTTGGCACGCGCTTGGGTAACCGACTCGAGCACACCCTTTTCGTGCGCGGCGTAGCCCTTGACGGTTTCGACGAGATTCGGAATGAGGTCGTGACGGCGTTGTAACTGCACGTCGATTTGCGACCACGCGTTCTCGATGCGGTTCCGCAACCGCACCAGCCGGTTGTACATGCCCATCAACACGAGACCGACGATGACGATCACGACGATGAGGACGATGACGATGCCCATGGCGCGCAGTGTAGGGCTGAACCTTCAAGGTCCTTGGTCACAAGATCACAACAGACGCTCAAGAAACCGGAACTTCGCGATCTACGCAAAGGCCGTCGGCAAATGCCGCGACCTCCACAAACGCACCCCTGACTAGTCAGTTTTGGCTAGCCCATGCGGGTGCTTGAAATGGTCAGGCCGAGGGATGGTTAGTCACTCCGGGCTCCTTCACATTGCTTGGGACACCTCGTCCATCCACAAACCTGGGGAGATCCCGTACCCATGCGATTCGCACGAGTGGCTGCAACAGCCACTGCCCTTTCACTCGCCGGCGCTGCCACGCTGGTCAGCCCTGCGCACGCCGCAACGCCCGGTGTAGGTACATCGGCCGCGTCGAGCTCCTTGCTCAACGTCGCCGTTGGTACCGCCGGTTCGGTGCTCAACCTGAAGGTCCTCGCCGACGAAGCTCGTTCGACGATCGACCCGTCGACGGCCGCCAAGCCGGAGGCGTTCAGCCGCCTCGACGCGCTTTCGCTGACGTCGAGCATCCTGCCGGCGCCGCTCAACAACGTCAGCCTGCCGGTTGTCGAGTCCCGCACTCCCGGCGGTCAGCCGAGCGTTGCCGGCCCCGGCCTCAACCTGAGCAGCATCGGCGGCGTCGCGCTGCCCGTCTCGCTGCTGGGCGGCGTGCTCGATCCCGCCAGCCTCACCTCCGGCGTCGACGCCAACGGTGCCCACTCGGCACTGACCTCGTCGCTCGGCGACATCAGCCTCGTGGGCGGCCTCGTCAAGGCGGCGGGCCTCTCGTCGACGCTCGGCACGAGCGCCGCGTCGTCGAACGCTGACGGCAGCCGCACCATCAAGGCCGGCACCATCAACGTGCTCGACCTCGGCGCCCTGCTCAACGGCCTCGGCATCCCGCTGGCGGAACTGCCCGTCAGCACCGTCAGCTCGATCCTCGCGACGCTCGGCGTACCGGTGGCCGGTCTTCCGACCTCGCTGACGCTCGACAGCTTCGTCGCCGAACTGAACACCGCGATCGACGGCATCCAGGCGCAGCTCGATGCGGCGGCCGCTACGGCTTCCTCGACGATCACGTCGGCCATCGACAGCGCTGCTGGCTCGATCCTCGGCGGGCTCAACCTGCCCGGCGGCGTGCCGAGCGTGGGCGACGCGGTCGCCACGGTCGACCAGACCCTCGACCAGGTGCAGGCGCTGCTCACGGGCGTGCTGAGCACGGCCATCCATGCGCTCGACAACCTGTCGCTGCTCAAGGTCGGCGGTGTCGAGGTCGGTGCGGTTACCAAGGCGACCGACACGGTCGACGGCTCCGCCGCCGACATCGTCGCCAAGGTCGGCTCGATCAACGTCGGCGGCCTGTCGCTGCCGGGTCTCGATCTCGCCTCGACGCTGGCTCAGGTCAACTCGGTCGTGAACACCGTCAACGGCACGCTCTCGAGCGTTCTCGGTGCGGTCGATCCTGACCTCGCCAACCTCGTGCACGTCAGCATGTTCCAGAAGGACGCCGCTACCGGCGTCACCAAGGACGGCGGCTACATCAAGTCGCTCGCCGGTGTGAGCGCTCTCACGGCTGGCATCACCCCGCCGCTGAACCTGACATCGGTCGTCAACGGTGTGCTCGGCAAGGTCGGTATCGGCTCGGCGCTCACCGGCGCCGGCGGCACCCTCCCGGTGGTCGACACGCTGATGACGTCCTTGAACGGCCTCCTCGGCCCGGCGGTCAACGCCCTCGCCGGTGGAGCTTCGATCAAGCTGGCGAGCGTTACGTCTGGCGCCAGCTTTACAACCCCGGTTGCTGCGACGAACGGGTCCCTGCCCCGTACCGGCGGCACTGCTCAGATGGCGCTGCTCGGCATGGCTCTGGTCATCGCTGCCATCGCCTCTCGCCGCTTCGTCCTCGCAACTCGGGCCTAGGCAACACAGCAGCAACAGCAACACCGAACCGATCCCCGTCGGTTCAGACAACTGACCGCAGCCCCTGGGTTTTTGACCACACCCAGGGGCTGCGGCGCGTTTACGGTTCGGGCATGAGACGCATCGTTGTGGCGGTGTTCGTGCTGCTCGCCGCGTGCGGCAGCAACGGCGGCAAGGATCCCGTCGCCGTGCCCGACGTCACGGGGGCCACCGAGACGACGAACACGACGGCCCCGTTCACCACGACCGAAATCTCGACACCTGACAACACGAAGCAGGCGCAACTCGTCGACGTGCAGGTCGGCGAGCACGTGGGCTTCGTGCGCGTCGTGTTCCGGTTCTCCGATGCCGTGCCCGGTTACAGCGTGCGCACCGCCGAGCCGCCCTTCGTCCAAGACGGTTCCGGCAAAGAGGTCACCGTCGACGGCAACGGCCATCTCGCCGTGCGACTGATCGCGCGCGCACACGACGACAACGGCAAGACCACAGTGCCGACGGCGATCGCGTTCCCACACACGTCGTCGATACGCGCCGTCGCATTGCTTGGCGATTTCGAAGGCGTCGTGAACTACGCGATCGGACTGAGCGAGCCGACGGGGTTCAAGGCGTTCACGCTGACGAGCCCGCCGCGACTCGTCGTCGACATCCAGTCGCCGTAGGCAAACCGCTTACAGCAGCGACGCGTAGATGTCGGCGTACGCGCGTGCCAACTTGGGCATGGCGAAGTCGCGGGCGCGCTCTCGGCCCGACGCCACGAGCTCGGCGCGCCGCGCCGGATCGTCGAGCAGCTCGTTGAGCGCTTTCGCAAGCCCGTCGACATCTTCGGGCGCCACCAGCACGGCGTCTTCGTCGGGGCGAGCGACGGCGCGGTAGCCGGGCAGGTCACTGGCGACGATGGCCGTGCCGGCGGCCATCGCTTCGAGCAGCACGATGCCGAAGCTTTCGCCGAACAACGACGGTGCACAGAACACGTCGGCTCCGGCGAGACGCTCGGCCAGTTCCTCGTCGTCGATGCGGCCCAGCCAGTGGAGCCTGGGATCGTCGGCGTACTTCGCCTTGAGACCGTCGGTTTCGGGCCCTTGGCCGACGATCCAGAACGTAACGTCATCGGGAAGCGAACGCGCCGCTTCGAGCAGGCAGCGCAACCCCTTGCGCGGTTCGTGGCGACCGAAGAACAACACCGTGGGCCCGTCGGTTGCCATCGCGTGGGCGTTGGCGAAGCGGTCGACGTCGATGCCGTTGAACAGGACGGTGAATTCGCCGCCGACGCCGTCGCGCGCCGTACGCAACGCGTCTTGCGACACCGCGACGCGATGGTCGAGTCGTTTGCCGAGACGCTTGGTGATCGGTGACAGGAACTCGTACGCGCGGCTGGCGCCGGCGCGGTGGAACGTACCGACCATCGGCGTGTCGCAGAACAACACCGCGGTCAGCGACGGACCCGGCACCAACGGCTCGTGCACGTGGACGACGTCGAACTGTTCGCTGCGCAGCGCGCGGATGGTGCGGATCGCCGCGGAGGGGTCGGGTGCGATGGGCGCCACCGATCCGTTCGTGGCCCACGGGATCGACTTCCCGAGTGCAGTCACCGCCGGTTCGGGCGGCGGCCCGTCGCACGGCGCGAGGACGCGCACGACGTGGCCGAGGTCGCGCAGCGCGCGACCGAGCGCGATGACTTGCATCTGCACGCCGCCGGGAATGGTGAGGCTGTAGGGGCACACCATCCCGATGCGCATCGAACGCACGACTACTTCCTCGCTTCGATGGCGCGGTGCACGGCGTTTTGCAGTTCGAACGGGTTGCCGAAGTCGGAGAACACTTCCTGCCCGCGCTCGCCTCCCGATTCGATCATCAGATCGCCGGCGCCGATGAAGCGCTCGAACAGCGACTGGTGACACGACAGATCCATCACGCGCTCGAGCGGGATCTCGCGCGAGTCGCGACTGAAAATGCCGCGGCGCGTGACGAGGCGATCGTTGGTGAGCACGAAGTCGGTAGTGCGCCACTTGAGGTACACGACGAGCAGGTTCAGCACGGCGACCGCGATGAGGGCGATGCCGATGTAGTTCACGGCTTTGCCGTCGAACTTGACGACGATGCCGATCGCGATTGCGATCGCGAGCACGAGGCGGCTGACGACGCCGGCGAAGACCCACCAGTGCGGATGCGAGTCGATGAGGATCTGCTCGTCCTCGTTCAACAGCTTCTCCGGAAAGGCCATGCGGCCCAGAAGCTACTTGTAAACCTTGCGGCGGAAGATGGCCTCGCGCCCCGCGGCCCGGTCGAGGAAGAGCAGTCCGTCGAGATGGTCGACTTCGTGCTGCACGGCGCGGGCTTCGAAGCCCGAGAACGCGTCGTGCAACGTCGCGCCGCTGGCGTCCTGCCAGGCCAGCGTGAGCGCACTGGCGCGGCTCACGTCGCCGGTGAAATCGGGCACGCTCATGCAGCCCTCCCGGCCGACGTCACTGCCATCGCGGCCCTCGATGACGGGGTTCACGAGGACGAGCTCGCCGTGGTTGACGGGGGCCTTCTTGTGGCCACGCAAGTCGATGACGGCGACGCGCTGGCTGACGCCGATTTGCGGCGCCGCCAACCCGACGCAGCCCGGAGAGGCGCGCATGGTGTCGAGCAGGTCGGCGACGAGTCGCGCCAGCGCGTCGTCGAACGCAGTCACGACCGGGGTGACCGCTGCCAGCACGGGATGCGGCAGGCCGACGACCGGGCGCGCCGTCACGGAGTCAGAGAATGTCGGCTTCGGACTCGTGCGCCTTGCACGACACACCGAGCTCCGCGCCGACGGCGTCGAGCCGCGCGTTGAGGGCATCGCCGTCGACGTCGTCGGGCAGCGTGACGTCGAGCACCATCACGTACGCGGGTCCGCCGTCGCCGGGCACCACACGCGTCGCGAGATCCACGACGTTCACGTTCATGTCCGCAAGCGCCTGCGCGATGCCGTGCACGATGCCGGGGTGGTCGGCGCCGTGCACGCTGACGGTCCACAACTCCCCCGATTCGGGAACGGCGACCGCGGCGTCGATGGCGCGCACCATCGTGACGAGGTGCAGTTCGTTTGCCACCGGCGTGAGCGCGGCCTCGAGCGTCGCCGCGTCGAGATCGGTCGGTCCGGAGACGACGAGCATCATGCTGAAGTGGCCACCGAGAATCGCCATCGCGGTGTCCTCGAGGTTGCACGCGCGGTCCGTCAACACTCCGGTGACGGCGGCGACGATGCCCGGTCGGTCAGCGCCGATCGCCGCGATGGAAAACCGCGACATGCGTAGCGGTTACGCCCAGCCGAGTTCGTGCAGGCGGGCGTCGCTGATGCCGAAGTGGTGACCGATCTCGTGGATGACGGTGACGCGCACCTGGTCCACGACGTCTTCGTCGGTCTCGCAGATGGCGCAGATCGAACGACGGAAGATCGTGACGCGGTCGGGCATCACGAGGCGCCCTTCGCCGTAATTGGCGCGCTGCGTGAGCGGCACCCCTTCGTAGAGTCCGAGCAGGCGCCCCGGCGGCGCGAAGTCGTCGACGACGACAGCGACGTTGTCCATCTTCGACGCGATGTCCTCGGGGATCGAGTCAAGAGCGTCGGCGACGAGCGTCGCGAACCTCGCGGGCGAAACGTCGACGCTCACGCAACCACTCATGCCAACTTGGAGGCTATCGACGCACCGCTGCGAAGGACGGCACCGTCGGCACCAGCGGCGCTGTACTTCGCCGTCGGGCGAGCGGCGGCTTCGGCGATCATGTCGTCGAGCAACTGTCTGAACGGCACAACCGGGTCGACCCACAAGAACCACGACAGCGATCCCGGAATGGTGTTGATCTCGTTGAGGAACAGCGTGTCGCCGTCGAGCAGGAAGTCGATGCGCGCCACGCCGCGCAGACCCGCGACTTGCGCGGCCTCGCGGGCATAGCCGCGAAGTTTTTCCTCGACGTGGCTCGGGATCTGTGCGGGCAATTCGCGCGGCGCGGTCGCCATGCCTTCACCGCCCACGTACTTCTCCTTGTACGAGTAGATGTCGCCGCCGGCGCGCGTGGGCTTTTCGATGGCGCTCAGCTCGAGCGACGGATACGCGCGCACCGCGACGTTGAGGTCGATCGACTCCGGACGGTAGGGCTCGATCACCGCGCCGCGCGCCAGGTGGCGGTTGGACTTGAGAAAGGCCCACGCCGTCTCGATATCTGTCACGACTTCGATGCCGATGGACGAACCCCCGAAGCGGGGCTTGACGATGTACGGGCCGTCGAAGTCGGGCTTGGTTCCGTCCGTGAAGCCGACGCGCGACAGCACCGGAATGCCCGCCGACGCGCACGCCGCGCCGAACGCCAGCTTGTCCATGCCGAGCGCCGCACCGTCCACCGAGGGACCGGTGTAGGCAACCCCGGCGAGGTCGAGCGTCGCCTGAATCGTGCCGTCCTCGCCCGGCCCGCCGTGGCAACAGTTGACCACGACGCTGTCGTAGGTCTTCTCGCGGCCCATGCCGCCCTTCACGCTGATGCCGCCGCCGACGGTGATGCGAGCCGGCTTCGCCCCGCGGGGCACGCCGTCCGCGAAGTCCTTGCCTTCGAGCGACGCGTCGACGATGACGAAGTCACCCGCCCGCGTCCAGTACAGCGCCTCGCTGGCGCCGAGCGTGCGGGCCGCTTGCAGGCCGGTGAGCACGCTCACGTCGTGCTCCGGGGATGGCCCACCGAAAAGAACCAACGCCTCAGCCACGACGGGTGAGCCTACTTGTAGGTGTCGGGGAGATCGTTCTCGTACAACACGGCGTCGCCGGCGTTCAGGCTGGCGCGGACCCACGCCGCGGCCTTGTCACGCGTGCGGAACTTCTTGACCTCGGCGGAGGTGCCGGCGAGACCCTTCAGCAGCGCCTTGCGGTTCGTGCGGCCCACAACACCGACGATCGACGCGATCTGGGCGGCGTCGGTCGCGAACTTCGCGTTCTCCTCGAACTGGCGGGGACCGAGCTCGATCATCCCGGGTGTGATGAGCACCTTGCGTCCACCGGGCGCTCCCGACGACGCCAGCAACGCCAGCGCGCGGCGCGCGCCCGCGGGGTTCGAGTTGAACGTGTCGTCGAGCACGACGGCGCCCGACGCCGCGGTCGCGGTTTCGAGGCGATGCGATGCGACCGGCGCGTTCGCCAAGCGGGCGACAGCGTCCTTCGCAGGCACACCCAACGCCCGCGCCGCGGCCACCGCGCACGCGACGTTCGTCGCTGCGGTCGGCAGCTTTGCGACGCGGCCGACCAGCTTGCCGTTCTCGTACACGCGCCCGCCGTCATCATCGGCGATCACCGCGACGTCGGCGTCGACGCGCGTAGCCGACACGCGCATCAGGCGCTTCTTCCCGGCTGCCGCGATCGTGTCGGCGAGCTTCGCCAAGCGCTCGTCGTCCTCGTTCAGGATCACCGTCGACGCCGTCTCGAGAATCTCCGACTTCGCCACGAGCGTCACGTCCTCGGAGCCGAAGCGCTCGAGGTGCACCGGGCCGATGGCAGTGATGATCGACACGGTCGGCGGGCACCACTCACACAGCGCCGCGATCTCGCCCGGCCCGTACGTGCCCATCTCCGCCACGAACACGTCGGTGCCCGGGCTCAATGTTTCGTTGACGGCACGCGCGAGGCCGGCGCGGTTGTTGAAACTCGCCGGGCTCGCCGACACCGTCTTCGTGCCTTCGACGAGGTGCGCCAGCACGACCTTGGTCGACGTCTTGCCGTAACTCCCAGTGATGCCGACGATCGTCGGCTTGATCGTCTGCAGCTTCTTCGTGGCCTGCTCGACGAAGGGCCGCAGCGCGCGGGCTTCGATCGGCGTGGCGAGGAGCAGCGCGCCGTCGACCGTCGCCGGCACCAACAGCAACGAAACCAACGACGCGACGACCAGCGGCGTGAGCGCAGCGAAGGCGATCACCACACCCACGTGCAGAAAGACGGTCAGGAACGCGAGGACCCGCATGCGCCGCGTCCAAACGAGCTTCGACGTCCGGCCGCGCAGCGGCAGCCCGATCCCCACGCGCCACCAGCGCCATGCGAACCGCGTCACCGATCCGGCGATGTAGTGCTCGCGTTGTGCGACGCGCAGCCAGCGCAGCGCGTCCACGACCGCGATGACCTGGATGGCAATGGCGACGACGATCACGCCAACAACTCCTCGAGCGCGGCGCGCAGCGCGTCGGGCGCGGTGAACGGGGTCATGTGGCCCGCACCCGGCACGACGCTGAGCGAGGCGCCGGTCCGTCCGGCGAGTTCCTGCGCGCCGGCGAGCGGCGCGGCGGTGTCGTCGTCACCCCACACGAGTCGCAACGGGCAGCGGATACCGGCGATGGCGTCGTCGTAATTCTCTGCGACCAACCGCGCCCATACGGGACGCATGCCCGGCGAAGCGTTGCGGTATTCAGGCGCGTTGTGCTTCAGGCGCGCCGCTTCCATGCGCGCGTCCGAGATCACGCCGCGACGGTTGAGCGCGCGCACCATCCGGTACGACGCCTTGGGTTTGCTCTTCGTGGCGACGCGGATGAGTGGCGCGCCCGTGAGCACCAACCCGCGCACGGCGTCGGGATAGGACGCCGCGAGGTGTACGCCGACGCGTCCGCCGAGGCTGTGGCCGACCACGACCGGCGGCTCGGGAAGCGCGCGCACCACGTCGGCGACGAGCGCGGCGTACTGCGGCGAACCCCAGTCCGACGGGGGTTCGGGCGTCGCGCCGTGCCCCGGCAGGTCGAGGGCGATGGCGTCGAAGCCGGCGAGCAACTGCTCGAAGTCGGTGTGGGTGCGCGCCCAGCCGTGGAGCGCGACGACGCGCGCCGGCGCGGAGCCGTAGGTCTGCCCGAAGATTCGCCCGTCCGCGAAGGTGCTCAGCACAGCGCCCTCAAACTACGTTCCGTCACCGTGACTGACGGATTTCGTTCGCCGGGGCTGGACGAGTGGTTCATCGGAGCCGGGTTCGGTGTGTTCGTGCACTGGGACCACGCGAGTCAGCAGGGACTCGAAACGTCGTGGCCGCTGACCGGCGGGATCTCGGTGCTACCGAGCAGCTGGGACGTGCCGGTCGAGCAGTACCACCAGTCGGCCGCCACGTTCGATCCCGTCAACTGGGACCCGGCGGCGTTCGCCCGGCGCGTGAAGGACGCGGGCGCGACCTACCTCGTGTTCACCACCAAGCATCACTCGGGCTACGTGATGTGGGACACCGAAACCACTGACTGGTCGATCATGCACTCGCCGTACGGCAAGGACATCGTCGGTCCGCTCGCGGACGCGCTGCGCGCCGAAGGTTTGCGCGTCGGCTTCTACTTCTCTCTGTGCGACTGGCACGAGCCGACGTATCCGCCGTTCGCCGAAGAGCACAAGCCGTACGTGCTCGGATCGTCGCCGCCGCTGTCGAGCGAAGAAGACGCCGAGAAGTTCCGCGCCTATCTGAAGGCGCAACTCACCGAGATCCTCACGAAGTACGGCCAGGTCGACGAGTTGTGGTTCGACGGCGGCTGGGAGCGTCCCGTCCCGTGGTGGCAGCCCAAGGAGCTCGAAGAACTGATCCGCGGCCTGCAGCCGAACATCGTGATCAACGACCGCCTGTACGGCGTGCGCGACTTCGAGACGCCCGAGCAGTTCGTACCACCGAAGCCGCTGCCGGGCCCATGGGAAACGTGCATGACGATGAACGACTCATGGGGGTGGGTGCCCGGCGACACGAACTACAAGTCGTCGACGCAGATCATCCACACGCTGTGCGAGATCGTCGGCAAGGGCGGCAACTTCTTGTTGAACGTGTCGCCGATGGGCGACGGGTCCATCCCCGACGTGCAGGTCGAGCGCCTCGACGCAGTGACGCGCTGGATGGCCAAGCACCGCGAGGCCGTCGTCGGCGTAACGCCGGGCCTCGAGCCCTGGCAGTTCTACGGGCCGTCGACGCGCCGCGACGGGCGCGTGTACGCCATCGCCATCGCCAAGCCCTACGAGTCCGTCACCGTGCGCGGCATCCCCGTCAAGCGCGTGAAGGCGGTAACGGCGCTGGGCACCGGGTCGTCGCTCAGCTTCAAGAAGCACACGGCGATCATGGAGTCGTTCCTGCCGGACCCGAGCGGCGAGCTGACGATCTTCGTCCCCGAATCGGACGTCGACGAGTTCGCCACGGTCATCGCCATCGACTTCGACGGCGATCTCTAACCAGGTGTAGCCGGGGCATCCACCAGCGCGTCACACCCCCTCGGTACGTTGCGAGGGGTGGGAATCGAACGTTTGCTCGATGGGCTGACCCCGGCGCAGGCCTCGGCCGTCACGTCCGACGCGCAACCGCTGTGCATCCTCGCCGGCGCCGGATCGGGCAAGACCCGCGTCCTCACCCGCCGCATCGCCTACCGCGTCCTCAATGAAACCGCCGACGCTGAGCACACCGTCGCCGTCACCTTCACGCGCAAGGCCGCCGGAGAGCTGCGGCATCGCCTCGGGGCGCTCGGCCTGCGCGACGGCGTGGCTGCGGGCACGTTCCACTCGCTGGCGCTCGGCCAGTTGCGACGCTGGTGGTCCGACCGCGGCCAAAGCGAGCCGGCGATCCTCGACCGCAAGGTGCGCATCATCGCCCCGCTGCTCGGTGGCCGCCGCCTCGGGCCTGCGGTGCAGCCGATCGACATCGCCAGCGAGATCGAGTGGGCGAAGGCCCGGGGTGTGTCGCCGGCGCGGTACGAAGCCGAAGCGGAGAAGGCGGGCCGCAAGCCGCCGATCCCGTTCGACGCATTCGCCGCGCTGTTCGAGCGCTACGAGAACGAGAAGAAGCGCCGCGGGCTCGTCGACTTCGACGACATGTTGTGGCTCGCCGGGAGCATCCTCGAAGACGACGCCAAGTTTGCGGCGGCGACGCGCTGGCGCTTCCGTCATCTCTTCGTCGACGAGTTCCAGGACGTCAACCCCGTCCAGTACCGGCTGCTCCAAGGGTGGATGGGCGAGCGGTTCGACCTGTGCGTCGTGGGCGACCCCAACCAGGCGATCTACAGCTGGAACGGCGCCGACCCGACGCTGCTGACCGAGTTCACGTCGCATTACCCCGGAGCCGAGGTCGTCGCGCTGGCCGACAACTTCCGATCGTCACCACAGATCCTCGCGACCGCCAACGCGGTCCTGGCCGACGGCTTCGCCGGGCGCGCCGGCGCCGAACTCGTCGCCCACGCCGCCAACGGCCCGCTCCCGATCGTCACCGCGTTCTCGTCCGACACCGACGAAGCCAAGGGTCTGGCGCGCGCGGCGCGCAGCGCGCATCGACCGGGCCGCGGCTGGTCCTCGATCGCCATCCTCGTGCGCACGAACGCGCAGGCCGTCCCCATCTGCGAGGCGCTCGCCGACGCGGGCGTCCCGTACCGCGTGCGCGGCGACGGCGGCTTCCTGCATCAGCCCGAAGTCCGCGACGCCATCGCCGCGCTGCGACGCCTGCCGAACCACACGCCGATCCGCTCGGCCGTCGCGGATCTCGACGAGCTGCTGGCCGAAGGCGGCGGCACCGACGAGCGCCGCGCCAACCTCGAAGAGCTTGTCCGCCTCGCCGGCGAATACGACGCGATCGAGGCGGGGGGCACGACGAGTGGATTCCTGGCGTGGGTAAACACCACCGTGAAGTCCGAAGCGCCCGACACCGCGGGCGACGCCGTAGAAGTCGTGACGTTCCACCGCGCCAAGGGCCTCGAGTGGCCCGTCGTGTTCATCGCCGGACTCGAACGCGGGCTCGTGCCGATCGGCCACGCCGCCACCCCAGCCGCCGAAGCGGAAGAGCGCCGGCTGCTGTACGTCGCCGTCACCCGCGCGCAAGAAGTACTGCGCTGCACGTGGGCCGAGCGCCGCAGCTTCGGCGCCAAAGCCATCCCCCGCTCGGCCTCGCCCTACCTCGAGCCGATCGAGATGACCATCGCCCTGCTGCAACAGGGCGTCGCGCCGTCCGACCTACGCGCCAAGATCGCCGCTGAGCGCGAACGGCTGGCCTCCATCGCCAGCGCGCGCCGCGCCCGCACCAACACCACGTCGAAGATCGCGGGGGCGAACGCCGATGCCGACGTGCTCAGCGCGCTCAAGGCGTGGCGCAGCCAGACGGCGCGCGCCGCGGGCATGCCGGCGTACGTGATCTTCCACGACACGACGCTGGCCGCGCTCGCAGAGGCCATGCCGCGCAACGAGCGCGACCTGCTGGCGGTGCCCGGAGTCGGACCGGTCAAGATCGACCGCTACGGCACCGACATCCTGCGCGTGCTGGCGCAAGCCGCCACGCGCGAACAAGCTTCCTAAGTGCGCTTCTTTATCGAGCAGCGGTACCGCGCGCCTCTCGCCGCCGTCGAAGACGCCTACTGCTCCCCCGAGCTGCTGGCCACGCTGGCGACGTTGCCCAAAGTCGGCGGTGCCGAGTTGCTCGATCAGCGGAGCGAAGGCGACCGGGTCGTGCAGCGGGTGCGCTACCGGTTCACAGGTGAGCTGAGCAGCGCGGTTACCGCCGTCATCGATCCGTCGAGATTGTCGTGGGTCGAGGAATCGGAGCTTGACCGCACGACGCACGTCACGACGTGGCACATCGTCGCCGACCACTACGCCAACCGGCTGACGTGCGCTGGCACGTTCGCCCTGTCGAGCCGGGGCGACGAGACGCTGCGGCGGACCGAAGCCGAGCTCAAGGTGCACTTTCCCCTGGTAGGCGGCCGTGTCGAACGGGCGATCGTGTCGGGTCTCGAGGAGCACGCGGCGGCCGAGGAGGCAGCAGTGCAGTCGTTTCTGACCCACTTTGACCATTGAATCCAGGGCGAACGTCGCCTACTCTTATCGCCGCGATGGCGTATTGGATGTCGATCGAAGTATTTGACGGACCCTTCTCGGCGCGCGCCTGGCAGGAAAACGTCGGCGACAGCCTCGTCGAAACCGCACTCCGCACGGGCGCCACCGACTGGAACTGGCACAGCCACACGTGGGGCGTCGTGTTCGAGGTGTGCTTCGAATCCGAGGCCGACTGGGAGCGCTACCGCCAGACGCTGGCGGTGCAGATCGCGCTCGACGCAGTCCCGGATCCGGTTTCCGGACTCATCGTGTACCGAGGCCGCGGCGGCTCAGCTGGTTGGGTTTCGCCGCGCAAGCCGAAGCCGCTGGTCGGTTCCGGTGCCGCCGCGTTGCCTCTGCCGAACATCATCGACGACGCCGCTGACGAGATCTACCGCCTCTTCACTGCCGACATCGAACGCCGCCGCATCGCGGTGCCCGTCGGCCTCTTCCGCTAACTACGGCCGAACGCACCTCCCTTCCCCCTCACGTTTTCGAGCACCTTTAGCGGTGTGATCGCGCCGGTCTGACGCGCACATCACGCCGCCTCGGGTGCTCCAAACCCGAGGGATACGGGGTGCGACGCATTTTCACGACGGCGCAGGCATTGGCCGACGGCATCACCGAGGACCAGTTGCGCTGGAAGGTGCGCTCGGGCGCGTGCATTGACCTGGGCCGGGGCGTGTACGCAGACGGCGGCGAACCCGCGACGATGCTCGACCGGTCGATCGCCGGAGCCATCGTGAGTGGCGGTGCCGTCGGCGGCTTTGCTGCTGCCGCGATGTGGGATGGGCTCGACCTCGACCTGACCGGCATCGAACAACCGTGGTTCACCGTTGCCCCGCGGTCGAGCAACAAACGCGACGGGGCGCGGCGCACTCGGCTCGTCGGCGCCATCGTCGACGTAAACGGCGTTCGCGTCACCGATGGGCTCCAGACGCTCATCGACCTCGCTGCCGAACTCGACGACACGCGTTGGGAGCACGCCCTCGAAGCGGCGCTGCGGAAGAAGCTGACGACTGTTACCGCTGTCGAAGCGGCGGTTCCGTTGCTCGGAGCCCGGCGAGCGAAAGGCGCGGCGTTGATCCGCCGCGTCCTTGACCGCCGGCCACGCGGCGCGCCCCCAACCGAGTCGCTGCTCGAGACCTACGCAGTACAGCTCATTCGCGCGTACGGGCTCCCCGAGCCAATCCGGCAGTACCGCGTGTACACATCTGACGGTCGTTTCGTCGCACGCGTCGACCTCTGTTGGCCAGAGCTCGGAGTGTTCCTGGAACTCGACGGGCGCGGA
The DNA here is from genome assembly GCA_041166285.1 of Actinomycetota bacterium. GTDB lineage: Bacteria > Actinomycetota > Acidimicrobiia > Acidimicrobiales > JACCXE01 > JACCXE01. The sequence continues at coordinate 3,452 of JBEEFR010000100.1, read as the reverse complement.
CACGACGGTCAACCCGTCCACGACGCGGCGCGGCAAACAGCCGTGGTCGCAGCGACGGGCTGGCTCACGGTGCGCGCCACGTGGCGGCAGGTCGTCTACAACCAACGCGCCACGGCCCGCGACCTCGCGGCGGTCCTCGCCCAAGCGTCGTTGCGCTTTCGGGCACCCGAACCGGTGTGATCGGGGTCCGCCGCCGCCGAATCACCCCGCCTCGGGTGCTCGAAACGGGCGCGGCGCGAAGCTAAGGCGTCTGCTTCTCGCGTTCGTCGGCGAGCTTTTGCAGCTTGGTCATGTCGACGGTGATGAACACGGCGTCGGCTTCGGCGAGCAGGTTGCCATCCGGGTCGTGCAACTCCCCCGTCGTGAACGTCTTGCGGCCCTCGATGCGATCGATCCGCGCCGCGAATCGCAGGTCCGTGTGCAGCGGCGTGGGCTTGCGGAACTTCGTGGTGAGCGTTCCCGTCATGCCCGGCTGACCGCCGAGGTCTTGCGCGAGCCCAAGCACTTCGTCGAACGCCGCCAGCACGTAGCCGCCGTGGACGCAGCCGGGCGCGCCTTCGTACGCACTCCCCCAGCGCACTTCGCCGATGATCTCCTCGCCTTCGACGTGCATGCGCAGCGGCGGAGCCAGCGGGTTCGCCAAGCCGGCAACGGGACTGTTGTCGAAGAACGCGCCGGGGTCACCGGCGAGCGACGACTCGCTGAAGTCGTAGACGCGCCCCCGCGGGTAGGCGCCCAGCGCATCGGCGATCTCGCTCAGCTGTGCCGTGGCCGTGCGCATCGCTTCGGCGTCGGCCTGCGTGGCGACGACGCTTTCCATCAGGCGGCGCAACACATCGGTCATCTCGCGCGCCGCCACGCGCTGTTCGGTCATCACCGGCTCGCTGGCGACGGCGTTGATGCGGTTCGCCCGAGTGTTGGGACCGTCAGACATCGATGTCGACGATCACTGGTGCATGGTCCGACGGCTGCTTGCCCTTGCGGGCGTTGCGGTCGATCAACGCGAAGCTGATCTTGTCGGCGAGCGGCGCGCTCACGAGCACGAGGTCGATGCGCAGGCCGCGACCCTGGTGGAAGTCGCCGGCGCGGTAGTCCCACCACGAGTAGAGACGCTCGGCGTCGTGCTTGGCGCGGAAGGCGTCGACGAAACCCCACTCCTTGATCGCATCGAGCGCGGCGCGTTCGCGCGGCGACGTGTGCGTGTCGGTGAGGAACTTCTTCGGGTCGTAGCAGTCCTTGTCTTCGGGCGCGATGTTGAAGTCGCCGCATACGACGACGGGTTCGTCGGGCTTGTTGGTCGCCGCGATTTCGTCACGCAGGGCCGCGAGCCACGCCAGCTTGTACTCGTAGTGCGGGTCGGCGAGCCCGCGGCCGTTGGGCACGTACACGGACGTGACGCGCACGCCGCCGCACGTCGCGCTGACGCACCGGGGCTCGACGTCGTCGGTGTCGAAGGTCGGGCAGTCGACCTTGCCGAAGCCGACGGTCACGTCGTCGAGGCCGACGCGCGACGCGATGGCGACGCCGTTCCACCGACCCGTGCCGTTGTGCGCAACCTCGTAACCCATCGCGCTGAACGACAGGTACGGGAAAGAACCGTCGGCGAGCTTGGTCTCCTGCATGCACACGACGTCGGGCTGCGCGTACTCGAACCACTCCTCGACGCGTGGCAACCGCACGTTGAGCGAGTTCACGTTCCAAGTGGCGAAGCGCACGGTTTCGGTCTACCAGCCCTCGGGTGGGGTGACGTCCACCGCCGTCCAGCAGTACCACGCCACGACGGAGCGCCACGGTCGGAAGCGGTCGCCGAGCGGTTCGAGCTCCTTGGCGGTGGGAGTCGGGACGCCCCACGCCTTGCCGAAACCGTTGCGCACGCCGAGGTCGCCGGTCGGCCACACGTCGAGACGTCCGAGGTGGAACATCAAGAACATCTCGGCCGTCCAGCGTCCAATGCCGCGCACCATGCACAGGTGCTCGACGACTTCGTCGTCGGTCATCGTCGGGATCTTGCGCGTCTTGATGCGCCCGTCGAGGTGGGCGTTCGCAAGATCGATGAGCGAGGTCGCCTTGTTGCCCGACAGACCGGCGGCGCGGAGCTCGTCGAACGGCGTGGCGAGCACCGCCTGCGGCGTTACCTTGCCACCGATCGCCGCGACGAAGCGTCCGTGGATTGTCGCCGCCGCGCGGCCGGCAAGCTGCTGGAACACGATCGAGCGCGCCAGCGTCACCATGGTCGTACCCGGCGTCGGGGTGCCGAGCGTGCACGGGCCGTTCTCGGCGATCAGCCGCTTGAGGACGGGGTCGGCCTTGGCGAGTGCGCGCTCGGCCTTCTTGACTTCCTCGGCGCTCACGCCTTCTTCTTGGCCGCGGTCTTCTTCGCCGGAGCTTTCTTCGGAGCCGCTTCCTTCTTCGTCGCTGCCTTCTTCGGAGCTGCCGCCTTCTTGGCGGCCGCCTTCTTGGGCGCCGCCGCCTTCTTGACCGGCGTCTTCTTGGCGACGGCCTTCTTCTTCACCGGAGCTTTGGCGTCTTCGTCACCCACGTCGGGCACGGACACGTCCACAGCCGGCGTTTCGACGGCTGCGGCTTTCTTCGTGGCGCGCTTCGCCGGCGCTTTCTTCTCCGTCGGTTCCTTCTTGGCGGCCGCCGCCTTTTTCGCCGGCGCCTTCTTGGTGCGTTTGATTTCTTGCTCGACGGTCTCTTCCGACGGCGCGCCCGAGACGATGGCGAACTCGGGGATCGCGATCTCGATGCCCCGCCGCGGCGGGTCGAACGCCTGCACCATGAACTCGCGCGTCTCGCCCTTGTTGACGACGTCGCGTGCGGCGCGTGGCGGCGGGTTGCCCATGGCGCCGAGCGGCATGTAGCAGCGGGCTTCGCCGACGCGCACGAACGCGCCGTGACTGGTGAACTCCTCGACGACTCCCTCGACCGTTGAACCCGGGCGGTGCGACGCCACGAAACCGAGGAACACCATCGGCTCGTTCACCGGGTCCGACGGGACTTGCCCGCGGCGGCGGCGACGGTCGGCGTCGGACTTCTCCTGCTCCTCCGGACTCAGCGGCGCCAGGCGCGTGTCGCCGATCTGCGGCTCCTCCGGGCCGCGCTCGGTGGGCTCGGCGCCGCGCCGACCGCGTCCGCCGCGAGAACCGCGCCGGCGCGGCGCGGTCGCTTCGTCGGTCGCGGTTTTGATCGCTTGGTCGACCGCCGGACTACGCCCCGCGCGTCGGATGGCCTCGCGGCTCTTCGGCCCGCGCACGGGCGAGCGCGCCGTGAAGATCCAGCCGATGCCGGGGACGGGCTTGCCGCCGATGAGCCGGCCGCGGTCGAACAGCCACTCGTGCTCGCCGTGGAACTCCTGGAACGAGTCGTTGGACAGCACATCGGCGTCGACCTTCTCGGCGATGCGCAACAAGAAGGCGTCACCGCGCCCGAACGCGCCTGCCGGCGGCGAG
>JBEEFR010000099.1:0-14286 GCA_041166285.1 Actinomycetota bacterium | reverse complement strand
CGGTCGTTGATCCTGGGCTCGTTGGTGGCGGGCGGTGGGGCGATGGCCTCACTCTCCTTGTGTGGTCGGATATGAACGCGAAAGACGCGGGCGTTGAAAGCAACGCCCGCGTCAGAAGCGGAAGTTCAACCTGGACACCTAACTGCAGTGGACAGGCGGGGCGTTGGTCTTTCAACCGCGGCCCGCTTTCATTGGGTTGGAGCTTCTAGGGTAGCGGAATCGTGACTGGATTGTGGACTCCGGACGGCGAGAAGCCCGTCGCGGCCGCCCCCGAGGAACTGACCGAGGAGGAGCTGGCCCAGCGGCTCGAGGCGTTGCGCGAACAACTCGCCCAGACGCCCGTCGCCGACATCGTCGCCCAGTCGGCGTACCAGTTCTTCGAGGTCGGGGCCTTGCACCTGTCGGTGATCCCGCCGCAACTCGACGAAGCGAAGCTGGCGATCGACTCCCTCGGCCTGCTCGTCGAGGGTCTCGGCGAGCGCCTCGGTGCAGCGGCTCCCACGTTGCGTGAGGGGCTCACGAACATTCGCTTGGCGTTCGTGCAGGTCACCCAAGGCGTCGCCGCCGCTGAGGAGACCAGCGAGGACTAGCGAATCGCCGTCGCCTCGAGGCGGCCCAGGTGGCCGGCTGCGATGGTGAAGGTCACCGACTTGCCGACTTCGATGTCGCGGGTGCCGTCGGCGATCGCCGTGCAGTGGAATGGATAGGTCTCGCCGTCGGGCGTGACGATTTCGCCGAGGCCGCGGTCGCGGGCGAACGACGCGACGGTTCCCTCCGCTTCGCCGAACGACGCCGTCCTCAATGGATGATCTTTGACAGCGGCAACTCGATGATGTCGGTGGCGCCGCCGTCTTTCAGCGCAGGGATGAGCGTGTTGATCACGTTCTTGGGCACGACGGTCTCCACCGCGTAGGCGTCGTCGCCGAACAGCTTCGACACCGTCGGCGACTTCATCGACGGCAGCATGCCGATCACGTCGTCGAGTTGCGCGGCGGCGACGTTGAGCTTGACCAAGACCTTGCCGCGCGCTTCGAGCGTTCCTTGCAGCAACGTCAGGATCTGATCCATGGCGTGCGCCTTTTTCTCGTCGGCGTACGCCTCCTTGTTCGCCATCAGTTCGGTGTGGCTGACGAGCAGTTCGTCGACGATGCGCAGCCCGGCGGCGCGCAACGCCGAACCGGTCTCCGTCAACTCGACGACGGCGTCGACGATGTCGGGCACTTTCGCTTCCGTCGCTCCGTGGCTGTGCTGCACCTGTGCCTGCACGCCTTTGGCCGACAGGAACTGCTGCGTGAGCCCCACGTACTCGGTGGCGACGCGCACGCCGTCGGGAAGGTCCTTCGCCGACTGCCACGGCGCGTCGTTGGCGACGCACAGCACGATGCGCACGGGACGGTTGCTGACCTTCGAGTAATTCAACTCCCCGAGACTGATGACGTCAGATGCCGTCTCTTCGATCCAGTCGCGTCCGGCGATGCCGACGTCGAACAGCCCGTCGGCGACGTAGCGCGGGATCTCCTGCGGGCGCAGAATGCGCACTTCGTCGATGCGCGGATCGTCGATATGCGCCTTGTAATTGACCGCCGAGTCGCGACTGATCGCGAGGTCGGCGTCGGCGAACAGCTCGAAGGTCATCTTTTCGAGCGAGCCCTTGGGGACGACGAGGCGCAGCATTCAGCTAGTCCTTGATGGTTGCGAGCGTGTGCAGCATTTCAATCGCTGTGTCTACTGCTTCGCCACCTTTATTCATGCGGTCGACGGCGGCGCGCTCGACGGCCTGCTCGTGGTTCTCCGTCGTCAACACGCCGAACACCACGGGCTTGCCGCTGTCGAGCTGCACGCGCTGGAGACCCGACGCCGATTCGCCGGCGACGAAGTCGTAGTGACCGGTATCGCCGCGGATGACGCAGCCGAGCGCCACGACGGCATCGCAACCGGCGGCGAGCAGGTGCTGCGCCGCGAGCGGAAGCTCGAACGCACCGGGCACCCACACGACGCGGGACTCTTCGACGCGGTCCTGCAGCGCCGCGAGCGCCCCGTCGAGCAGCTGCTGGGTGATGTCTTCGTTGAAGCGAGCGACGGCGACGCCGATGCGGCTGCCCGCAGGCGCGACAGCGTCGGGCAGCGCGCCCTTCCCGGTCGCCATGCTTAGAGGTCGGCGCCGGGATCGAAGTCGTCGACGTGCTCGTCGAGGCCCTCGATGAGGTGGCCCATGCGTTCGACCTTGGTCCGCAAGTACTCGATGTTGTGGCGGTTCGGCGCGATCTCGAGCGGTATCCGTTCGACGATTTCGAGGCCGTAGCCCTCGAGCCCGCCGCGCTTGGCCGGGTTGTTGCTCATCAAGCGCATCGTCGTGATGCCGAGGTCGACGAGGATCTGCGCGCCGACGCCGTACTCACGGCTGTCGACGGGCAACCCGAGCTCGACGTTGGCGTCGACGGTGTCGCGCCCCTGGTCCTGGAGTGCGTACGCGTGCAGCTTGTGGATGAGGCCGACGCCGCGGCCCTCGTGTCCGCGCAGGTACACGACGACGCCCATCCCCTCTTCGCCGATGCGGCGCAACGCCGCTTCGAGCTGCGGTCCGCAGTCGCAGCGCATCGAGCCGAACACGTCACCGGTGAGGCACTCGGAGTGCACTCGTACCAACACGTTGTCCGCGCCTTGGGGTGCGCCGGCGACGAACGCCAGGTGCTCCTCGCCGTCGACCAGGCTCTTGTAGCCGTAACACGTGAACGTTCCGAACTCCGTCGGGATACGCGTCTCGGCCGTGCGCTTGACGAGCTTCTCGCTTTGCCGGCGATACCGCACGAGGTCGGCGATGGAGATGAGCAACAGCCCGTGCTCCTCGGCGAACTTCTCGAGTTCGGGGACGCGGGCCATGTCGCTCTTGTCTTCACTGACGATCTCGCACAGGATCCCGGCGGGATAGAGCCCGGCCATCTGGCACAAGTCGATGGTCGCTTCGGTGTGGCCGGCGCGCACGAGCGTGCCGCCTTCGCGGTAGCGCAACGGGAAGATGTGGCCGGGGCGCGCCAGGTCCTCGGGCTTCGTGTTCTCGTCGATCAGCGCCTTGATCGTCGCGGCGCGGTCGGCCGAGGAGATCCCGGTAGTGGTTCCGTGGCGGTAGTCGACCGAGACGGTGAACGCGGTGCGGTTGTGCTCGGTGTTGACCGAGACCATGAGCGGGAGGTTCAACGCGTCGCAGCGTTCGCCGAGCAGCGGCATGCAGATGACGCCAGACGTATGACTCAGGAAGAACGCGATGTGCTCGGGCGTGGCGAACTCGGCCGCCATGATGAGGTCGCCCTCGTTCTCCCGATCCTCGTCGTCGACCACCACGACGATCTCGCCACGCGCGATGGCGGCGACTGCCTTCTCGATGTCAGCGAACGGCATGCGTACGTACCCCTCAAAAGTTAGGTACGCCTAAGTTTACTAAGGCAGCAGCCGTTCCACATATTTGGCGAGCACGTCGACCTCCAGGTTGACGCGGTCCCCCACCTTCCGGGAACCCATCGCCGTCACCTCGAGCGTGTGCGGAATCAGCGCCACCGTGAAGCCGGCGTCGTCGACGGTCACGATCGTGAGGCTGATCCCGTCGATCGTGACGGAGCCCTTGTCGACCATGTAGCGCAGCAACGACGGGTCGCAACCGATCGACAACTCCGGCGGCGCATGGCGGACCGTGCCGACGCCGTCGACGTGGCCCTGCACGATGTGGCCGCCGAGGCGGTCGCTGACCCGCACCGGCCGCTCCAAGTTCACCGGGTCGCCCACTGCGAGCGTGTCGAACGTGCTGCGCGATAACGACTCGTCGACCACGTCGACGGCGAACCAGTCGTCGCCGTACGCGGTCACCGTGAGGCACACGCCGTTGCAGGCGATGGAGTCTCCGAGCGACACGCCGTCGACCACGGTCTTGGCGTTGAACTCGAACCGGCCGCCGTCGCGCGCCCGGACCGAACCGAGCTCCTCGATGATGCCGGTGAACATCAGCGCTGCCTCGGAGTGAGGATCACGCGTACATCGTGGCCGATTTGCGTGGCGGCGACGACATTCAGGTCCCACGTGGGCAGTGGCGAACCGGCGTTGGCGTTCGCCACGTAGAAGACGTACTCGTCGACGAGCCCGGCGTCGTGGAAGGCGCGACCCGTCGTCTCGCCGCCTTCGACGAGCAGCGACGTCACACCGCGTTGTGCGAGGTCGCGGAGAACGTGGTCGAGATCGCCCGACACCTCGACGCACGGATGCACGTTGGCGTCGGGCGGTGCGTGACCGAGCACGACGCGCAACGGATCCGGGCCCGGGGCGTCGCGTGTCGTGAGGCTTGGGTCGTCGACACGCACGGTGTTGGCGCCGACGAGGATCGCGTCGTTCTCGGCGCGCAGGCGGTGTCCGTCGGCGCGTGCCTCCGGCCCGGTGATCCACCGCTTATCCGATGTCGTTGCCCCGTCGTGCGTCATCGCCAGTTTCAACGTGACGAATGGTCGGCCGAGGCGGCGGTGCGTGAGGTAAGCGCGCAGGTCACGCGCAACGTGCTCGTCGTGGAGGACGTCGACCTTCACGCCCGCGTCGCGGAGCCGAGCGATGCCTTTCCCTGCGACGTGCTCGTCGGGATCCTGCACGCCGACGACGACGCGCGCCACGCCGGCGTTGATCAGCGCGTCCGAGCACGGACCCGTGCGTCCCGTGTGCGCGCACGGCTCGAGCGTCACCCACATCGTCGAACCCGACGCGTCGCCGGCCGCGTCGAGGGCGACGATCTCGGCGTGCCGGCCGCCGGGCGGTTCGGTCGCGCCTTCGAAGATGGGGCCGTCGGGCGTCTCGAGCACCGCGCCGACTCCGGGGTTCGGAGATACGGCGCGTCGAACGGCGCGGCCGAGTTCGGCGGCGCGCGCGAGGCGGGCCGCGTCGTCGCTAGCCGCCGGAGGAACTGGTGGAGCCGTTCTGGTTGGTGTTGTTGCTCGTGCCGGTCTGCGGGATGCGCGCCAGCGTCACGCCGTTGATCGGGCGACCGCCGTACGCCATGAACTCCCACAGCACTTGACCCGACGAGGTGAAGGCGCGCACGTGCGGGCCGCCCCAGGACGCGGGCGCGGTGATGACGTGACCGAGGTCGCCGCCTTGCGCCGCGCTCAGCAACACGTTGACCCCGCCGTGGTACGCGGTGTCGTACGCCATGAACTCGTGGGTGACGCCGCCGCTGGTGTTGAACAGCCGCACGTGCGGCCCGCCGCCTGCGCCCGGCCCGGTCACGACGGCGCGGGCGCCGTCGATCTCACCCGCGCTGACGCGCACGCCGCCGGTGAACGAGGACGTATACGCCATCCAGCCCGCGTTCTCGACGGGCGCGCCGCTGCCGAGGTCCCAGATGCGCACGTGCGGACCACCGCCAGCGCCGGGGGCGGTGACGACGTCGGCACGCGTCGAGCCGACCACGTCGGCGACGGAGATGTTGACGCCTCCGTGGAAGTTGGCGTCGTACGCGTACCAGCTGTACTTGGCCGTCGCCCCGCCGTTGTTCCAGTCCCACACGATGACGTGCGGACCACCGCCGGCGTCGGCGGCAGTGACGATCTCGTCGACGTTGTCGCCGTCCACGTCACCGACACCGACGTTCACGCCGCCGGGGAAACCGCCGTACGGCGAGAACGAACCCTTGAACGTCCCGTCGAGAGCGAACACCGACACCTGCGAACCGACGCCGGCTCCGGTCCCCACCACGATCTCGGGCACAAGGTCGCCGTCGACGTCACCCGACGCCACGCGGGCACCCGGCGTCCCGCCGAATGCGTAAAACCCGCTGAGGCGGTGGCCGGTGGCGTCGTAGGTCTCGACGTCAGCCGCGGTGTGGTCGCCCGTCCCCGTGATGAACTCCGGGCGAGCGGTCTGCGCCGCGGCGGGCGACGCCGGTGCGGTCGCGAGCGCCACGGCGCCAAGAGTCAGGGCAGCAAGAAATACGGGCAATCTGCGCATGCGCGAACGCTACCCATTTGCCGCAACCGCGAGCGCCAAACCCGTCGCGGCGGGAAGCAGTCGCAAGCGACTTTGTGTATTTGAGCGCGCCACGCCGCACGTCCAGATACACAAAGTCGGGTTCATCGGAGACTGTTGGGTTGCCGTTTGCAGTGTGCAGTGTCGTCGGTCCGATCAGGAGACCATGAAGGGAACTGTGCTGGTGGTTGACGACGACGCCGTGACCCGGCGTGTCACGCGCGAGATGTTGGCGCGCCTCGGATATGACAGCGAAGACGCGAGTGACGGAGTGCAAGCACTCGACGCGCTGCGCCACTGCGCGTACTGCGCCGTCCTGATGGACTGCTTCATGCCGAACATGGACGGCTTCGAAACCACAGCGGCGCTGCGCCAGCGCGAAGGGCGCGCCCGGCACACGCCGGTTATCGCAATGACCGTGTCAGCGTCGAGCGAGACCGCGCACCGGTGTGGCGCGGTCGGCGCGGACAGTTTCCTCACGAAACCGATTGGGATGGGCGACCTCGAGGAACTCCTCGAGCACTGGACGCGCCGATACGGGACCGTATCGTCCGGATAACTCAGTCCCGATCGGGGGTTAAAAGGCGCTCAGTCCGTTGGGTGTGCCGCGACCCGTAGGGCCGTCCCAGCCGGCGACGGCGGTGCACAGCGCCTTGTTGGCGCTGCTGCGCTTGGTCGTGCAGCGACCGTTGCTGCCGCTGGTGATGTCGAACAAGCCCGTGGTGGCCGAATACACCGACCCGACGGCGATGCTCGACGCGTTGCCGGCGAGCGCGTACACCGACGCGACAATCGGTGCCGCCACGCTGGTGCCGCCGAAGACGTACCAGTTGGCGCCGCCCGACGATCCGTACGAGTCGTACACGGTGACCCCGGTGTTCGGATCGGCGACCGCAGACACGTCGGCGACCATGCGTCTGCCGCACGTCCCGACCGCGCTCTGCCACGCCGGTCGCGCGATGTAGGCCGAGCAGCCGCTGCCGGCCCCTGACCACGCGGTTTCCGACACGCGTGAGTGCGTGGCGCGATCCCAATTGAGCGACGTGCCGCCCACGGCCGTCACGTACTGCGACGACGCGGGAAACTCGACGCCGTACCCGCTGTCACCCGTCGACACGGTGACGGCGACGCCCGGATGGTTGTAGTGGCCGTTGTAGGTGGCGGTGGCTTCGCCCGAGAACTCCGGGCCGCCGTAGCTGTTCGAGACGACCGTGGCGCCGCTGAGGACCGCGCGATCGACGCCCGCCGCGAGATTCGTGAACGCCGACGAGTCCGCCTCGACGAGGAGAATGTTGCAGCCAGGGCAGATGGCCGACGCCATGTCGAGGTCGAGCGCGATCTCCTGACCCCAGCCAACGTCAGGCGTCGGGTGGGTCGTCGCCGTGATGGTCGTGCCGCGCTGGTCGATCTTGCGGAAGCAGCCGTTCGCAGTCGTGCAGTCGCGCAGGCCGTAGAAGCTGCGGTACGCCGCGAGGTCCGACTCGGCGTTGGGGTTGTCGTAGGCGTCGACGATGGCGACGGTCTGCGCGTTCGGCGGCGTGCCCGTGCCCAGGTTGTACGCGCCGCGGAGGTCGCTGGGTGTGTACGCCGAGCCCGCAGGCGACGTCGTCGCCAGCGGCGCGCCTTTACCGTTTACGCGCACGTCGGCGTGGCAGCGCGCCGTGCCCGCGGCCCCGGGCGCGCACACGGCGTGATGGGCGTAGCTCGGCGAGTCTGGCGGCGGCGCAGCGTGGGCCTCAGTCAACGGCAGAGCCGTGGCACCAAGGGCCACGGCGACGGACAGGAGCAAGAAGCGGGCGCGCATACGCCGCCGAACGGTACGGATCGGACAGTCGGTTGTCGCTGACCCAACCGGACTATTCGCGCCTAGTCCTTTGCCGCCTTCCGTAGCTCTTCGATGGCGTTCGCCGGATCTGCGTGCCGAAACACCGCCGTTCCGGCGACGAAGTTGGTGGCGCCGGCGGCGGCGGCCGCGCCGATCGTCTTGGTGTCGATGCCGCCGTCGATCTGGATCTCGGTCGACAGGCCGCGTTCGTCGAAGTCGGCGCGCGCGGCGCGCACGGTGTCAAGGGCGCCGGGAATGAACGACTGGCCCCCGAACCCGGGGAACACGCTCATGCACAGCAGAAGGTCGATGTCAGCGACGAACGGCTTGACCATGTCGTAGTTCCCGTCTGGATTCACGGCGAGGCCGACGCCGAGCCCCGCGTCGCGCATCGCCGATATCAGCGCGGCCGTGTCGCCGATCTCGATGTGCACCGTGCAGCTCGTCGCCCCCGCCTTGCAGAACGCTTCGAAGTACTCGCCGGGGTTGGTCATCATCAGGTGGCAGTCGAGCGGCAAGTGCGTCGCCTTGCGCAGCGACGCCACGACGGGTGGGCCGATGGTGAGGTTCGGCACGAAGTGACCGTCCATCACGTCGACGTGCAACGAATCCGCCGTCGCTTCCACACGCGCCACGGCGTCGCCGAGGTTGGCGAAGTCGGCGGCGAGGATCGACGGCGCGATGTGAACCATTGGGCGCGAACTTACGTGCGGTGGAAGCGCGCGATGAACATCCCGTCGGTGCCGGCAACTTGCGGTAGCAGCAGGGCGCCATGGCCGTGCGGGCGCCACGGACCGCCGGGCGCGGGCAGCGGGCTGAAGCCGTGAAGCTCGCGCGCCGCCCAACCGGCGACCTCGCTCGTCTCGGTGGCGTTGATCGTGCACACGGAGAACACGAGCATCCCGTCGTGCGCGACGAGTTCCGCGGCGGCGCGCAACAACGCGCGGCTCTGGTCGGCCAGGGCGGGCGGCACTTCGGGGTGCACACGCCAGCGCGCGTCGGGACGACGGTGCAGCACGCCAAGACCCGAGCACGGCGCGTCGACGAGCACCCGATCGAATGACCGCGGACGCAGCGGGGGCGCCGCCGCGTCGCCCACGACGGGCACGACGACGTCGCTGGTCCCCGTCCGCTCGGCGTTGCTCTTGATCAAACCCGTCCGGTGCGGGCGGATGTCGCAGGCGACGACGACGCCGTCGCCGATCACGTGCGCCAGCGCCGTCGCCTTGCCGCCGGGCGCGGCGCACACGTCGGCGATGCGGTGCCCGAGCGAGGCGTCGACGAGACCGGCGACCCACCCCGAGGCCGGGTCTTGGATGTAGCCGTCGTCGCGCTCGTGCGGGCGCGGCGGCACGTTCATCGCTTCGAGCGCCCCGAATGCGTCCTCGTCACCGAGGTCTGACCGCAGTTGCTGCACGATCCAGTCGGGATACGACAAACGGTCGGCGACGTCGGCGAACTCGCGCGGCCCGGCCTCGGTCACTCGGCGCAACACCGCGTTGACGAAGCCCTGGGCGCGCTTCGGCACAATTGCCACCGTCGCGTTGACCGCGGCGTGGGGCGGCACGCCGGCGTAGTGCAGTTGGTACACGCCGAGGCGCAGCGCGGCGCGCACGACCGGTTCGACGTCGCGCTGCACGTGCGGCGCCAGCGTGGCGTCAAGGGCGCGCTGCATTCGCGTCGTGCCGTACACGAGCTCAGTGACGAAGCGTCGGTCGCGTGCGTCGAGGCCCGAGCGATCGAGCATCGCCGGCACGACGATGTTGGCGTAGGCCTCGCCTTCGACGATGCGCACGAGCGCGTCGCACGCCAGGCGCCGGGCGTCGGTGCTCACGTTCCCAGGGCGACGGCGCCGCCCGTGCCCCGCGCCCAATCCGCAAAGGCCATTCGCCCCTTACCCTCCGGTTGCACCTCCACCGGCTCGAACGCCCCGGAGTCGTCGACCCGCGCCCGCCAGACGATCAAGCGTTTGCCGCCGACCGTCGTCCACGCCCGACCGAGTCGCGTGACGCGCACGAGTTCCTCAGGTGAACGCGACAGGTCGAGCCGGAGTTCTTCCGGCGTGACCTTGGCGGCGTAGGTCGCCTCGCCTTCCTGGGGTGTCGCGCCGGTGAGTCCACCGGCCAGCGTCTGCACGAGGAGGCGAGCGCCGTGGTCGGCGAGCTTCGCCGTCAGCTCGTCCGCGCTGACGTCGTCGTCGATGGCGACGCGCTCCGACGCGAACACGTCGCCGGTGTCGAGGCCAACGTCGACGCGCATGATGCACACGCCCGTCTCCCGGTCGCCGGCGAGGATCGCTCGCTCGACGGGTGCGGCGCCGCGCCAGCGCGGCAGCAGCGAGAAGTGCACGTTCACCATCGGCAACGCGTCGAGCACGTGCGCTTTGATGATCTTGCCGAAAGCGACGACGACGCCGAGCTCGGCGCCTACCGCCAGCACGTCGTCGACCGCCTCGGTCGTCGGGATGCCGTGCTCGCGTGCGGCCGCCTTCACGGGCGTCGGAACGAGTTCGCTGCCGCGCCCGCGACGACGATCGGGTTGCGTGACGACGAGGGCGACGTCGTGACCCGCGGCGATCAGCGCTTCGAGGGACGGAACAGCGGCGTCAGGTGAGCCGAGAAAGACGAGCCGCATCCTGGTCGCTACGCCGTCGCGCGCTGACGCAACTCCCGTAAGGCTTCCTTGCGTTGGTCTTTGTCGAGATGCTCGAGCAGCAGCGTGCCGTTGAGGTGGTCGAGCTCGTGCTGGAACGCGCGCGCCAGGATCTCGTCGGCTTCGATCGAGACCTCGTTGCCGTCGACGTCGTACCCCGTGAGGTGCACGAGCTTCGGGCGCGTGATCGGGAAGTACAGGCCGGGCAGCGACAGGCAGCCTTCGTCGAAGGTCCACTCGCCGTCGAAGTCCGACAGGGTCGGGTTGACGATGACCTTCGCGCCCTCGCCGTCGTACAGGTCGTATACGAACAGACGCTTCTGCACGCCGACTTGCGGGGCGGCGAGTCCGAGGCCGTGGACCTCGTACATGGAGTCGATCATGGCGTCGGCCAGCGCCTTCACTGCGCCATCGATGTTGTCGATCGGCGCGGCGACCTGCTTCAGGACAGGGTCGCCGTAGAGGCGGATGGCGTACGCGGACACGTCGTGAGAATACAAGGGCTGTTGGTCATACCCGTACTGGGTCGACTGCCACCCGCGCGTCGTGCACGTCGCGCAACGCGTCACACAACGTGTCGTCGTCGCCGGCGCGCACGAGGTACGCGCCGGCGTCGTCGGGGCCGAGGACGACGAGGCCGAGACGCCCCCGCAGCCGCTCGGCATCCGCGGCGGCGTCGTCACCCGACAGCCGCGCCAGCGCGACATAGGGCGGCAAGTCGAGGGCGCGACGCAGGACGTCGTCTTCTTCCACCACGCGATGCGGCTCGAGCTTCAGCACTGGATGATCCGGTTGGCGGGTCTGCACGACGACGCGGCCGTCTTCGAGCCTGCCGCGCACGATGCGCGACGCGCGCGCCAACAGCGCCAGCGCGGCCTCGTTTGCTCGGAAGTGCGGGGCCGACAGCTCGGCGTCGAGGTCGACGAACACGACGGTGTCGGCGCGCCCGACGCGATGCAACAACGCCTCGGTGCCGATGAGTACGCGGGTATCGGGGACGTCTTCGGACGCGCCGGTCACTTCGCCGACCGGTTCTCCGACGAGCGCAGTGAGCTCGTCGGCGGCGCGCGCCGTGCCGATGCGCAGCGCCTTGAGCTTGGCGGCGCCGCACGCCGCGCACACCGTGGGGCGCACCATCCCGCAGCGGTCGCAGACGAGTTCGCTGTCGGCGTTCTGGTGGACCGCCGACGCGCAGCGTTCGCACGTGGCGACGGTGCCGCACGTGCCGCAGCGCAGCAGGCGCGCCCGCCCGGTCCGGTTGAGGATGCACAGGACGCGACCACTCCCCCGCACGACGTCGACGACCCGCGTCGACCACAACCCGGTGCGCGGGTCGTCGCCGCGCCGGTCGACGACTTCGAGCCGCGCCCACCCGCGTCGCTCCGTCGCCCGATCGGTCTCCACGAGGTCGCCCCACGCCAAGTGCTCCGGGGTCGGCGTCGGCGTGATGAGCAGGCACGGGGCGCCAGCGCGCCGAGCGCGCTCGGCCGCGACGACCCACGCGTTCCACGTCGGCGCTCGCTCCTCCACGTACACGTCGTCGTGGGCGTCGACGACGACCACGCTGGCGAGGGCAGGGCACGCCGCCCACGCACCGGCACGCGCGCCGACGACGACATTCGTCATCCCGGCGTCGCGCAACCGCCGCTGCCACCGCTCCACACGCGCCAACGACGGCACCAACAACAACGTCGGCCCCTGCGCCGCCTCTACCACGTACGGCCACGGGTCGATCGCCGGCGCCAACCGCAGAACGGTGCGCGCCACCCCCGCACTTCTGTGAAGGATCGCGGGCGTAGAGGACCCGCGATCCTTCACAGAAGTAGCTGTGCTCAGAAAAGTGCGGCGTTTGCCGGCCCAGCGCCATGCGGCCCACGTGGACAGGTCGACGAGGTCCGGGGCGACGAAGCCGGGGCTGACCTTGGCGATGGGTTTTAACGCGACGTCGCGGTCAGTTCCCGCACCTTCCGCGACGACCCAGCCGCGGACGCGCCGGCCGTGCAGGTCGATGCGCACGACGCTGCCGACGCGCACCGCGGCGTCGAACTTGTCGGGAACCTCGTAGTCGAACGCGCGATCAAGCGCGCTGACGTCTGGGACTACCTGAACGATGCGCTGGGTCAGAGACCGAGCGCGCTCTTCAGATCACCGACGCGGGGCGTCTGCTCCCACGTGAATCCGTCACCCTTGCGACCGAAGTGGCCGTAGGCGGCGGTCTTCTTGTAGACGGGCCGACGCAGGTCGAGGTCGCGCAGGATCGCCGCCGGGCGCAGGTCGAACAGGTCGCGCACGACGCGGTCGATCTTGTCAGGATCCACCGTCGCGGTGCCGAACGTCTCGACGAGCAGCGACACGGGCTCGGCCTTGCCGATGGCGTAGGCGACCTGGACTTCGCAGCGCTTCGCCGCGCCCGCAGCCACGACGTGCTTCGCCACCCAGCGGGCCGCGTACGCCGCCGAGCGGTCGACCTTCGACGGATCCTTGCCCGAGAACGCGCCACCGCCATGACGCGCCGCGCCGCCGTAGGTGTCGACGATGATCTTGCGGCCGGTGAGGCCGGTGTCGGCGTGCGGGCCGCCGAGCACGAACTTGCCGGTCGGATTCACGAGGATCGACGGCGTCGCGCCCTTGAAGTTCGCGGGGATCAACGGCGTGATGACGTGGTGCTCCAGGTCGGCCTGGATCTGGTCGCGCTCGACGTTCTCGGCGTGCTGCGTCGAGATGAGAACCGTGAGGATCTCGACGGGGTTGCCGTCCTCGTAGCGCACCGTTGCCTGCGTCTTGCCGTCGGGACGGAGGTAGTCGAGCGTGCCGTCCTTGCGCACCGCGGAGAGGCGCTCGGCGAGACGATGCGCCCACCAGATCGGCAGCGGCATGAGGTCTTCGGTTTCGTCGCAGGCGTAGCCGAACATCATCCCCTGGTCGCCGGCGCCCTGCGCCGCCAGGATGTCCTCGCCGCTGGTTCCCGTCTGCACTTCGAACGACGTGTCGACGCCCTGCGCGATGTCGGGCGACTGCCGGTCGAGCGTGACGAGCACGCCGCACGTGTGACCGTCGAAGCCCTTGAGGGCGTCGTCGTAACCGATCTCGTTGACGGTGTCGCGCACGAGGTTCGGAATGTCGACCTGCGCCTTGGTCGTGATCTCGCCGGCGACGACCACCAGGCCGGTCGTCAGCAACGACTCGCACGCGACGCGCGACATCGGGTCCTGCTCGAGCATGGCGTCGAGGACGGCGTCGGACACCTGGTCCGCCATCTTGTCGGGGTGTCCCTCGGTGACGGACTCGGAGGTGAATACGTAGCTGTTGCTCACTGGGTGCTCCTTCGGAGGCGGGTTGCGACGGCGTCGAGCAACGCCCGCGCGACATCTTGTTTAGAGGACAAAGGGACTTCGACGACGGGGCCGTCGGCGCTGACGATCGTGACTGCGTTGGTGTCGTGGTCGAACCCGACGCCGGGGGCGCTGACGTCGTTGGCGACGACGAGGTCGAGGTTCTTTCGCGTCAACTTGGCGGTGGCGTTGGCGACGACGTCGTCGGTCTCGGCGGCGAAGCCGACGAGGATCTGCCCCGGTCGCTTTGTCTCGCCGAGTCCGCGCAGGATGTCGTCGGTCGGCTCGAGCACGATCTCGGGGACGCCGCCGTCCTTCTTGATCTTGTTGGCGGCGGGCGCCGCCGGGCGGAAGTCGGCGACGGCCGCGGCCATCACGATCACGTCGGACGCGTCGCGATGCGCCGTCACCGCGTCGAGCATCTCGGCGGCGCTGTTGACGCCCACCCGTTCGATGCCGCGCGCCACGGGACGGTCGGTGGTC
>JBEEFR010000098.1:0-5886 GCA_041166285.1 Actinomycetota bacterium | reverse complement strand
GACCCTGACGCGCCGCGGCGCTCCACTCGGCGACGCGGTCGTCGATGCTGGCGCTGGCGTTGCCCGACCGCGTCGCGCCCGTCACGCCAAATGTCACGAGCGCGACGTACGCCGACACGACCAACGCCACCGCGACGCCGCAGGCGAGGACGATGCGTCGCGTGCGTGTCGTCGCGCCGAAGCGTCCGAGGCCCATGACGGCGACGCCACCGAACAGCGCCACCAGCGCTCCGCGACTCGCCGTCGCCGCGAGCGCACCGAACACGATCGCGGCGGTCGTGGCGCGATCGAGCCACGTGCGGTCGTTGCGCGCCAGGTTCGCGACGAGCGCGAGTGCGAAGAACAGTCCCGCGGCGTTCGGGTAGGCGAACGGGCCCGACAAGCGCCAGATGCCGTCGAACGGCAGACCCCACGGCGCTTGGTGCGCGGCCCAGCGTCCGAGGCTGACGATGGCGACGCCGAGGCCCACCCCGACCGTCACGCGCATCACGATGAGCCGCTCGCGCGGTGTGCGGCACCGCCGCGCGATGACGAAGGTCGCGCCGAACGCGATCGCCGGCAGGCTCAGCGACGCCGCGCGCGTCCCGAAGCCGGTGACGAAGCCGCGCCACTGCCAGAAACCCGCGAAGAGGACCAATGCGACGACGAGGCGCAGGTCCGCGCGACTCATGAAGCGTGGTGTGGCGACCGCCGCGACGACGAGAAACAACGGGATCGCCGCCAGATCAGGCGTGAAGAACCCGCCGCCGCGCACGACTCCCGTCGCCGTGATGCCGAGCGCGACCGCCGTGGCGATGCCGCGCGGGCCCGCGGCCATGAGGCCTCTGCTCCGAAATGCGGTGGCCACGTCGGTATGCTGGCACCTTCACCGAGGGGCGGTGAGTGAAGGACCGGGGCATGAACCGCAACAAACGCTTGTACGCCGTCGCGGGCGCGACGTTCGTGCTCGCCGCGATCCTGTTCCCGTACCTGCCGTTCAGTTTCGCGGACAACGGGTCGTGTTCCGGCGCGCAGTCGCTGCCTGAGTCGATCTCGAGCGGGCCGCAGTCGAGCCCGCAGTCGCGGCCGCGTTCAGCGCCGCAGTCGGGCCCGCAGTCGGGTCCTTCCGCTCCAAGTTCTTCTCCGTCAGTGCCGTGCTGCGTCGCGTCCGTTCCGCAGTCGTCGCCCTCCTCGCCGCGCACGACGGTGAAGCAGACGACAACTACGACGCACGTGTTCGCTGCGGCGGCGACGTCGACGACACGTGCGTCGACCACGACGACGCGCCCGGCCACGACCACCACGCGGCTGACGACGACCACGACGCGCCCCGCGACCACGACGACTCGTCGCCCGACGACCACGACGACGCGCGTTACGAGTGTGCCGTCGTCGCCGGCGTCGGCGCCGTGCTGCGTTGCGTCGGTTCCGCAGTCTTCGCCGTATTCGCCGCCGACGACTGTGCGGCGCACGACGACGACGGTGCGCGCGACGAGCACAACGCACGCATTTGCTGCGGCGGCGACGTCGACGACCCGTGCGACGACCACGACGACGCGTCCGGCCACCACCACGACGCGCCTCGCGACAACGACGACACGCGCCGCGACCACGACGACTCGTCGCCCGACGACCACGACGACGCGGGTCACGAGTGTGCCGTCGTCGCCGGCATCGGTGCCGTGCTGCGTTGCGTCGGTTCCGCAGTCTTCGCCGTATTCCCCGCCGACCACGGTGCGGCGCACGACGACGACGGTGCGTCCGACGACTACGACGCACGCATTTGCTGCGGCGGCGACGTCGACGACCCGCCCCGCTACCACCACGACGCGCCTGACGACGACCACGACCCGCCCCGCTACCACCACGACGCGCCTGACGACGACCACGACACGCCCGATCACCACGACGACGCGTCGCCCGACGACCACCACGACCAGGGTCACGAGTGTTCCGTCGGCGCCGTGTTCGATCCCGCAGTCGGTGCCGTCTTCACCGTCCACGACGGTGAAGCGCACGACGACCACGACCGCGCGTCCGACGACGACCGCAGTCCCGCCGACGACTCGACCGTGAACCGTCACCGTTCTGAGAAGGTCTGCGCACCCGTAGCGTCGGTAGGTCCTCTCAGAACGGTGCGCCGCCCCGGTGGAAGCCGGCGACGCGCTTACTAGAGTCGCCGAATGGTCCTGTCTGACCGCACTATTCGCGAGGAAATCGCCAACGGCCGCATCGTCGTCGAGCCGCTGGGTGACGACTGCATCCAGCCGTCATCGGTCGACCTCCACCTCGACAACCTCTTCCGGGTCTTCCTCAATCACACGATGGACGTCATCGACGTGAAGGCCGACCAAGAAGACCTGACCGAACTCGTGAAGGTGCCCGAGGACCAGTTCTTCGTGCTGCACCCCGGCGAGTTCGTGCTCGGCTCGACGTCGGAGCTTGTCGGGCTGCCCGACGATCTCGTCGCCCGTATCGAAGGCAAGTCGAGCCTCGGCCGCATCGGCCTGCTCGTGCATGCCACGGCAGGGTTCGTCGACGCCGGGTTCAGCGGCCACCTCACGCTCGAGCTTTCGAACGTCGCCAACCTGCCGATCCGGCTCTATCCCGGGATGAAGATCGGCCAAGTCAGCTTTTTCCAGATGACGACGCCGGCCGAGAACCCGTACGGCGCCAAGGCCGTCGGCTCCAAATACCAGGGACAACGCGGGCCGACGCCGTCGAGGTACTTCGAGAACTTCCGGTAAAACCGGACAAGGCTGTCATCTCGCCCGAACGGGTACGCGGCGCAGATGACAACTCACGTACGAAGGTTCACCCTTCTCGTCGCGCTCCTGATGATCGCCGCCTTGGGTGTCGCCTTGCCGGCGTCAGCCGGCTCAGCACCGACGTTGACGGCCACTCCGAACAGGAATCTTCCGGCGACGGCGACCATCCGCGTCGCCGGCACGGGCTTCGAGCCGAACAACCCGGTGGACCTCGACGAGTGCGCGTACGACGGGGGCTGGCCCTCGAACTGCACCGAACTCCGCACCGTGACGGCCAACGCCAGCGGTTCGTTCGGGCCGGTGTCGGTCACCGTGCACCAGCGCTTCATCAGCGAATCCGGTGACACGAAGGTGTGCGGGCAATGCGCCGTCGTCGGCCTCAGCCGCAACAGCTGGCAACTCGGCGCGGCGAAGATCGGCTTCCAGAACCCGTGCGGTGATCCGACGATTGTCGGCACCGACGGTCCCGACAACCTCAAGGGCACGAGCGGCGTCGACGTGATTGTCGGCCGCGGCGGCGACGACATCATCGACGGTGCCGGCGGTAACGACGTGATCTGCAGCGACGGTGGAAACGACGTCGTCTACGGGGGCAGCGGCGCCGATCGCATCTACCTCGGCGACGGTTTCGACAAGGCGTACGGCGGACTCGGCAACGACAAGCTGTTCGGCCTCGACGACGGCGACCACTTGTACGGCGAAGAGGGCAACGACGGCCTGTTCGGTGGCAACGGCTTCGACTACTGCGACGGCGGGACCGGCACGGACTCGAGCAATCTGTGCGAGTCGACCAACGCCGTCCCGTAGATCCGCAGCCCAAACGCGACTGATCTCCGCGGAGCCCGGAAGCTCACGCGGAGATCAGTCGAGGGGCGATTTGGTTAGTCGTCTGAGCTGTGGCTACCGCTGTCGTCGCCACCGTGGTGGCCCCCACCGTCTTCGTGCTGCGTGGTCGGGGTGACGGTCGTCGTCGAGGTGGTCTGCTCGTCCTCGTGCTCGCCGTCCTGACGATGGTCGGCCGAGTTGCCGCCCTGACCGCCGTGGTCGTCGGTCTTGTCGTCGCCGGCCTTGCACTTGCCGTCACTGGCGACGGTGCACACCGCGGTGCCGTGATCTTCGCCCGTGGTCGACTTGTCGTGCGCGACCGTCGACACGTCGTTGCCGTGGTTGTCGGGGTGCTCGACGGTTGTCGTCGTCTCGTTCCCGTTCTCCTCGTTGGCGTCTTGCGTGTCGGTGTCGGTGGCGTCGTTGTCGTCGGACTTGGGGATGTGCAGCCCGACGTGTTCGGCGGCGTGCGACGCAGCGTTTTGCGCGGGATCGGGGAGCGTGCCGGTGGCCGCCGAAGCGACACCGCCGGACAGGACGAGCACGCCGGCGATGGCGGCGGCTTTGGCGGTCAGAACTTTGCCGAGCATTGGGCGTCTCCGTGAAGCTGGGGTGTGAGTGGGGGCGAGAGCGTCCACGGACAGCGCCAAGGTCATCGCCTCGAGCAGGCCGGCATCTGCTTGTGCGGTGGGAAGGTCGGCTTTGGCGGCGTTCAGCAGCGCGTCGACTTCCGGGCTCAGTCCTTCGAACATCTCACCTCCCACAACGCACCTTTCGCGCCACTCGTTACAAGTATTTCTGCAGACGTTTGAGCCCACGGCTCTGGAGCACCCGCACCGTTCCCGGCTTCTTGCCCATGATGGCGGCGACCTCGTCGACCGACAGCCCGCCCACCACTCGCAGCAGGATGACGTCGGCCTGATCGGCCGGCAACAGGTTGGCGATGCGCCGCGCCGCCTCGTCGCCGCCGCTGGCGGCAGCGACCACTTCGTCGGGCGACGGGTCGAGCGTCGGCAATTGCGTGGTGGCGTCGTCCATCGAGCTGGCCGGCGGGCGCCGCTTGTCCTTGCGGCGCTGGTCGATCAGGCGGTGCCGGGCGATGGTGAACAGCCACGCCCGGAACTCGTCGGCGCCGCCGACGAACCCGCCGAGTCCTTGCGCGGCGGAGATCCACGTCTCCGACGCCAGGTCGTCGGCGTCGGGCCCGGCGCGGCCGCGCAGGTACCGCAGCAACGTGGGCTGATACTCGGCGTACAGCTCCGCCAGCGCCCACTCACCGCCGGCCTGCGCGGCTTCGAGGACGTCTTCGAAGCTCAGGTGATTGAACCGCTGCCGCGCTCGAGCGCGTCGAGAAGGTGCATCGAGATGTCGGCGACGACGACGTCGTCTCGTCCGTGTTCCTTCACGCCGTCGTCGATCATGATGTAACAGAACGGACAGGCGGTGGCCACGCGTGAGGCTCCGGTGGCCAAAAGTTCACGCGAGCGCTCGGTGTTGACCTTCGTGCCGACGTGTTCTTCCATCCACATGCGGGCGCCGCCGGCGCCGCAGCACATGCCGCGGTTGCCGTTGCGCGGCGCTTCGACGATGTCGACGCCCTTGAGCGACCCGATCACGCGGCGCGGCGCCTCGTACACGTCGTTGTGACGACCGAGGTAGCAGCTGTCGTGGTACACGACCCGCTCGTCGAGCGACGCGCCCGACATGTCGAGCTTGCCCGTCTCGATGAGATGCTCGAGGAACTGGCTGTGGTGCACCACTTCGTAGTTGCCGCCGAGCTGCGGATACTCGTTCGACAGGGTGTTAAAGCAGTGCGGGCACTGGGCGATGATCTTCTTCACGCCCATGCCGTTGAGGGTTTCGACGTTCTGTCCCGCCAGCATCTGGAACAGGTACTCGCTGCCGGAACGGCGCGCCGGGTCGCCGGTGCACTGCTCGTTCGGGCCGAGGATGGCGAAGTCGACGCCGGCGCGCTGCAACAACTTCGCTGTCGCGATCGTGACCTTCTTGTTCTTGTCGTCGAACGAACCGGCGCAGCCCACCCAGTAGAGGTACTCGTGCTCGAGCGGCGAGGAGCTGTCGACGACGTCGACACCCGGGATGGCCTTTGCCCAGTCGCCGCGCTCGCCCTGGTTCATGCCCCACGGGTTGTTCTGGTTCTCCATCGAGCGGTACATGTTGCCGAGCTCGCTCGGGAAGTCGGACTCCATCAGCGACAGGTAGCGCCGCATGTCGAGGATCTTGTCGAGGATCTCGATGTTGACCGGGCAGATGTCGTCGCACGCCTTGCACGACGTGCACGCCCAGATCTCTT
>JBEEFR010000097.1:0-3420 GCA_041166285.1 Actinomycetota bacterium | reverse complement strand
GCCGACGCTGTCGGACTTCATCTTCGAGATGCCGCGCGGCGCCCAGGTCATCTATCCGAAGGACATCGGCGCCATTCTCGTGCAGGCCGACATCTATCCCGGCGCCAAGGTGCTCGAAGCCGGCGTTGGCTCGGGTGCGTTGTCGATGGCGATGTTGCGCGCCGGTGCCGACATCGTCGGGTACGAACTGCGCGAGGACTTCGGTGCGAAGGCGATGGCCAACGTCGCATCGTTCCTCGGCGAAGAGGCCTTGGCGCGCTACCGCGTGCAGTTCCGCGACGTCTACGACGGCATCGACGAGCGCGGCCTCGACCGCATCCTTCTCGACTTGCCGGAGCCGTGGAACGTCGTGAAGCACGCCGAGGGCGCGCTCCGCGTCGGAGGCATCTTCTTCGCCTACGTTCCTTCGACGGTGCAGGTAGCGCGGTTACGCGAGGCGTTGGACGACAGCGCGTTCGCCATGGTCCAGACCAACGAGGTGCTGCAGCGCGGCTGGTACGTGAAGGGCGCGGCGGTGCGCCCGGACCACCGCATGGTCGGACACACCGGCTTCCTCACGACCGCGCGCCTGATGGGTGCGGACGCGTGAATCAACTCGACCTGATCGTGCTGGTGATGCTCGGGGCGGCCGCGTTGGGCGGGTGGCGCCTCGGGTTCCTTGCCCGCATGTTCTCGTGGTTCGGCCTCGGGGTTGGCGTGTTCCTGGCGAGCCAGCTACTGCCTTCGGCGCTGCGCGCCATCTCGAGCACCGAAGCGGCGTACCGCGCCGGCGTGGCGGTGCTCATCCTCCTCGGCGGCGCGTTCGCCGGCCAGGCGCTCGGGCTCATGGCGGGCCTGCGGATCCACCGCGTCCTGCCGATCGGGCCGATCCGGCTCGTCGACCGCAGCGTCGGCGCCGCCCTCGGCGCCTTCGGCGTGTTCCTGAGCTTCTGGCTGTTCGTGCTGCCGTGGCTCGTCGATCTGCCGGGGTGGCCGGCGCAGCAGGCGCGCTCGTCCGCGATCTCCAAGCTCGTCGACCGGTACGCGCCGCCGCCGCCCGACAAGATGCAGGCGCTGCGCCGCCTGATCGGAGATCACAACTTCCCCGAGGTGTTCGACAAGCTCGGCCCGGCGCCCGAGACCGGCCCGCCGCCGTCGACGACGGGCTTTGCGGCCGGCGTGCAGGAGCGCGTGTCGCAGTCGACCGTGAAGGTCGAAGGCGAAGCGTGCCACCGGATCCAAGAAGGAAGCGGTTGGGCAGCGGGCCAGGACCTCGTCGCCACCAACGCGCACGTCGTGGCCGGCGTGCGGTCACCGGCCGTCATGCGTCTCGACGGCAAACGCATCCCGGCGACGCTCGTCTACTTCGACTCGGATCGCGACATCGCACTGCTGACGGTGAAGGGTCTCAACGAAGCGCCGCTGCCGTTGGCGACGGGTCACGTCAACGACCGAGGCGCGGTGTTCGGTCACCCCGGTGGTCAGGATCCGTTGCGCGTCGCCCCCGCCCGCGTGAGCCAGGAAGTCACCGCCCGCGGGCGCGACCTGTACGACTCGCACCGCACCGACCGCGACGTGTTCGTTCTCGCCGCCACCCTGCACCCCGGCGACTCGGGCGCTGCCTTCACGAACCTCGACGGGAAGGTCACAGGCATGGCGTTCGCCATCGCCCCCGACCAACCCAACACGGCCTACGCGCTGACGTCGAAAGAGCTCTCCGCCGCCCTCGCCGGCCCCCGCGTCGCCCAGTCATCCGGCGACTGCCTGTCGAACGGCTAACCCCGGAGGCGGTTTTCCAAGCGCCGCTTGATGGCGGGCCACTCTTCGGGGACGGCAGAGAAGTAGGCGGAGTCGCGGAGGGTGCCGTCGGCGCCGGGCATGTGACGGCGACGGATGCCTTCGAAGGTCATCCCGAGCTTGAGCATTGCGGCGCGGCTCGCCGTGTTGCGGGCGTCGGTGCGCATGCCGATGCGGGCGACGCCCCACGTGTCGAACGCGTGCGTGAACAGCAGCAGCTTGCACTCGGGGTTGACGGCGGTGCCCCGGACTTCGGGCACGTACCAGGTGTGTCCGACTTCGCAGACGTCGGGCGCAGCACGGCCTGTCCAGAACTCGAGGTCGTAGAACCCCGTCATGCCGACGACGGCGTCATCCGCACGCACCGTGTAGATCAACCGACCCTCTTCGCCGTAGCGGGTCACTTGGTCGATCCACCCGTCAGCGGTGCGGGGGACGAACGTCCAGCGGTACGCGTCGGGCGCGGCGCTCGCTGCCGCTTCCGCCAACTCGAACGCGTCGTCGGTTGTGGCGGGCGTTAAATGAACAACGGAGCCCCGAAGGGCTCCGTGCTCAACACTCATATGCGGAAGCTGGTTAGGCGACTTCGATGAAGATGCACTCGCCGGGGCACTCTTCGGCCGACTCGACGGTCGCATCTTCCATGCCCGCGGGCACGTTGGCGAGGCCTTCGGGACCACCCGGGTCCGAGAAGATCTTGTCGCCTTCTTTGACGTAGGCGAGGCCGTCGTCGAGCAGCGTGAAGACCGAAGGCGCGATCTCTTCGCAGAGTCCGTCGCCGGTGCACAGATCCTGATCGATCCAGACCTTGTAACCCATCAAACGCTCACTTGTATTTAGGCTCCTATTAGGAGCAACGGACCACGAACGGGAGTGAATTCGAACTCTAGCGCATCCACGGTATTTCCCCGGCAATTCGCGGAAAAACTCGTCTTGGCTGTAACACGGCACGTGTAGGGTCGACGAAGAACCAGGAGGTACAGATGGCCGACGATCTTGAGCCCATGGATCTGCCCGCGGCACGCGAGCAGATCGTGGCGCTGGAAGAGGAGGTCGTTGCCCTTCGTCGTCGTTTGCAGGACGCGCCCAAGCGCGTGCGCACGCTCGAGGAGAAATTGCTCGAGACCAAGGGGCAACTGACGCAGGCGGTGAGCCACAACGAGAAGCTCACCTACACGTTGCGAGAAGCTCGGGAGCACATCTCGGCGCTGCGCGAGGAAGTCGACAAGCTGACGCAGCCGCCCGCCGCCTACGGCACCTATCTCGGCGCCAACACCGACGACACCGTCGACGTGTTCTCCGCCGGCCGCAAGATGCGCGTCTCGCTCCACCCCGAGATCGAGGTCAGCGACCTCAAGAAGGGCCAGGAGGTCGTCCTCAACGAGTCGCTCAACGTCGTGATGGCGCGCGGCCCCGAAGTCGCCGGCGAAGTCGTCACGCTCAAGGACATGGTCGACGACAGGCGGGCGATGATCGTCGGCCGCGGCGACGAAGAGCGCGTCGTCGAACTCGCAGACGAACTGCTCGCCACCAAGCTGCGCGCCGGCGACACGGTGCTGCTCGACAGCCGCACGGGGCTGCTGCTCGAAAAGCTCGAGCGTCCCGAAGTCGAAGACCTCGTGCTCGAAGAAGTGCCCGATATCT
>JBEEFR010000096.1:0-28508 GCA_041166285.1 Actinomycetota bacterium | reverse complement strand
CGCGGTCGCTTCGGTTATCGAGGTGAGCAGCTGCTGGCCGACCTCGTCGAGCAGCTCCGTGAACAGCGCGCGCTTCGACCGGAAGTGTTGGTAAAGCACCGGCATGGTGACGCCGGCCGCCTCCGCGATGTCGTCCATCGAGGTGCCGTGCATCCCACGCTCCGCGAACAACGCAAGCGCCGTTTCGACGAGCTGTTGCCGGCGTTCAGCCGCAGGAAGTCGGACCGCCATAGGGAGTTACCAGACAGTAACCGCGCGGCAGTTTTGCGCGTAACACCCCAGGCGTAGGGTGCGCGGCATGGCCAAAGTCACCGCATTCCCTTCCGGCACGCCGTCGTACGTCGACATCGGCTCGCCCGATCCCGACGCCACCGCGGCCTTCTACAGCGCGCTGTTCGGCTGGAGCGTCGACGACCTTGGTCCCGACGCCGGCGGCTACCGGATGGCGCGCATCGACGGTGACGACGTCGCCGGCATCGGTCCGGCGCAGAATCCCGGTCCGCCGTTCTGGACGACGTACTTCACCGTCGACGACGTCGACCTCACCGCCAAGAAGGTCGAAGGCGCCGGCGGTTCGGTGTTGGCAGCTCCGATGGACATCCCCGGCGGCGGGCGCATCGCCGTGTTCGCCGATCCACATGGCGCCGCCTTCTCGGTGTGGCGCGCCGGCGACGCAAGCTCCAACCGCGTCAACGAGCACGGCGCGTTGTGCTGGAACGAGTTGAACACGCGCAACATCGACGCCGCGAAGCAGTTCTACTCCGACGTGTTCGGGTGGACGTGGGGCGGGGGCGCTGACTACAGCGAGTTCATGGTCGACGGCCGCGTCGTCGGCGGATGCATGCCGATGACGCCCGAACGGTTTCCTGCCGAGGTCCCCGAACACTGGCTGGTGTATTTCGCCGTCGACGACGTCAACGCCGCCGTGGCGAAAATCCAAGAGCTCGGTGGGACCACGATGATGGAGCCGTTCGAAGCGGGTGGCGTCGGCATGATGACCGTCGCGATGGACCCGCAAGGCGCGGTGTTCGCAGTGATCGAACTCAACGAGCAGGCCGCAGCCCAGTAAGCAACACGTCGATCAACTCGACTACTTCGGCGCGCGCCGCCGTCGGGTCCTCGGCGTCGGCGACGTAGACGCACGCCTCCTTGAGGGCGCCCGCCAGCATGAGTGCGAGCGGTCGCAGCGGCTGGCGCCGGAGGACGTCCGCGGTCATGCCCTTGCGCAAGGCGCCGCGCAGCCCGACGGCGCCGAAGCGGATGTCGACGTCGCGGATGGCGTCGGCGTCGAGCACCGACCGCGCGTCGCGCAGGACGATCCGGCGCACCGACGGGTCTTGGTGCGCGTCGATCCACAGGTGACAACCCTTGCGCAACGCTTCCCAGGGGTCACGCTCCATGAACACCGTTGCGACGCGGTCGGCGATCTCTTGCTGCACCTGCTCGTAGACGGCGCGGAAGACGTCGTCCTTGCCGGAGAAGTGGTGGTAGAGCGCTCCCTTGGTGACGCCGGCCTTGGCGGCGATCTCCTCGGTGTTCGTGCCGGCGAACCCCTGCTCGCCGAAGATCTGCCGGGCTGCCGTGACGAGTGCGGCACGCGTCTGGATCCCTTGCGCGGCCTTTTTGTCGGCCGCGCTCTTGACGTGCATACTCACGGTATGCATGATACATACCTACCGACGGTATGTAAGGAGCATACCGGCAGTACGGGGGAATGAAGAAGGTATGACATGCCGAAATACGTGATCGAGCGGGATCTGCCGGGCGCAGGCAAGCTGAGCGCCGACGAACTCCAAGCCATCAGCCAGAAGTCCAACCAGGTCCTCGCCGACCTCGGACCCGACATCCGCTGGCTCCAGAGCTACGTCACCGACGACACCATCTACTGCGTCTACGTGGCGCCCGACGAGGACATCCTCTACGAACACGCGCGTTGCGGCGGATTCCCCGCCACCCGCGTCCAGAAGGTCTCCACCGTCATCGACCCGTCGACCGGCGAGGTCTAGCGAACGCGAAGAGGCCCGCCCCTCGGGGCGGGCCTCTTTTCGCGTTTGTGCGCGGGGTTAGTACTGGATGACGGAGCGGGCGACTTCGCCGGTCTGCATGGCGTCGAACGCGTCGTTCACTTCCTCGAGGGTGATGGTGCGGCTGATGAGCTCGTCGAGCTTCAGCTCGCCCTTCTTGTACAGCTCGACCAGCTTCGGGACGTCCTTCTGCACGTTGGACGAGCCGTACCAGCAACCCTTGATCGTCTTCTCGGCGAGCACCACGCCGAAGAACGCCGGCAGCGTCACCATCGCGTCCATCTTCGGGACGCCGACGAGGATCGCCTGGCCGCCGCGACGCGCCATGTTGATCGTCTGATCGATGGTGGCCTGGAGGCCGATGACCTCGAAAGCGACGTCGGCGCCGCGGCCGCCCGTCATCTCCATCACCTGCGCGACCGCGTCGGCCTGACTGGCGTTGATGGTCGCCGTCGCCCCGAACTCCTTGGCGAGCTGCAGCTTCGATTCGACCATGTCGATGGCGATGATCTCCTTGGCGCCCTTGATGCGCGCACCCTGGATCACGTTGAGGCCCACGCCACCGCAGCCGACGACGGCGACGGTGTCGCCCGGCTTGATGTCGGCGGTGTTCATCGCCGCGCCCGTGCCCGTGAGCACACCGCATCCGATGAGCGCGGCCACGCGCAGGTCGACGTCGCTGTCGATCTTGACGACGGCGACGTCAGGCAGGATCGAGACTTCCGAGAACGTGCCGGCGCCCGCCATCTGCGGCAGCGGTGCACCTTCCGAGGTCGCACGCGTCGTGCCGTCCATCATCGTGCCGGCCGCCAGCGCTCCCGACGCGGCCTCGCACAGGTAGCCCTGGTCCTTCTTGCAGAAGAAACACTCGCCGCACTGCGGCACCCACGAAATGACGACGTGGTCGCCGACGGCGACGTTGGTGACGCCCTCGCCGACTTCCTCGACGACACCGGCACCCTCGTGGCCGAGGATGATCGGCGGCATGGCGAACATCGTGCCGTTGGTCATCGACAAGTCGGAGTGGCACACACCCGACGCGCCCATGCGCACCTTCACCTCATGCGCGTGCGGCGCCTCGACCTCGACATCGGTACGGATGACGAGGGGCTGGTCCTGCCCGACGAAAACGGCAGCCTTGGACATGTTCACTCCCTAGTTGGTTCTCACGAAACGGATGCCGACCCTACTCCGAGGTACGGAGGCGGTTCACACCGCGATCGGGCGAATGGCGACGTCGCGGGTGACGAAGCTGAATCGGCCGGCCGCCTCCTCCGCGCGTGCTTGCGGCGAGTACTGCTCGGCGTCGTGGGACGGCCCGAGATCGACGGAGAACCGCAGGCGACCGTCGCGGTCCGCAGTGACGCGGCTCGCTCCCACGGCGTAGGCCGCGCCCGGCTTGTACCGCGGCGCCGTCACGATGTCGGCGACACCGGTACCGGTCATCGTCAACCCGTCGGCGCGCACGTTGGTGAGGTCGAGGAACTCAGGGTGGTCGCGCGTGACCGACACGTCGTAGCCGTAGATGGTGAAGTGCGACGCGATCGAGCGGTACCGGAACGACGCCGGCAGCGGTGAGCCCGTCGGATGCTTCGTCGGCTTCGCGAGGCGCTCGTAGATGAACGGCAGCTGGCGTGACGCCAGCCAATACGTCCACCACCGCCAGGAGTGCGTGCCTTCGCTCTCGCGGTAGTCGAACGCGCCCACGTGCTTGACGCTGTTCATCGCGTCACGGAACGCTTCGTTGTCGTACTTGAACGCAGTGTCGACCGCGAGCAAGAGGCAAAGGTTGGTGCTGAGGTCCTGCTGGTTGGCGCACGACGCGCCGAGATCCATCGTGACGCCCACGTTGTCGAGGTTGGATGCCAACGGCGTCGGCGTGTTGCCGTAATAGAAGGCGCCGAACTCCTGGTTCTGCACCTGATCCGTACCCGGCACCCACGGCGTGCCGAGGCCTGACATGTCGCGCCCGCCGACATTCGACGACATGCCGCCGGCGGCGACGAACAGGTCGGGCGCTTTCGCCGCAAGGTGCAGCGCGCCGTAGCCGCCGTTGGAGAGTCCGTCGATGGCGCGGCCGGTGCGGTCGGGGATCGTCTGGAAATGGCGGTCGACGTAGGGCACGAGGTAGCGCAACACGTACTGCTCGATGAGGAACGATCCGTCGCGGTAGTCGTGCCAGTTGCCGTCGTTGCCGTCGGGCATCACCGCGATGACGGCGTGCGACGGGTCTTTCGCGTAAAACCCGTCGAGGATCGTGCGGATGTCGCCGTTGTGCGGGTTCGCCCAGTCCTGCTCGTCGCCGCCACCACCATGGAGCAGGTACACCACCGGGTAGCGCAGTCCGCTCGTGGCGTAGCCCGGCGGGAGGTACACGCACGCGCCGGAAATGAACGCCAACGAGTTGTCGGCGCGGCGCGGTCCGTCGGGAACGATGCGCGTGATCGTCGAGCCCGACGCCGCCGTCTGGGTTTTGCACGACTCGATCGGCGGCAGATGGTTGGCGTCGTTGAAGTTGTTGCGGCCCTGCGCGCCGCACTGGTCACCGCTGCCGATGCCCGCGGTGGTGCAGCCCGGGGGGTTGTCTTCGGTGGGTGTGACTTCGTCTGAGGCGGCGCGCGCCGGAACGATCCCGAGAATGACGACCGCGCACGCCAAAACCAGCGCCCAAATCCGTTTCCCCATGCCGACGGCGAATCTATAGGTTGCTTCGCCATGTCCGCTGAGCCGCTGATTGTTGGCCGAGAGGTCACGAAGCGGTTCGGGGCGTTCACGGCGGTCGACGCCATCGACTTCACCGTGCAGCGCGGCGAGACGTTCGGGTTTCTCGGGCCCAACGGCGCGGGCAAGAGCTCGACGATGCGCATGGTCGGAGCGGTGTCGCCGATCACGAGCGGCCACTTGTCGATCCTCGGCATGGATCCTGCTGTCGACGGGCCGCGGATACGCGCGCGCCTCGGCGTAGTCGCCCAAGACGACAACCTCGACACCGAGCTCACCGTCTGGGACAACCTTGTGATCTACGGGCGCTACTTCGGGCTGCCGATGTCGGAGATCCGGCCGCGCGCCGAGGAGCTGCTCGACTTCGTGCAGTTGCGCGACCGGCGCGACGACAAAGTCGACCCGCTGTCGGGCGGAATGAAACGCCGCCTGGCCATCGCGCGGTCGCTCATCAACCGGCCCGAGCTGTTGCTCCTCGACGAACCGACCACGGGCCTTGACCCGCAAGCGCGGCACTTGTTGTGGGAACGCCTGTGGCAGCTCAAGGGCGAGGGCGTGACCATGGTCCTCACGACGCACTACATGGACGAGGCCGAGCAGCTGTGCGACCGGCTCGTGATCATGGATCAGGCGCGCATCGTCGCCGAAGGTTCACCGCGCCAACTGATCGAGCGCTACGCGACGCGTGAAGTCGTGGAGTTGCGTTACCACTCGGCGTCCGAGCGCGAGGCCGCGCTGCCGCGCTTGGCGCAAACCTACGAACGCGTCGAAGGTTTGCCGGACCGCATCCTCGTGTACTCCGACAACGGCGACGACGTGGCGGCGCGCCTCAACGGCACGGCGTCGGTGCTCGTGCGCCGCAGTTCGCTCGAAGACGTGTTCCTCACGCTCGCCGGCCGCACCCTCGAGGACTGACGATGCTCACGACGGGGTCGGTGCGTGTCTTCGAGCGTCAACTGCGCGTCTACAAGACGCTGTGGCGCGGCTCGGTGCTGTCGCACTTCGCCATGCCGCTGATGTTTCTCGGCGCGATGGGAGTCGGCCTCGGCCCTATCGTCGATGCGCGTACGCGCTCGGTCGGCGGCGTCGACTACCTCACGTTCATCGCGCCGGGCTTGCTGGCGTTCATGATCGCCCAGTCCGCGGCAGCCGAAGCGTTGTGGCCGGTGATGGCGGGCCACAAGTGGCTCGGCTTCTACCACGGGACCGCAGCGACACCGATCGAGGCGACCGAGGTGTTCTCTGGCTACATGCTGTGGCTGGCGGCGTACGGCTCATTGATCGCCGCGCTGTTCGTCGCGGCCGCCGCGCTGCTCGGCGGCGTGTCGTCTCTGTGGGCGCCGCTGGCGATTCCGGCGGCGGTGCTCGGCGCGTTGTGCTTCGCCTGTCCTTTCGCCGGTTTCGCCATGAACCGGGAGAACGACTTCGCCTTCTCGGCGTTGCTGCGCCTCGTCGTGATGCCGACGGCGATGTTCTCGGGCACGTTCTTCCCGGTGAGCCAGTTGCCCGCGTGGCTGCGTTCGGTCGTGTTGCTCTCCCCGCTGTATCACTCGATCGAGTTGTGCCGCGCAGCGATGACGGGCCATGCGCGTTCGTTCGCGGCGCTCGTCGCGCACGTCAGCTTCCTCGTCGCGCTCATCGGTGTCACGTCGCTGTGGGCGCGCGTCGCATTCCGTCGGCGGCTGGCGTTGTGACGGCGACTCTGCTGGCGCGGCGCGTCGTCGAGCGCAACGCCATGGCCTACCGGCGGATGTGGCTCACGTTCACGTCTTCATTCATCGAACCGGTGTTGTATCTGCTCTCGGTCGGCGTCGGTGTTGGCGCGCTCGTCGGCAAGCTGCCGGGGCCGGGCGGTCACTTGTTGACCTACCGCGAATTCGTCGCGCCGGGCTTGTTGGCGTCCTCGGCGATGATGGGGTCGATCTTCGACACGACGATCGCGTTCTTCGTCAAGTACAAGTACCTCAAGACCTACGACGCGATGTTGGCAACTCCGATCAGCATCGGCGACCTCTCGGTCGGCGAGGTGCTGTGGGGTCTGTTGCGGGGCGCGATCTACGCCGCCGGTTTCTTCGTCATCATGTTCGCCTTCGGGATGCTGCACTCGTGGTGGTCGCTGCTGTGCGTGCCGGTCGCGCTGCTCGTCGGGTACGCCTTCGCCGGCGTCGGTCTCGCGGCGACGACGTTCATGCGGTCATGGACGGACTTCGACTACATCAACGGCGCCATCTTCCCGATGTTCCTCTTCTCGGCGACGTTCTTCCCGCTGTCGCGCTATCCCGCCGGCGCGCAGGCGCTGATCAGTTGGACGCCCCTGTACCAAGGCGTCGCCCTCGAGCGCGCCCTGATGGTCGGCGCCGTCAACGGCGGGCTCATCGTGCGCGCTCTGTACCTCGCGGTTATGGGAACGCTCGGCCTTCGCGTGGCGATCAAGCGGTTAGGACACCTGCTCCAACCGTGACACGGCGCCCAACACGGCCTTGAGCGACGCCGCGAGGATCGACGGGTCCTTGGCGACACCCCAGCGGATGCCGTCCTCGTTGCGCGCTTCGACGTAGGCGACGGCCGTCGCCTCGGCGCCCGCCGACACCGCGTGCTCGGCGTAGTCCGTGACTTCGACGTCGATGTCGAGTTGTGACTGGAGCGCGTGCACGAACGCGGCGACGGGCCCGTTGCCGGTGCCAGTGACCGTCTTGTGCTCGCCGCGGACGAGGAGTTGCGCGGTGATGGTCGCGCCCTTGTCGTTGGTGGTCATCTCGTGGCTGAGGAGTTGGTACGCCGGCTCGGCCGGGAAGTACTCCGTCTCGAAATTGGCCCACATGGCGGCGGGCGAGATTTCCGTGCCGGTGTCTTCAGTCACGTGCTGGATGGCGCGGCTGAATTCGATCTGAAGCCGACGCGGTAGTTCGAGCCCGTGCTCGGCCTTCATGATGTAGGCGACGCCGCCCTTGCCGGACTGGCTGTTGACGCGCACGACGGCTTCGTAGGTGCGCCCCACGTGCTTCGGGTCGATCGGCAGGTACGGAACGCCCCACTCGTCGTAGTCCTCGCCCTGTTCGGCGTACAGCGCGTCGAACCCCTTCTTGATGGCGTCTTGGTGCGAGCCCGAGAACGACGTGTAGACGAGGTCGCCGCCCCACGGGTGACGCGGCGAGACCGGCAGGCGATTGCAGTATTCGGCGACGCGACGCAGCGCGTCGATGTCGGAGATGTCGAGTTCGGGATCGATGCCCTGGCTGAACAGATTCATCGCCAGGTTGACGATGTCGACGTTGCCCGTCCGCTCGCCGTTGCCGAACAGCGTGCCTTCGACGCGGTCGGCGCCCGCCATGACGCCGAACTCCGCGGCGGCGACGCCCGTCCCGCGGTCGTTGTGCGGGTGCAGCGACAGCACGATGCGATCGCGGTGCGGCACGTTGCGGTGGAAGTACTCGATGACGTCGCCGTAGATGTTGGGCGTGTACATCTCGACCGTCGCCGGGAGGTTGAAGATCAC
The DNA here is from genome assembly GCA_041166285.1 of Actinomycetota bacterium. Classification (GTDB taxonomy): domain Bacteria; phylum Actinomycetota; class Acidimicrobiia; order Acidimicrobiales; family JACCXE01; genus JACCXE01. The sequence continues at coordinate 20,267 of JBEEFR010000096.1, read as the reverse complement.
CTTGGTGTCAGCGTCGGGTTCGATCACGTCGAACACGGCCGCGCACACTTCGATGGCGTAGTCGATCTCGGTGCCGGTGAAGGACTCGGGGGAGTACTCGTAGCGGATGTTCGAACCCGTCAGGTTCTGCTCGAGCTTGCGGCACAACTTGGCCGCGTCGGTCGCGATCTGCTTGATGCCGTCCTTGTCCATGTTGAACACGACGCGGCGCTGCAGGATCGACGTCGAGTTGTAGAAGTGGACGATGGCGTTGTTCGTGCCCTCGAGGCACTCGTAGGTGCGCGCGATGAGTTCGTCGCGGCACTGCGTGAGCACCTGAATCGTCACGTCGTCGGGTACGAGGTCGTCTTCGATGAGTTGGCGTACGAAGTCGAAGTCGGGTTGCGACGCCGACGGAAAGCCGACCTCGATCTCCTTGAAGCCCATGTCGACGAGCGTGGTGAACATGCGCAGCTTGCGCGTCGGATCCATCGGATCGATGAGCGCCTGATTTCCGTCGCGCAGGTCAACCGAACACCACAGTGGTGCCTTCTCGAGTTGCACGTTCGGCCACCGACGGTCGGGCAGCGCGAGTGGGAGCGGCCGGAAGCCCTTGTACTTCTCGAAGGGCATCTTCTTCGGTTGCACGTTCTTGGGGGGCATCGATTTCTGTCCTTAGAAACAAAAAACCCCCTGGCCGATTTGGCGCAGGAGGTCAGCGAACACCGGTGGGGGTGTTCGCCTACATAAGAAGGAGGGTGGTGGCACGCATGACTCGTTCAGATTACACGCATATGTTCGATGTATGCGCAGAGTTGCACTAGTCGTCGGCGTGTTGGCAGCCGTTTTGTCGTCGTGTGGCAGCACCGGTGGAGCGGCGAGACGCACGGTGCTCGTCGACTACAAGGCAGACGAGTTCGCGTCGTCCTTCCTCAGCTACTTCCCGAAGAACGTGATCGTCCACCCCGGTGACACGGTTCACTTCAAGCAGACGTGGACCGGCGAACCGCACAGCGTGACGATGGGCGTCGTCATCGACAAGATGTTCAAGTACGCGCCGATCTTCACGAAGTACGAGAACGAAGACGACGCGCGCGCCCACGGTGTGCCGGAAGCCACGCTCTCCGAGATCCACAAAACCCAAGCGCAGATCCCGGGGATGACCGACATCTCGGGCTCCGAGCTGTACCAACCGGGCGCGCGTCCCTGTTTCATCGCGAACCTTGCCGACGTTCCCAACTACGAGGACGCAAACGGTGATCCCAATCCCAGCCCGTCGGCGAACTGTCCGCGTGGTGACGCCGAACAACCGGCGTTCACCGGACGCCAGGCGCTTTACAACTCGGGCTACATCCCGTGGCAAGGAAACGGCGCCAACGAGTTCATCGTAAAGATCGCGCCGGACGCGACTCCGGGCACGTACAAGTACTTCTGCAACTACCACTGGATCGACATGAGCGGGTCCGTGAAGATCGTCGGGAAGTCGACGCCGATCCCCTCGAACAACGCCGTGAACCACGAGGCGCTGCGCCAGATCCGGGCCGACGTACGCAAGCCGCTCGCCGCGGTGCGCCACGCAAAACGCGCGTATGCGAACAGGCCGACGAAGCCGCTCGCAGGAGCCGACACCGGTGAACCGTTCTCGGTCGGTTACGTCTCGGCGAACGAGTTTTTCCCGTCAAAGGGAACCGTCCATGTCGGCGAGCCCGTCACGTGGAGCTTCAAGGGGATGGCGCACACCGTCAGCTTCCACGTGCCCGCGTACTTCCCGGTGCTCACCGTCGACAAGAAGGGTGACGTGCAGTTCGACAAGCGCGCCCGCAAGGCCGTGCGCTGGCACGTCCCCGACCCCGCGTACAACCACGACACCGGTGAACCGATCCCGCGGGCCGTCGACGTCGGCAGCTGGGACGGAACCGGCGGTTTTCACTCGTCGGGCCTGCTGAACAAGGGCGAGACGTTCACCCTGCGATTCACGAAGCCGGGGACGTATCCCTACGCCTGCGCGATCCATCCGCAGATGATCGGCCAGGTCGTCGTCACCGCATAGCGACGACGACCCGGCGATGGATCGTTAGTCCTGCAGCGACTGGCCGCTCTCGAGCAGCGACTTGAGATCGCTGAGAATGAAGGGGAACCCGCCGCCGCCTTCGGTCAGCTTGCCTTCGCCGCCGGTGACGATCGACAACGTGGCGGGCGAGTTGTTCTCGTCGGTCACGATCGTGAGACGTGTGAGGCCGCCGTTGTCCTCGGGCTCGATGAGGTACGTGACGACGATGCCGGGCTCGGCTGCCTGCTCCGGGCTGAAGAAGGCGTGGAAGGTGTGGACCAGTTTCTTCGGCGGATCGGCTTCGCGCACTTCGCCGTCGATGACGATTTCGGGCATGCCGAACGTACGCATCTCTTCGGTGGCGAACGTGCGGTAGTCGCCGCCGCCGTGAAGCTCGTACTCGGACTTGGACTTGTAGCCGTAGCGGTCGTTCCAGTCAGGCGACGTGATCGCCTCCCAGATCGCCTCGGGCGTTGCCTTGATGTACACGCGGAACATCTGTGTCTTGCTCATGCGTTCTTCTTCTCCAGTTGGTGTTTGAGGTCGGTGAGCGCGGAAACCCGGCGCTCGGTGTACTTGTCGATCCACCGGTCGTGGAGGAGCCGGATGGGGACGGGGTTGAGGTAGTGCAACTTCTCGCGGCCCACCTTGTCGGTGATCACGAGGTTCGCTTCCTCGAGCACCCGGAGGTGCTTCATCACGCCGAACCGCGTGAGGTGCGGTAGCTCGGCTTCGAGGTTGATGAGAGTTCGTCCGTCCTGCTCGAAGAGGCGGTCGAGCAAGAGCCGCCTCGACGGATCGGCGAGCGCTTTGAACACGATGTCGTCGTCGCTCACGTGTCCAAGATACGTGACTAATTAGTCACGTGTCAAGTTCGACCGGCGTACGCCGATAGGGCTACGCCGAGATGTCCAGAAGCCCCCGCCTTGCCTTTGTGATCGCGTTGTTCGCGGCCGCGTTTACGTCGATAACCCCGACGTCGCTGCCCCGCGTCGACACGACGCCGCTGCCGCCCGTGCGCCCGGCGCACTACTCGGCGCAGGTCACGACCCCGCTGTTCCCGTACACCGACACGTTCAAGCTGCACAGCCTTCCGGGTGCGCAGCGCGTGATCTATCTCGACTTCAACGGTGAGACGGTGTCGGGCACCGGGTGGAATGACCAGTACACGAACGGCGCGTCGTTCTACGCGAGCCCGTTCGACACCGACGGCAATGCGTCGGCGTTCAGCAATGGCGAGATGGACTCGATCCAAGGCGCGTGGGCCCGCGTCGCCGAGGACTACTCACCGTTCGGCGTCGACGTGACGACAGAAGACCCGACGCTTGGTTTGCTCGATCGCGTCGGCTCCAGCGACGTGTTGTTTGGCACGCGTGCGCTGATCACGAACACGTCGACGATCTACAGCGGCTGCTCGTGCGCCGGCATCGCCTTCATCGGCACGTACGGCATCACGTCGAACCATCAATACTACCAACCGGCGCTGGTGTTCGGTCAGGCGCTCGGCGGTTACGACAAGGACCTCGGCGACGCCATCTCGCACGAGGTGGGACACAACCTCGGTCTCGACCACGACGGCACGTCGTCGACCGGCTACTACCTCGGCCAGGGCGCGTGGGCGCCGATCATGGGCGCGGGCTACTACCACCCGATCACGCAGTTCAGTAAGGGCGAGTACGCCGGCGCCAACAACACGCAGGACGACTTCTCGCTGGTGCAGCAAAACGGCGCGCCGTTACGCGCCGACGACTACGGCAACACCACCGCGACGGCGTCGCCGTTCCCGGTCACCGGTACCGCCAAGGGCATCATCACCACCGATGCCGACGTCGACGTGTTCTCCGTCGTCGCGGCCGCGGGTCCGCTGACGTTCTCCGCCAATCCCGCGCCGAAGGGGCCGAACCTCGACATCAAGCTCGAGCTGCTCGACAGCGCCGGCAACGTCATCACGAGCAACGACCCCGCCTCCGCGCAGCCGAGCAGCGGCAACGACGACTACGTGACCGGTCTCGGCGCCACCGTGTCGTCCACCGTCGCCGCCGGCACGTACTTCGTGCGCGTGCAGGGCGTCGGTAGCGGCGATCCCGCCACGACGGGTTACAGCGGCTACGGCAGCGTCGGTCAGTACACGCTGACGGGCAGCGTCACCGCGCCCGACACCATCCCAACGGTTTCCGTCAACAACGTTGCCGTGAGCGAAGGCAACGCTGCGACGACCGACGTGACGTTTACGACGTCACTCTCCGCGCCCGCTTCGGCTGCGGTGTCGGTGAACTGGGCGACGTCTGACGGCACCGCGCTCGCCGGCTCGGATTACACGGCGGCGAGCGGCACCGTCACCATTCCGGCAGGACAGACGAGCGCGACCTTCACCGTGCTCGGCAGCGGCGACACGACTCCTGAGACGCACGAGAAGTTCAACGTCACGCTGTCTTCGCCGGTCGGCGCGACGATCAACGACGGCAGCGGCGTCGCCACGCTCGTCAACGACGACGGGATCGGCATCAGCGTCGGGGACGTCACGAAGTACGAAGGCACCGGGCTGAATACGACGTTCAAGTTCACGCTCACGCTGTCGAACGCGCCGACCTCGGCGGTCGGCGTCACCGTCACGAGCGCCAACGGCAGCGGTATGGCCGGCGGTAACGACTACTGGGCCAAGTCGCAGACGATCACGTTCGTCGCCGGGCAGAAGACGCAGACCTTCTCGATCTCCGTGCGGGGCGACGCGGTCAAAGAGGGCGACGAGTCGTTCTTCGTGAACCTCACGAACGCGACGGGCGCCGGCGCCAAGATCACCGACGCCCAAGGCGTCGGCACCATCACCAACGACGACTAGATCTGCAGGCGTTAATGGCCGGTCCGGCCGGTGCGCTCTTCGCGGTCGGCGGCCTTGGCGGCGTATCCGAGGATGATGGCCGGGCCCAGCACGAGCGCCGCTACTGCCAAGCACACGACGACGATCGTCGTTTCCGTCGAGTTGAGGCCGGTCGCCATGCCGAAGACGAACACGACGAGCGCCACGCCGAGCAGCGCGTAGCCCACGCGCTGACCCGTCGACGCCAGCCGCGTCGCTTGCGCGCGGTGGCGCAGGATGCGTTCGTCTTCGTCCGAAGCGTCCATCGGCGTCAGTCTTTCAGGATGGGCGCGAGCACTTGCGGGAGGTCGCGCACGTTGAAGTGGCGCGCCGCGATCTCGTAATTGTGTTCCAGCGCCTTGGCGTCGTCGAGTTCGACGGTGTCGGTGTCGTACCAGTGGAAGCCGAAGGCGCGCAGTTCTTCGAGCACGGGGTACGACCCGACGACGAGCGGCTTGCGGTGAATCGCCGACTCGATGGTGGGGTTGCCGAACCCCTCCCACGTCGACGGGAACGTGACGACATCGCACGCTTCGTACGCGTCCGCGATCGTGACGCCCGCGGGCATGCCGCGAATGGTCGGGACGCGTCGCTGGTCGAGGAGCGCGTCGAGCACCGGTTCGTAGTCCTCTTCGGCCGGGCCGGCGAGCCACAGCGTCGCGCCGAGCTTCTCGGCGACACGGATCGACTCCGGGATGTTCTTGCGCGCAATGGCGCGCGTCGGTTGCAGCGCCAGGAGTCCCTCCTCGCCGAGCGCGTCACGCGCCGTCGACGCGCTGCCAACGGGCGTCACGTCGAAGTGGTTGTAGACGACGTGCGCGTCGATGCCGCGCTCGCGTAGCTGCGCTTGCGTGAGCTGGTTGATGCACACGTGCGACCAGCGTTCGTCATTCGGCAGCGGGTGCGCCCAGTGTGCGAAGCGCTCGCGCTGCCACGGGACGTCGTGATGGCGCAACACGGCGCGGCGGCCGCGTAACGCGTCGGCGACAGCGCTGCCGGCGCGGGGGTTGAGCGGCAACGAGCAGATGTTCTCGGCGATCACGACCTCGGCGCCCGCGAATGTCGCGGCGAGTTCGTCGTGCGACGGCGGCGCCACGTCGTCGGGTGCGTCGTAGGCGAGGCCCGAATGGATGACATCGGCGACCCCGTCGCCGGCCACCGTCATCACGTCGTAGCCGAGGACGCGGAGCGCGCCGATCCACTTCGCGGCCTCGACCGACACGCCGTCGGCGTGACCCAAGCGATACGACACGACTACGGCCTTCGGCACGAGCGATGAGACTACGGTCGATGCCGATGGCCGAAGAACTCCTGTACGACATCGCCGACGGCGTGGCCACGCTGTCGATCAACCGACCGGAACGGCGCAACGCGTTGTCTTGGGACGTCATCGCGCAGATGCGAGCGCGCGTCGCCGAAGCGAAGGACGACACCGACGTGCGTGTCGTGGTCATCACCGGGGCGGGCGACAAGGCGTTCTGTGCGGGAGCCGACCTCGGCAACATGGCCGACGGAGCGAGCTTTCTCGAACTGCACGAAGGGCGAGGCGGGCTCGCGGAGTTGTTCCAAGAACTGTGGGCGCTCGGCAAGCCGACGATCGCGCGGGTGCACGGCTACGCGCTGGCTGGTGGTCTCGGTTTGGCGCTGGCGTGTGACCTCGTGATCGCCGCCGACAACGCAGTGTTCGCCACACCCGAGATCGACGTCGGGCTGTGGCCGTTCATGATCACCGTTCCGCTCACGCGTTCGATGCCGCCGAAAAAGGCGCTGGAGCTGATGCTGACCGGTCGGCGCGTCGACGCGGCCGAGGCCGAGCGCATCGGCTTCGTCAACCGCGTCGTCCCGCTTGCGGAACTCGACGCCGCGGTCGATGAGTTGGCGTCGTCGTTGGCGGCGAAGTCGCCTTCGGTCATGAAGCTCGGCCGTGACTCGTTCTACGACGTGATCGATCGCAGCGCCGCCGAGGCACTCGCCTTGCTGCACCCCTTGCTCACGCTGACCACGCTGACCGAGGACGCGCAAGAGGGCATCGCCGCGTTCGCCGAAAAGCGGCGGCCGCAGTGGAAGGGTCGCTAACAGGCGTGTCTGAAAGACTCCGGTGATGCAGCGGCGCGCACTGATCACCGGCATCACGGGCCAAGACGGCTCGTACCTCGCCGAACTTCTGCTCGACAAGGGATACGACGTCGTCGGCATCGTGCGCCGGACGAGCACGCCGAACTTCGAACGCATCCGGCACCTCGAAGAACGGATCACGTTGGTCGGTGCTGATCTCACCGACCAGACGAGCCTCGTCAACGCCATTAGCGAGCACCGGCCTACGGAGGTGTACAACCTCGCGGCGCAGAGCTTCGTCTACGAGAGCTTCCGCCAGCCGGTCATCACCGGCGACGCGACCGCGCTCGGTGTGACGCGGTTGCTCGACGCGATCCGCATGGTCGATCCGTCGATTCGGTTCTACCAAGCGTCGTCATCGGAGATGTTCGGCAAGGTCGTGGAGACGCCGCAGCGCGAGACGACGCCCTTCCACCCGCGCAGCCCGTACGGCGTCGCCAAGGTCTACGGCCACTGGATCACCGTCAACTACCGCGAGAGCTACGGCATGCACGCGTCGAGCGGGATTTTGTTCAACCACGAAAGCGAGCGTCGTGGCCTCGAGTTTGTGAGCCGCAAGATCACCAACGGCGTGGCTCGGATCCATCACAAGATCGACAAGGAGCTCGTGATGGGCAACATGGACGCCAAGCGCGACTGGGGCTTCGCCGGCGACTACGTCAAGGCGATGTGGCTCATGCTGCAACAGGACGAGCCTGGCGATTACGTCGCGGCGACGGGCGAGACGCACGCCGTCAGCGAGTTCTGTCGCTTGGCGTTCGCGCACGCGGGGCTCGACTGGGAAGACCACGTGCGCACCGACCAAAAGTTCTTTCGCCCGGCCGAAGTCGATCTACTCATCGGCGACGCGTCGAAAGCGCGTGAGCGCTTGGGGTGGCGACCAGAGGTGACGTTCGAGGGTCTCGTGGCGCGCATGGTCGACGCCGACATCGAACGCATCGGCGCGCTCAAGCGCGCCGGACTGCTCAGTTAAGTCGTCGCCGAGCGGCGCTGCATGAAGTAGACGATGGCGGCGGTGCAAATCACCGCGAGAATGATGCCGCCAGGCCGCCCGAAGATGAGCTTGCCGATGAGCCCGCCGATGAACGAACCGGCGATGCCGACGAGGATCGTCTGGCCGGCCCCCATCGGGTTCGGCCCAGGAACGGCGAGGCGGCCCAGCGCGCCCACGATGAGACCGGTGAGTACGAGTCCGATTAGGAACAGGATCATGCCTACTGTCTTACTCCCGTGAGCGACGTTTCAACCACGATTGACGGGCGCGTCGCCACGATCACCATCGACCGCCAGTCGCGCCGCAACGCCGTCGACGCCGCGGCGTGCGACGCCATCGGACAAGCCGTGCAGGCCAGCGTCGAAGACGGCGCGCGTGCCATCGTGCTCACCGGCGCGGGCGGCCACTTCTGCAGCGGCGCCGATCTCGGCGAGGCCGACCGCGTTCGTTTCGCGATTCGCACCTGTCTCGACACGTTCCGCGCCGCGCCCGTCGTCACGATCGCCGCGATCGACGGGTTCGCGCTCGGAGCGGGAGTCCAGTTCGCCGCGGCGTGTGACGTGCGCGTCGCCACCCCGACCGCCCGCTTTGGCGTGCCGGCGGCGAAACTCGGGTTGGCGGTCGACCACAAGACGGTGCAGCAGGTGACGATGCTCGTCGGCGGCAGTCAAGCGCGTGCGATGTTGCTGGCGTCAGAAGAGATCGACGGCGAGCGCGCCTACGACCTCGGGTTCGTCAACCGCCTCGGAACGCTCGCCGACGCGCAGGCGTGGGCGGCCGAGATCGCGGCGCGCGCGCCGCTGACGATCGCCGCGCACAAGCTGGCGTTGAACCGGGTCGAGGTGGAACTGGCGGACGAGGACGTCGTCGCCGCGGTGAATCGCGCGTGGTCGAGCGCCGACTTGGCCGAGGGTCGCGCCGCGTTCGCGGAGAAGCGCACGCCGAACTTCACCGGCGAATAGCAGCGTGGCCGACCCGAGCATCCCCGCGGCCTTCGGCGCCGGTGTGATCTCGTTCCTCTCGCCGTGCGTGCTGCCGTTGGTGCCCGGCTACCTCGCCATGATGTCGGGGCTCAACGGCGAACAATTAGCCGACCCCCAAGGCGCCGACCAGCGCCGCGTGCTGCGCGCCACGGTGCTGTTCGTCGCCGGGTTCTCCGTCGTATTCGTCGCACTCGGCGCCTCCGCGAGCGCCGTCGGCGACTTCTTGTTCCAACACAAGGTCGTGTTCAACCGCGTCGCCGGTGTCGTGGTCATCGTGATGGGTCTGTTCCTGGCGGGGATCGCGTCGCCGCGCCTGCTCGAAGCAGAGAAGCGCTTTCATGTCTCGCCGCGTCGACTCGGTCCGTACGCCGCTCCCGTGATGGGCATGGCGTTCGCCTTCGGCTGGACGCCGTGCTTGGGGCCGATCCTCGCGGCCCTTCTCGTCATGGCGAGCCATGAAGGCACCGTCGTGAAAGGCGCGGGCCTACTGCTCGTGTACTCGCTCGGGCTCGGTGTGCCTTTCATCCTGAGCGGCATCGGTCTGGCGCGTCTCGAGTCGACGTTCGCGTTCGTGAAGCGTCACTACCGGATCATCAACGGTGTCGCCGGAGCGCTGCTGGTCATGTTCGGCCTGCTTCTCTTCACCAACCGCCTCACGTTGATCGCGTCGAACCTCGTGAACTTCTTCGACACCCACGGACTCGGCTGGTTGATTCGTTAGACGTTGGCGGGCAGCAGGCGCTGGAAGTTCTCGAAGAAGATGAACAGCGTCACCGCCATCGGGATCGCCGCCACCGCCCACACGATCCACTTGTGACCGATCCAGCGCCGCACGCCGTACGCGCCCGCCCAAATCGCCGCGAACGCCAAGCCCCACATCACCGCCGGCCCGCGCGCCGTCGTGCCGCCCGAAAGCCCTGCCGGATCCGTTGCCGGTTGCGCCGTCGAGGTGTCGGGCGGCGGCGCCGGTAACGCGACACCGATCAGCTTCGCGGTGACGACCATGCGAGAGCTGGCCGAGAAACGCGGGTGGCACGTCGTCAACGTGAGGCGGTTGTCGGGCGTGTTGTCGAGCACGCTGACTTCACTGGGCCGCACGATCTGCGTGTCCATCACCTCGTAACGGAAACTTCCCTGCAGGGTCGTGATGAGAATCGGGTCCGACGGCTTGAGCTGGTCGAGGTTGTAGAACGGCGCGCCGTACGTCGTGCGGTGGCCGGCGATCGCGGCGTTGCCCTGCTGGCCCGGCATCGGCGTGTCGGGGTAGTGGCCCGGTCCTTTTTTGAGGTCGGGGACGCCGACTCCCTGCACGACGGTCTTCTCGACCCCGATCTTCGGGATCTTGATAACGGCGACGGCGCCGCCGGCCGGCAACGCCGGGGGGTCGAGTGTGGTCGCCTCGTTCACAGGCGGCGCCTTCGCCTGTGCCTGCTTGAACTCGTGCCCGAGGTCTTTCTGGCTGCGGGCTTCGGAGATTCCGGTGCCCCACAACTCGTAGGCGACGAACAGCAGCATGAGCGTGCCGACCGCCATGAAGACGCGCCCGATCGCAGACACGATCGGTCGCCATCCCACGAAAAGGAACGTACTTGCCGGACGCGCCTGCTTGGTAACAGGGCAAGGACCCCTCGTACCATTGGTGCCGCCTCATGGAGCCCCTCCACCCGCCCGATCACATTGGGCTCGCCTCCGGCGAGCCGGTTGTCCGCCTCCGATCCGTTGTCGCACTGCTCGGCGGCTTTCCCGCACTCGCGGGCGCTGATCTGACCGTCGAGCGCGGCGATGTCGTGCTGTTGCGAGGGCCGAACGGTGCCGGCAAGTCGACCGTGCTGCGGGTGTGCGCGGGGCTGGTGCCGGTGGCGCGTGGCGAAGCGAGCGTGCTCGGCGTCGACATCGTGCGCGACCGCACGTCGGTCCGCCGGCGCGTCGCGATGCTCGGACACGCCGGCTTCCTGTACGACGATCTGACGGTGCGCGAGAACGTCACGTTCGCGGTGCGCGCTGCGGGGGGCGACGTCGCCACCGTCGCGCCGGCGCTCGAACGCCTCGGCGTCGCCGGTCGCTTGGCCACGACCCGTGTGGCAGCGCTGTCGGCCGGGCAGCGCCGCCGAACCTCGCTCGCCGCGCTCGTCGCACGCGGCGCGGAGCTGTGGTTGCTCGACGGACCGCACGCCGGACTCGACGAGGACGGCCGCGACTTGATCGACAGCGTCGTGCGCGGCGCCACGGCCGCCGGCGCCACCGTGGTGATCGCCAGCCACGACACCGATCGCGCCACGGCGCTGTCGACGCGCGTGCTGACGGTCGCCGGCGGCATGGTGAGCGCAGAGGCCGTTCGTGTTCCGTGACGCGTCCCTCGTCGCCGGCAAGGACCTGCGGATCGAGCGACGGTCGCGCGTGACCACGCAACAGATCGCACCGTTCGCGGTATTGGTGCTCGTCCTCTTTGCGTTCGCGCTCGACCCCGACCGCGGCGTGCTCGGACGCGCGTCGGCAGGGCTGTTCTGGTTGGCGGTGGTGTTCTGCACGGTGCTCGCCGTCCAACGTTCGGCGGCAGTGGAAGTCGCCGACAAGGCGGGAGAGGGAATGCGGCTCGCCGGTTTGGAGCCGGGGGGCGTCTTCCTCGGCAAGGCGCTGGCGGTCGCCGCGCAGCTGGCGCTGCTCGAACTGCTCCTCGGTGCCGGCATCGTCGTCCTGTACGGCACGCATCTGCACGACCCGGCGGTGCTGGTCGCGACCGCGGCGCTGGCGACGGTTGGTTTGGCGTGCGCGGGCACGGCCTACGCGGCCGTCGCCGCCAGCCTTCGCGTCGGGAACACCTTGCTACCGCTGCTCCTTTTGCCCGTACTTGCTCCGGTTCTGCTGGCGGCGACGCGAGCTTGGGAGGCCGGATTGGCGGGTGTGTCGAATGACGCGATTAGCTGGCTGGAGTTACTCGCCGCATTCGCGGTGCTGTACGTCGCAGTCGGTGTCGTCGGGTACGGCACCCTTCAGGAGGAGTCATGAAGTCAGTTCGCGTGCTCGGCGCTCTCGCCGTCGTCACGCTGACGGGCACGGTCGTGCTCGGACTCGGGCTCCCGGCGACGTACGAGCAGCGCACCTATTCGCGCATGCTGGCGTTGCACCCACCGCTCGCCTGGACGGCCTACCTCGCGTTCGGTGTCACGGCCGCAGCGTCGATCTTGTACCTGTGGCCGCGGACGCGCCGGGCGCGTTTCGACGCCGTCGCTGCCGCGTCGGCGGAACTCGGGGTGCTGTTCACCGGCCTGACCTTGGTCACCGGCAGCCTTTGGGGCCGGCCGACGTGGGGCGTGTGGTGGACGTGGGACGCGCGGCTTACGACGACCGCGTTGATGTTCGTCATCTATCTCGGCTACCTCGCGCAGCGCGGACTCGCCGACACCGCGGCCGCGCGGGCGAAACGGTCGGCGATGATCGCGGTCATGGCCGTCATCGTCGTGCCCATCAACCACATGTCGGTCGAGTGGTGGCGGACCTTGCACCAAGGGCGGTCGTTGGCCTCGCTGAAACCCGGCAGCGAGCTGGACGGCGACTTCATCGCGGCCATGCTCCTCGGGTTTTTGGCGATGACGCTCACCTACGTGTGGCTTCTCGTCATGCGCACCAAGGTGATCGAAGCGCAAGCCGCGCTCGAAGAGGACGCACTCGCCGATGCCATCGCCGCGCGCCGTCAGGAAGCGATGGCGACATGAGCGGCTACGTGGTGGCGTGTTATGCGGTGACGATCGGCTCGTTGAGCGCGTATTCGATCTGGGCGATGGCGCGCCTGCGCGCCGTCAACAAGCGCGGGCAGCGGCAGTGAAGCGTGGCTACGCCGGCATCTTCCTGGCAGTCGCGGTTGCGGTCGCCGGGTTGCTGCTGTGGCAGGGCCTGAAGAACGCGACCGTCTACTTCAAGACCGCCGACGAGGCCGTCGCGCAACGCGCCAGCCTCGGCACGCGTCGGTTCCGGCTCGAGGGCGTGATCGAACCCGGATCGGTGCACGAGCGCAAACAGTTCGTCGACTTCGTAGTGTCCGAGAACGACGCCGAAGTGCGGGTGCACCACGTCGGCGATCCTCCTGAGCTGTTCAAGCCGAACATCCCGGTCGTGCTCGAGGGCCACTTCGACGGCCAGGTCTTCCAGAGCGATCGCATACTCGTGAAGCACACGTCCGAGTACCGCAAGGAACACAAAGGCCGTGTGAAGGACTACAAGCAGTGACCGCGATCGTCGGGCACAGCGCGGCGCTGCTCGGGTTCCTGGCGTCGACCATCGGCGGGGTGAGTCTCGTCGTCGGGCTCGCGCGCGGGCGGACGAACCTGGTGCGCGCCGCGTGGAGTTACGTGTGGTTCGTCGTCGCCGCCGCCGTGATCGGTATGGGCGCCATGGAGTTCGCACTCGTGCGTCACGACTTCTCGCTCAAGTTCGTCGCCGAAAACGGCAGCCGCCACACGCCGCTGCTGTACACGGTCGCCGGCGCGTGGTCGGCGCTCGAAGGCTCGATCTTGTTGTGGGTGCTCGTGCTGTCGATCTACCTCGCGGCGCTGACGTTGCGTCATCGCGCGCAGCGCGAAGACCCGGTGTTCGGGTGGGCGCTCGTGGTGATGCTGGCGGTGGCGGCGTTCTTCTTCTTCCTCCTGCTCGGCGCCGCCGACCCGTTCCACACCATCAAGGGCGTCATCCCGACGGACGGACCCGGGCCGAACCCGCTGCTGCAGAACCACCCGCTGATGGCCATTCACCCGCCGATTCTGTACGCCGGATACGTGGGCTTCACGGTCCCGTTTGCGTTCGCGATCGCGTCGCTGATCACGGGGCGCGTCGACGAAGGCTGGGTGCTGGCGATGCGGCGCTGGACGCTCGTGGCGTTCGGGCTCTTGAGCGTTGGCATCGTGCTCGGCGCGTGGTGGTCCTACGAGGTCCTCGGGTGGGGCGGCTTCTGGGCGTGGGATCCCGTCGAAAATGCGTCGTTCCTGCCGTGGTTGACGGCGACGGCGTATCTCCATTCCGTGCTCGTACAGGAGCGCCGCGGGATGTTGCGTGTGTGGAACCTGTCGCTGGTCACTGCGACGTTCGCCCTCACGATCCTCGGCACGTTCCTGACGCGTTCGGGCGTGCTCGACTCGGTGCACAGCTTCAGCGAGTCCGGCATTGGTCCGTTGTTGCTCGGGTTCTTCGCCGTGATCGTCGTCGTCGTGTGCGGCCTGCTGGCGTGGCGTGGCGACGCGCTGCGCTCGCCGGGGATGATCGACTCACCGGTCTCGCGCGAAGCGGCGTTCCTCATGAACAACCTGCTGTTCGCCGCGTTCGCGTTCGTGGTGCTGCTCGGCACGGTGTTCCCGCTCATCGCCGAGGCGATCAACAACAGCCGGCTCACGATCGGGCGGCCCTACTTCGACCGCATGACCGGACCGATCGGCTTGGCGCTGCTGTTCCTGATGGCCGTGGCCCCCGCGTTGCCGTGGCGCAAGGCGAGCAAGGGCGTGATGCGCGATCGGTTGCTGGTGCCGGCGTGGATCGGAGCCATCACGCTGCTAGCGCTCGTCGTGTTCGGCGTGCGCAGCCTGGCGGCGCTGGTGGCGTTCAGCCTCGGCGCGTTCGCCGGCGCGGCCGCACTGCGACAACTCGTGCTCGCGGCGCGCGCGGCGCGCCGCTCCGGTCAGCCGTGGTGGCGCGGCGTGGTCGGACGCGCCAACGGCGGCATGATCGTGCACCTCGGCGTCGTCGTCCTCGCCGTCGGTTTCGCGGCGTCGATGTCGTTCGTCCAGCGTGACGAAGTGCGCCTGAAGCCCGGCGAAACCGCCAAGGTCGGTCGTCACCACGTCACCTACCTCGGTGTCGACCACGTCAAGTACGCGACGCGCACCGCCGAGCGCGCCTCGGTGCGCGTGGACGGCGGGCGCGTCTATCGCCCGGCGCTGAGCAAGTATCCGTTCGCCACGCAGGCGATCGGCACGCCATCGGTTCGCTCCGGGGTTATCGACGACGTCTACCTCACGCTCGTGACCACGCCGTCAGATCCGAAGGGAACGGCGGTCATCGGCATCGTCGTGACGCCGTTGGTCAACTGGCTGTGGACCGGCGGGTTGATCATGGGTCTGGGCACCGCGCTGGCGCTCGTGCCCGGCCGCCGCCGCGTGCCGACAGCCCCGGCCTCGCAGCCAGGTCCGGTGCCGGAGCCCGAACCGGTCGCCGTATGACGAGTGGCGTGCTGGCGCGTCGGCGCGTCGCGCCTTGGATCGCCGGCGCGGTTGCCATCGTGCTCCTGGTTGTCGTCATCGTCGCGGCGCGCGCCAAGCCTGCGGAACAGCGCACCGCGGACAGCCCGCTGCTCGGCCATCGCGCGCCGGTGGTCTCCGGCGCGGTGATTTCGGGCCCGGCACAGACCCTCGCCTATCTGCGGGGCAAGTACGTGCTCGTCAACTTCTTCGCCACGTGGTGCGTGCCCTGCCGGCAAGAGCACCCCGAACTCGTGCGGTTCGCCGCGCACCATGCGTCGCTCCACGACGCCGACGTGATGCAGGTCGTCTACGGCGATCGCGCGTCGACCGTCAAGTCGTTCCTGCACAAGAACGGCGGCGATTGGACCGTCGTCGACGATCCCAAGGGGTCGATCGCGCTCGACTGGGGCGTGCGCGGCCTGCCCGAGAGCTACCTGGTGGACCCGAAGGGTTTCGTGATCTACAAGATCACCGGCGGTGCCGACGACAGCGGACTCGAGGCGCTGCTGCGGCAGGCAAAGGCCGGCGAGACCCGGTGACGCGAACGCGCGTGGCGTGGCTGGCGCTCGCCGCCGCAGTCCTGGTCGCGGTCGTCGTCGCGCTGACAGGCGGAACCGACCACCACGCCACGGCTGCGCAGCGCGCTGATGCAATCGCTCACAACGTCCGCTGCCCGACGTGCCGCGGTCAGTCCGTCGCCGAGTCGGCTTCGCCCGCGGCGCAAGCGATCCGTACCGAAGTGCGGCGACGCATCGACGCCGGCCAGTCACGCCAACAGATCGAGGCGTACCTCGAAACGCGTTACGGCAGCGACATCCTGTTGACGCCTCCGCGCAGCGGCATCGGTGGGCTGGTGTGGATCGTGCCGGTGGTCGCCGTGGTCGTCGGCGGTGGCGCGCTCGTGCTGGCGTTGCAGCGCTGGTCGCGGCGATCGCTTGCGCATCCGAGTGACGAAGACCGCGCCCTCGTGGCGCGCGCCGAGCAGCGATGAACGACGCCGACCGCTCGGAGTTGACCGCGGAGCGCGAGTTCCTGCTGCGGTCCATCGCCGACCTCGACGAAGAGCAAGCAGCGGGCGACCTCGCCACCGAGGACTTCGCGGCGTTGCGCGACGACTACGTGGCGCGTGCCGCGGTCGTGATGCGCGCCCTCGAGGCCGATTCGGTTCCCGCCACCGCTCCGGTGCCGCGTGATCGCAATCCGCGACGCACCGCGCTCGTCGTCGTGGCGTGCGTCGCCGTCGCCGGGATCGCAGGTGTGGCGCTCGCCGCCACCGTCGGTTCTCGCCAGGCGGGCGCGCCGCTCACCGGGTCGCTGCCGGAGAGCAGCGGCGATCGCATGGCCCGTGCCGAACAACTCGTCCAGTCGAACAAGATTCTCGACGCCCTCAAGGTCTACGACCAGATCATCAAAGACGATCCGAAGAACGCGCCGGCACTGGCCGAGCGCGGCTGGGTCACGCATGCGGTCCCCGGTTTCCAACAGGACGGTCTCGGCTACATCGACCGCGCCATCGCTGCCGACCCGAGCTACGCCGAGGCGTATTTTTTCCGCGGAATGATCCTGTGGAAGGACAACCACGACCCGGCAGCCGCCGTCGCGGAGTTCCGCCTGTTCTTGGCGAATAGCCCGGGTGGCCCCGAGGAACAGACCGTCAAATCGCTGCTGCACGACGCGGCGACGGAGGCGGGAATCCCCAGCGAGTAGTCATGCTCGCGAAAGTTCCTCTTTACGTGCTCGCAACGTAGGCGTACTTTTCCGGCATTCCTTGAGTCCTGGTCGGGCTGAGTGGGGGTAGTCCGGCCGGGATCTCGGGGATTTTTCGCGTCTCAGCCCGCTCCGAGCGCCCGCAGCCTCTCGACGACCGACGGAAACGCAGCGGCGAAGGCCCGGATGTCGTCGTCGCTGGTCGACCACCCGACGGACACGCGCAAGCTGCGGCGCGCGTCGACGCCCATCGCTTCGAGTACCGGGGAAGGCTCGAGCGCTTCAGACGAGCACGCACTCCCGGAGTGTGCCGCCACGCCGGCCTGATCCAGGCCGAGCAGCACCGCTTCGGCCTCGACGCCCTGCGCGCCGACGCACACGATGTGCGGAACGCGGGCGACGGGGTCGCCGTACTGCGCGACGTCGGGCACCGCCAGCGCGGCGTCGGCGGCGGCGCACGTCTGCAGGTAATTCTCGTTGGCTTCGCGCTCTTGGTGCGCGGCGAGCACGTCGGCGACGGCCGCCATCGCTTCGACGAGGGCGACCGATTCGAGCCCGGCGCGCCGCGCGCGCTCTTGGTCTCCGCCGAGCAGCAACGGATCGAGGCGCAGCCCGCGCCGCACGAGCAGCGCGCCAACGCCTACGGGGCCACCGAACTTCGACGCGCTCACCGACAACAGATCGACACCGAGATCGTCGAAGGCGATCGGGACGTGACCCGCTGCTGCCGCGGCGTCGACGTGGAGCAACACGCCGCGCTCGCGGCACAGTTCGGCAATCTCCGCGACGGGTTGCAGCGTCGCCACTTCGTGATTCGCCCACTGGCAGTGCACGAGCGCGACGTTGTGATCGAGCAGCGCTCGCACACTGTCGACGTCGATGCGACCGAAGCCGTCGACCGCGGGCACGAGCACTTCTCCGTGGCGCGCCGACGCGTCGCGGACGGCGGAGTGTTCGACCGCGGCGGCGACGAACGCGCCACTGGGGCGCCGACCGGCAGCACCGAAGCACGCAGCGTTGATCGCTTCCGTCGCACCACTGGTGAAGACCACCGACCGCGGCCGTGCGCCGAGAAACGACGCGACGCGTTCGCGTGCGTCCTCGAGCGCGGCGCGGGTCATGCGCCCTTCGGTGTGCACTCGACCGGGATCGCCGGTGACGTCGATCCATTCGAGCAGCGCGGCCTTCGCTTCGGGCCGCAACGGCGACACCGACGCGTGATCGAGGTACGCGCGGCTCACTACGAAAGCGAGGTGACGCAGGCCCCGTCGCCCATGGCGCGCGAGCTCTCGGTCACGGGCACGGTGTCGCCGTACAGACCGGCGAGCATGCCGCGCACCATGCCGCGGTCGACGGCGCACATGACGGGATGTTCGTGGGCGGCGTTGCCGAACGGGCACTGGTCGCTGATGATCCGCAGCGACGTGCCGCGCGCTTCCGCGTGGGCCGCAAAGCCGTGCGCGGTGAGCGCGTCGGCGACCGCGGCGAGCGCCGACTTGAACGATCGGTGCACGTCGCCCGGCGACATCCGTTCGGCGAGGGACCGGCCGTATTCCTCGCCGACGGATTCGGCGAGCTTTTCGGCCTCGGCCTCCGGCAGCAGCGCGAGGGCACGACCGAGCAACGTCGCCAGCAGGTCGTCGCGGCGGGTGTGCACGTCGAGCGGTTCGACGATGGCCGACGCCTTGTAGTGCTTCGAAGGCCGCCCGGCACCGATCTGTCCGCTGCGCTTGACCGTGACCTCGAGGTAGCCGCCGGCGGCGAGCTTGTCGAGGTGGTGACGCGCCACGTTCGGGTGCAGGGCGAACTTGTCGGCGACGGCGGTGGCGGTCACGCCTTCGAGCGACTCGCGGGCGTAGAGGTAGATGTCGCGCCGGGTGGGATCGCCGAACGCAGAGGTGACAGCGGAAACCGCTGCTGCGAATTCGGCATCCGTGGACACACCGATATTCTACCTATCCAGATAGGAGAAATCCCTGTGACCCTTTCGCAAGACCAGATCATCGAAGCGCTGCGTCCTGTCCAGGACCCTGAGCTGAGGCGCAGCATCGTCGAGCTCGGCATGGTGAAAGACGTCGCCATCGACGGCGACGCCGTTGCCGTCACCGTGGCGCTCACCGTCGCCGGCTGTCCTTTGCGCGCCGAGCTGACCAGCCGCGTCACCGAAGCTGTCGTCGGCGCCGGCGCCAGCGCCGCCACGGTCGAGTTCACCGTGATGACCGACGAAGAGCGGGCGCGCGTGTCCGAGATGATGAACGGCGCCGGTCACGGTCACGCCCACGCCGGTGGCGGGCATCAGCACGCACCCGCGAAGCCGTTGCCGTTCCGCGAGGGCAGCCGCACGCGCGTCATCGGCGTGAACTCCGGCAAGGGCGGCGTGGGCAAGAGCTCGGTCACCGTCAATCTCGCCATCGCGCTCAAGCAACTCGGCTACGACGTCGCCGTCCTCGACGCCGACGTCTACGGGTTCTCGGTGCCGGCGATGCTCGGCATCGACAGCCCCCCGACGGTGATCGACCAGATGATGATGCCGCCCGAAGCGAATGGCATCCGCTGCATCTCGATGGGCTTTTTCATCGACGAAGACCAGGCGGTCATCTGGCGCGGTCCGATGCTGCACAAGGCGCTCGAGCAGTTCCTCACCGACGTCTACTGGGACGAGCCCGACTTCCTGGTCGTCGACATGCCGCCGGGAACCGGTGACGTGTCGCTGTCGATGGCGCAGTACTTGCCGCGCGCCGAGATCTACGTCGTGACGACGCCGCAGGCCGCGGCCCAGCGCGTCGCCCAACGCACCGCGGCGATGGCGAAGAAGCTGAACCTTCCGGTCCGCGGCGTGATCGAAAACATGTCGTGGTTCACCGGCGACGACGGCAAGCGCTACGAGCTGTTCGGCAGTGGCGGCGGCCAGTTGCTCGCCGACGACATCGAGGCGCCGCTGCTCGGCCAGATCCCGCTCGTGCCCGAGCTGCGCCAAGGCGGCGACGACGGCGAGCCCATCACCGTGAGTGATCCCGACAGCGAGGCGGCGCAAGCGTTCCGCGAGCTCGCCAAGCGCATCGCCGACCTGGGCGCGTCCCGCGTCTACCGGTCGGAACTCAAGTTGGGGTAGGACCCACGCATGCGTACCGCTTTGCTGACCGGAGGCGCCGGTTACATCGGCAGTCACACCGCTGTGGCGTTGCTCGAGGCCGGTTGGTCCGTCGTGCTCGTCGACAACTTGCGTAACAGCTCGACGGTCGCCGTCGAACGCATCGGCGAACTGACGGGCCGCGACGTTGCCTTCCACCAAGTCGACATCCTCGACGAGGATGCACTCGACGCGGTGTTCGGCCAGTACGACGTCGACGCCGTGGTC
>JBEEFR010000095.1:0-6859 GCA_041166285.1 Actinomycetota bacterium | reverse complement strand
GTTCATGTCGCCACCCATGGCGTCGATGGCCTCGGCGATGTCAGCCGTGCTGCGCGACTGCGTTCCCTTGAACAGCAGATGCTCGAGAAAGTGCGACGCGCCGCCGAGCGCCGCCGACTCGTCACGCGAGCCGACGCCGACCCAGGCCCCGTACGCGACCGAGCGCGCCCCAGGGACGCGCTCGGTAACGACGGTGAGGCCCGAATCGAGCCGTGTGGTCTTCAGCAACTACGGACGGTTAGCGACGTCCGCCGCCGCCACCGCGGCGCGGGTTGCGACGCGGGCCGCGGTCGTCGTTGCTGCGAGCGGGACGCTCCTCGGCGGGACCGAGGTCGCCGAGCGAGTCGCCGAGTTCGCCGTCGAGGAACTCCTCGAAGCTCGCCGTGGCGACCGCGCCGCCTTCGCTGCTCGGCGCGGTTTCGCCGCCGCCCTCTTTCGCCTCGGGCGCGTCGCCGACGATCGACAGGCTGACCTTGCCCTGCTGGTCGATGTCGTCGACGCGCACGTCGACCTCGTCACCGAGATCTACGACGTCTTCGACCTTGTCGATGCGCTTGCCCTGGCCGAGCTTGCTGATGTGCAGCAGGCCGTCACGACCCGGGAGGATGTTGACGAACGCACCGAACTTCGTGATGTTCACGACGCGGCCCTTGTAGACCTCGCCGACGTTGGCACGCGGCGGGTCGAGGATCAGCTCGACCCGGCGACGGGCTTCGGCGACAGCTTCGCTGTCCTTGGAGCCGATGGTGACCGTGCCGACCATGCCGTCGTCGTCGACGGCGATGTCGGCGCCGCTCTCCTGCTGGATCAGGTTGATGACCTTGCCCTTGGGCCCGATCACTTCGCCGATCTTGTCGAGCGGGATCTCGAAGCTGACGATCTTCGGTGCGGTCGGCGCCACTTCGTCGCGAGGCTCCGCGATCGCCTTGTTCATGACGTCGAGGATCTGCAAACGCGCTTCGCGCGCCTGATCGAGCGCTTGTGCCAACACTTCGGCCGGGAGGCCTTCGATCTTGGTGTCGAGCTGCAACGCCGTCACGAATTCGGCGGTGCCGGCGACCTTGAAGTCCATGTCGCCGAACGCGTCCTCGGCGCCGAGGATGTCGGTCAGGGTCGTGTATTTGCCTTCGGCGTACACGAGGCCCATGGCGATGCCGGCGACGGCGTCGCGCATCGGCACGCCCGCGTCCATCAGTGCCATCGACGCGGCGCACACCGAACCCATCGACGTCGAACCGTTCGAAGACATGACCTCGGAGACGGCGCGGATGGCGTAGGGGAACTCGTCCTTCGGCGGCAGCAGCGGCACGATGGCGCGCTCGGCGAGCAGGCCGTGGCCGACCTCGCGGCGCTTCGTGCCACCCATGCGGCCGGTCTCACCGTTGGCGTACGGCGGCATGTTGTAGTGGTGGATGTAGCGCTTGCGCTCGGTGGGCGTGAGGCCGTCCTGGAACGGGATCATCAAGTCCATCTTCGGCATGCCGAGAGTGACGATGTCGAGCACCTGGGTTTCGCCGCGCTGGAACAGGCCGGTGCCGTGCGCCCGCGGAAGGATGCCGACGTCAGCGGACAGTTCGCGGATGTCGCTTACGCCACGACCGTCGATGCGCACGCCCTCTTCGACGATGCGCTTGCGCACCAACTTCTTGGTGAGTGAGCGAACCGCTGCCTTTACTTCCTTCTCGCGACCTTCGAACTCCGAAGCGAGTTGCTCGAGGATCGAGTCGCGCGCCGCGTCATTCGCAGCGTTGCGCTCGGCCTTGTCGACGATCGTGTTGGCCTTGGCGATCGAGTCGGTGCCGACTTCGCTGACGCGGGCGAACACATCGTCGCCGTAGTCGGCCTGCGGCACGAACGGCGTCGCTTCGCGGACGCCTGCTTCGGCCACGAGCTTGCGCTGCAGTTCGATCGCTTCGCGGATCCACACCTTGGACGCTTCGAGGCCCTCGGCGATCACGGACTCGGTGACCTTCGGCGCGCCGGCTTGGTAGTACTCCCACGCCCGCTCCGAACCGCCGGCCTCGACCATCATGATGGCGATGTCGCCGTCGGCGTTCTCACGGCCGGCGACGACGATTTCGAACGTCGCTTCCTCACCCTCTTCGTAGGTGGGGTGCGCAATCCACGTGCCGTCTTGCGAGTACGCCAACCGCACGCCGCCGATCGGGCCGTCGAACGGGATGCCGCTGAGCATGAGCGCGGCGGACGCACCGTTGATGGCGATCACGTCGTGCGGGTTCTCCATGTCGACACCGAGAACGGTGGCGACCACCTGGGTTTCGTTGCGGAACCCTTCGGCGAACGACGGACGGAGCGGACGGTCGATGAGGCGGCACGTCAGCACGGCCTCGTCGGTGGGACGGCCTTCCTTGCGGAACACCGAACCGGGGATGAAGCCGGCGGCGTACTTCTTCTCTTCGACGTCGACGGTCAACGGGAAGAAGTCGATGCCCTCACGGACACCGGACTCGGCGTTGGCCGTGACGAGCACGAGTGTGTCGCCGATACCGACGACGACGGAGCCCTGCGACTGTTGCGCGAGCTTGCCCGTCTCAAATGACAGCGTCTTGTCGGTGCCAGAAATTGGCGCCGACACAGAAACGATTTTGGAACCCACGATGGGTTATCTCCTCTATGTAAGAGGCGACTCCGTGAGCCAGTTCCCAGTTGGCATCCTCCGAGTCATCTCTCGGGGAACATCAACTGGCAGCTGACTACTTCTGGTCGCCAGTTGTAGAACGAGCGCCCTCGCGGGCGCTCGACGTAGTTGCTTCGGTTAGTTGCGGTGGCCGAGCTTGGCCACGATCGCTCGGTATCGCTCGATGTCGGTCTTTCGGAGATACGCCTTCAAGCGCTTCTGCTTACCGATCAGCTGCATGAGGCCACGGCGGGTGTGGTGATCACCCTTGTGCATACGCAAGTGCTCGGTGAGGTGCTTGATCCTGCCGTCGAGCAGCGCGATCTGGACTTCGGGCGTGCCCGAGTCGTTCTCGTGCTTGCCGTATTCGGCGATGACCTCAGCAGTAGTGGGCATGTAGCAGTGTGTCCTTGAAATTCTCTCGATCGAGTGGTTGGCAAGTGAACTCGCGCTAACCGGGGTTAAAAGATAGCAGGTCAGTACCTTTTGGAGCATGTTGCGGGTCTCCGGGAGCTGCGTAATCCCTGATCACGAGCTCAGGATCAACGTATCCCGGTCATCCGGACCGGGCGGCCAGCACGTCAACACGACCGAATCCCGGGTCGAAATCGTCTTCGACGTGGAGGCGTCGCAGTCGCTGGGCCCGCGCCAGAAAGCGCGGCTGCTGGAGAAGCTCGGCCCGGTCGTGCGTGCCGTCGCCAGCGACGAACGCTCGCAGTTGCGCAATCGGGCGCTCGCCGAAAAACGCCTCGCCGAGCGCATCGCGGCGGCGCTGCGGGTCGACAAGCCGCGGCTGGCCACGCGGGCGACGAAGGGGTCGCAGGAGCGCCGGCTGCAGTCCAAGCGCCGGACAAGCGAGGTGAAGCGCGCCCGCCAGGGTCGCTTCGACGACTAGCGGGAGCGGTTACTGGCCGAGGGCTTCGCGGGTGGCGGCGACGTCGGCGTGCATCTGCTTGACGAGGTCCTCGACGTGGTCGAAGCGCTGTTCGCCGCGGAGGCGTTCGACGAAGGCAACGGCCGCCGGGGTGTCGTAGAGGTCGCCGTCGAAATCGAGCAGGTACGCCTCGAGCAGCGACGCCTTGGCGTCGACGTAGAACGTCGGACGCCTCCCGAGCGAGACCGCGGCGGGCCGCGTCACGCCGTCGGGGGTGGTGTAAAGCGCGGCGTAGATGCCGTCGGACGGCATGCAGACACCGTCGGGCACCGCAACGTTCGCCGTCGGGAAGCCGAGTTCGCGTCCGCGCGCGTCGCCGTGCATCACCGCGCCACGTACTTCGTGCGGACGACCGAGCAGCGCGGCCGCTCGGCGGACGTCGCCGTCCTGCAGCAAACCGCGAATGCGCGTCGACGACACTGCGTCGGCGCCGGTGGCCAGCAGCCGCATGCCGAGCACGTCGAAGCCGTGGACGGCGCCGAGGCGTTGCAGCATCTCGACGTTGCCGGCGCGCTTGGCGCCGAAGTGGAAGTCGTGACCGACGACGATGGCGCGGGCGCGCAGCCCGTCGAGCAAAACTTCGTTGACGAAGTCTTCGGCGGTCTCGTGCGAGCGCTCGTCGTCGAACTTGATGACGACGACGAGATCGAGCCCCGTCGCCTCGAGCAGTTCGAGACGTTGCTCGAGCGACGTGAGCCGGCACGGCGCCGACTCCGGGCGCACGACCGTCGCCGGGTGTCGGTCGAAGGTCACCATCGCGCTCAACGCGCCGCGGGTGTCCGCCAGGTGACGGACCTCTTCGATGACGGCGCGATGGCCGAGATGCACGCCGTCGTAGGCACCGATGGTGACGACGGCTCCGCGATCGCCGACGATGGCGCGGGCGTCCGCGGGCTCGGTTACGACGTCCATCGGAGCAAACGCTAACTGCCGAGTAGCACGACGTCAGCAACGAGACGCTCGTCGACGGGCCGGTACACCGCCACGAGTTCGCCGGCAGCGTTCAGAACGCTGACGTGTTCCGACACCAACCCCAGGAACGTGTCGTCGACCAGGGCGCGGCCGTGCGCGACGGCATCGAGCCCGTCGGCGTCGACCGTGACCGTCGGCAGGTGCACGACGAGGTCGGCCATCGGGCGCGCCGCGTCAGGCGCCAACCGCTCGAGCGGTACGGCTTCCTCCGCGATGAAGGATCCGACGGCTCGACGTCGCAGGTTGCGCAGGTGGGCGCCACCGCCGAGGGCGCGACCGAGGTCGTCGGCGAGCGTGCGGATGTACGTACCTGTCGAGCACACGACGTCGACAGCCACCACGTTGGCCTCGACGAAGTCGATGACGTCGAACGAGTGGATCGTCACCGGCCGCGGCGCCCGCTCGACTTCGATGCCTTGCCGCGCCAGCGCGTGCAAGCGCTTGCCGTCGACCTGCACCGCCGAGACCATCGGCGGGATCTGTTCGATGTCGCCCACGAACTTCGTCGCCGCGGCGCGCACGTCGTCGAGCGTTACCGCGCCCATGTCGAAGGTCGCGGTCACCTCACCCGACGAGTCGAGGGTCGACGTCGTCGCGCCGAGCACGACTTCACCGCGGTACGCCTTCTCGAGTTCGCCGACGAACTTCAGCAGCCGCGTGGCGCGGCCCAAACCGACGAGCAACACGCCCGTCGCATCGGGGTCGAGCGTGCCGGCGTGCCCGACGCGTTTCTGGCCGAACACCTTGCGGCAGCGCGCCACGACGTCGTGACTCGTCCACCCGGCCGGCTTGTCGATGACGACGAACCCGTCAGTCACTGCGAGTGCGGGCCGGCTTTCACAGCCACGGCAACCGCCTCGCGCAGCGCCGCCTTCACCGACTCGAGCGAGGCCGACGACGTGAATCCGGCGGCGTAACGGTGCCCGCCCCCACCGAATCCCGCGGCGACCGCGGAGACGTCGACTTCGGTCACCGATCGCAGCGAGACGCGGATGCCTTCGGGCGTTTCCTTCAGCACTGCGCTCACTTCGGCTTCCTTCGTGCGCCGCACCAAGTCGATGAGTCCTTCGGTCTCCTCGACCGTGACGTCGGAGTCGTGCAGCTCCGCGGCGGTGACCCACGCCATGACGAAGCCGTCGCGCTCGTTGAGCTCGGCGCGTGCGAGGCACGTTCCCGCGAGTCGCAAGTAGGCCAGCCGGTGTTCTTCGAACAGTTGGCGCGAGAGCGCCGGGATCGGCAGGTCGAAGCGCGACAGCTCTTCGGCGAGTGCGAACACTTCGGGGGTCGTGCTCTGGTACTGGAAGCGGCCGGTGTCGGTGACGAGGCCGGTGTACAGACACATCGCCGCGTCGCGCGTGAGCGCCCACCCGAGCCGCTGCGCCAGTTGGCGCACGACGACCGCCGTGGCGGCAGCGTCGACGTCGATGACGTTGATCGTGCCGTAGCGATCGTTTGAGAGATGGTGGTCGAGCACCACGAGCTGTCCGGCGCTGACCGCCGACGCGCCGAGTTCGCCGAGGCGCGCCAACGAGCCGCAATCAAAGGTGACCATCACGTCAGGCGCCGACGGGAAGTCCTCGGGCGGCGTTGCGGTGTCCAGCCCCGGTAGGTAGGCGTAGTGCGGCGCCACGACGAATGGCGCCGGCCACGACGCCACCGACGGCTTGCCGTTCGCGCGGCACAGGTGGTGCAGGCCGAGCATGGATCCGAGCGCGTCACCGTCGGGCGCGACGTGACACGCCAACGCGAGGGATTCCGCGCCTTCTATCGCCTGTACGGCGCGTTCGAGCTCGTCAGTCGTCACCGTGCTCTTCTCGCTGCCGCTTCAGGATCTCTTCGATTCGCCATCCTGCATCCATCGCCGGATCGCGCTCGAATCGGAGCTGTGGCGTTCGCTTCATGCGCACTTCGCGTCCGATGTCCCTTTGGACCGACACGCGGGCCTCTTCGAGCGCCTCTTCGACCTCGGCGTCGTCCTTGCCGCGCGTCGCGTAGAACACCACGCCGTGACGCAGATCGGGATCGACGTGCACGCCCGTGACGGTGACCAACGCCAACCGCTCGTCGGGGTTGCGCTCGAGCGAATCGGCGACGACGGCCTGGACGAGCCTGTCGACACGCGCCGTACGCGGGTAGCGCCGAGCGTTCGTGCGTGCCGATTCCCGCTGGGTCACCCCTCCATTGTGCCGCTTAGGTTCGTCTGCGGTTAATCATCACGGCCGCGCCCACGACGAGCGCGCCTGCGGCAATGGCTACTGCGAGCGCAACCCAGGTGCTGACGCCGCTGCTCTTGGCGGGCGCCTTCGGCGCGTAGT
>JBEEFR010000094.1:0-10523 GCA_041166285.1 Actinomycetota bacterium | reverse complement strand
CGAGGGGCCGCGCATCCAGGCGATTCTGCAAGGGGAGCCGGGTGACTTTTCGATCGGCATGCAACTGCAGCTCGACGTCGAGACACTGCGCCAAGACGAAGACGGCAACGACGTCGTGATCTACCGGTTCCGCCCGTGAAATTCGACGGCATTGCAGTGGCGGGCGTCGGACAGCTCCGGTTCGACATGTACAACGACGTGCCGCAGGTCGAGCTGGCGCGCGACGCCGGCCTGCTCGCCATGCACGACGCCGGCGTCACGCTCGCCGACATCGACGAGGTGTTCGTGGGCTACCTCGGCCTGCAGCATCAGGTCGGCGTGAAGGCGGTGAAGGAGTTCGGGCTGACGGGGTTGCCGGTCACGCACATCGAGAACGCATCGGCGACGGGCCTGTTCGCGTTCCGGGAGGCCGCGTGGGCGGTGTCGTCGGGCCGCGCCGAGATCGCCATGGCGCTGTGCTTCGACAAGATGACCGAAATGACCGCGGCGCGCGTCGCCGGCGGCAACAAATCACGGGGCGCGGGACGAGACCAGCTCGACGCGTCGATCCTGCCGGCGGCGTTCTTCGCGCTGTGGGCGCAGCGGCGCATGCACGAGTACGGCACGAAGCCCGAGACGTTCGCCAAGATCGCCGCCAAGAACTGGAACCACGGCGCGCGCAATCCGCTGTCGCATCGCCAGCCCGACCACGTCGTCACCGCCGAAGAGGTGTTGGCGTCGCGCAAGATCGCCGAACCTCTCACCGCAATGATGAGTTGCCCAGCCGACGACGGCGCAGCCGCGGTGATCATCGCCAGCGAGGAATGGGTGCGCGCTCACCAGCCCAATCGGCGCATCGTGCGGCCGCTGTCGAGTGCGGCGCAGAGCGAGGCGTACTCACCCGGCCACGCGTTCCTCGGGCCGGTCGTCGGCCCGGCGACGATGACCGAGACCACGGCGCGCGAGGCGTACGAAAAGGCGGGCGTGGGGCCCGCCGACGTGTCGCTGGCGATGTGCCACGACGCGTTCGCCAACGAGGAGCTCGAGTACTACGAGTTGCTTGGTTTCTGCGAGCCCGGCGAGGGCGACAAGTTGGTCGACGCCGGCGAGACGAGTCTCGGCGGCCGCATCCCGTTCAACACCGACGGTGGCCTGATCGCGCGAGGCCATCCGGGTGGGCCGACCGGCGCGGCGATGGTGCACGAGATCGTGCTGCAGTTGCGGCGCGAGGCCGGGCCGGACCGGCAAGTCGACGGCGCGCGCATCGGCCTGGCGCACTGCGTCGGCGGCGGCAGTGTGTGCACGGTGAACCTCTTCGAAGGAGTGGACTAAATGGGAGACCTGGAGACGGGCCGCGAGATTCAGATGCAGCTGTGGCCGCAGATGGCCACCGGCGGCACCCCTCGGCCGTCGGCGAAGTTGGCGCCCGATTTCTTTGCCTGGGTGGCCGAAACGGCGTTCGGCAAGATCTGGTCGCGTGAGGCGCTGCCCGTCCGCGATCGCAGCCTCATCACGGTCGCGATGCTGGCGGCTCTCGGCAAGTCCACCGAGCTGCGCGCCCACCTCGCCGGCGCGCGCAACCTGGGGATCTCCCAGGAAGAGCTGGTCGAGGTGCTGATGCAGGTCGCGGTGTACGCCGGTGTGCCCGCGGCGAATGAGGCGCTTACGGTCGCCGCTGAGGCATTTGGCATCACCGTCTGACGAATCCTCCGGGTCAGTCGCGTAAGAACGCGCCGTTCGGGTAGTTACCAGAGGTAGTCAACTGGGAGGTTCAATCCATGCTTCGTCGCCTTATCGTGATCGCCGCTGCCTGCGGCGCATTGCTCGGGCTCTCCGCATCGCCCCTCGCCGCTCCGGCGAAGGCCGATGTCACGCAGGTGCCATTGACTAATACCGGCCTGCTGCGTGTCTGCGTCATTGTGCATTCAGCTGACGCCGGCGTCTGCCTGCACGTCTAAGACGCAAGAATCATCGGCCTCGATGAGGTCGGTGCTGTTTCACCTTCGCATTACGGCGCTGCTCGCGGCGACGAGGCGTTCGCTTCGCCGCCGCGACACCACCGCCACGCTGCGGCTTTTCACGCACGGCGCGCCGTGGCCTTCGTTCGACGCGGACGAAGGCCTGCGCGCCGTTCGGCGCGCCTCACGCCTGATGGCGGCGAACTGCCTCTCCCAGTCGGTCGCACTCACCATCGCGTGCACGCGCGCGGGCAAAGACCCGGAGCTGATCCTGGGGTGCCGTCGCTACGGCGACGGAAAATGGGGGGCGCACGCCTGGATCGTCCTCGACGCGCGCGTCTACGACCCTCTACCGAGTGGCGAGCACCAAGCACTCGCGTCGATCAGCGCCGGCACCCAATGGGTTCCGGCGCCGATCGGGCGGGTTTGAACTAAGGAAGAACGACGCTGAGGTTAATAACCTCGGCGTACGCGCCCTTCGTCCACTCCTCAATGGAGCCGTACTCGGTGAGAGCCGGCGCCTCGTACCCGTCATTGGACAGGTTTGTTGCTTCGTCCATGGAGACAGTCCCCTCCTATAGGCGTTGTGCAGAGAACGCACCGACTGTCGGTATCTTGCGAAAGTTCTTACGACCCAGCAAGCTTCTCTTTTATGCCGGCAATGAGTGTAGCCGAAGACGTCATCCTGCACGAAGAGGAAGGCGAGGCATTTCTCCTTCACGTCGCCACCGGGCGCTACTACGGGCTGAACCGCTCGGGGCTCGTCGTGTGGCACGCGCTGATGGACGGATCCGACCCATTTGCCCAGCTCAGGGCCACGTGGCCCGACCGGCCGGCTGACGCGTTGCGCGCCGACGCCGACACTTTGCTGCGCCAACTTCTGGACGCAGGGCTCATCAGCGAGACTGCCGATGAGCCCGGCACGTAGCGACGGCGCCTGGCCCGGCTGCCACGGCGTTCGCGTCGAGGGCGCCACGATTGCGATCGGTGCATTTCACGGCATTCCATTAGCTTCTGCGACCGTCAGGTACGGCGACGTGGACCTGCCCGACGGTGAGCAACTGTGGTCGCAGAACGGCGAGGCGGCGGCGATGTTCCGTCGCCCCGACGGCCGCCTCGTGCTCGCGGGCCCGAACGCCGCGGCGCTCGAATTCGATCCTCGCGACGGGAGCGTCACGATTGCGCCGGGCGACGATGCGGTCCAGCGCCAGCTCGTGGCGTCGTTCGGGTTGCCGTTGCTGCTGCACGGACTCGACGTGTTGCTGGTGCACGGGTCGTCGTGCGCCCGCGACGGCAAGGCCATCGTCGTGTGCGCGGACTCCGGTTCCGGCAAGTCGAGCGTGCTCGTGCGTTTGGTGGACGAGGGTTGGTCGTCGCTCAGCGAGGACGTCGTCACGATCGACCTGCGCGGCGACAAGGCCCAGGTGTGGCCCGGACCCCCGTGGGTGCGCGTCGCCCACGGCGAGCCCGGCCCCCGCGACATGGCGTGCGCGTTCGAGTCGGCCGACAAGACGGCGTGGGACGTGTCGGCGGTCCAGGCGACAGGACCCGTCGAGTTGGAGCGCGTCGTGTTGCTGGAAGCGCCCGGCGGCGACGCGCCCGCGCTCGACGCGATGAGTCGCGCCGACGCATTGCGCGCACTCGCCCGTCACGCGGTGTGGTTGCAAGACCCCGACGATCGCGGGCGCGAACTCTTCGGACGCGTCGCGAAGCTTCTGACGAAGGCGCCGGCCGTCCGGTTGCGGCTGCCGCGTCGCGACGAGTGGCGCGACTCCGTCCCCGAGATGGTGACGGCGGGGACGTTCTCTACTTGAGGCGGCGGCGCATCACGCGCGCGGCGCGTCGTGGGACTTCCCACACGTTCTTGTCGAACAACTCGCTGACGAGCAGCGTGGCGCGCGTGCGGCGGTCGTCGACGAGCGCGTAGCGCAGAGCGGCGCGCACATGCCCGTCGCGACTGATCGTCGGCCAGTCCGGCGACAACACGTCGGACAGCGCGCTCGTCCTCGCGCCGTCGATGTGTCGCAGTTCTTCCGGCGATTCGGCGCCCATGCGTGCCGCGAGCGTGAGCGCGACGGCGAGCGCCGTACGGCAATGCGTGTCGTGCGCGAGAAACGCGACGCGATCCCAGTCGAGTTCCGCCTGTGTCGCCACGGTGATGTCGACGATCCATATCAGGCGGTCGAAGCCGTGGTACGGCTTCGCGGCGTGCGCCGCCAAGCTGATCAATTCGATTTCGCGTGGCAACACATACGCCGGCGCGCCGTACAACGTCGCCGGCGTGCGCGACGCCCACAGGGCTTCGCTCGTCAGTCGGTTGGCGCGCGTGCGCCACGAGTCGAGGCCGCGGTGCAGGTCGATGTGGAGTCCTGGCAACGACTTGTGCGTGACGTCGACTTCGAACTGGCGCCGGTTCGGCGGAGTGTGCGTCACCCACCCGCAGTCGTTGAGCGTCCGGAGCGCGGCGTCGGCCTGGTGGTGCGAGATGATCACGTCGACGTCGTCCATCGGGCGCAGACCCACGTCGGGGTAGCGCGGCGCGATGGCGGCGCCTTTGATGACGAGCGGCTCGATCCCCGCCTCGGCGAGCGGCGCCAGCGCCAGCCGGCCGATCTGGGGCAGGAGCATCTTGCCCTGGGCGCGGCAGCGCTGCGTGTCGTCGGCGAGGCGCTGCGACCAGGGTTCGTCGGTGGGCGTGATGCCCGCCTGACACAGCGCACGCCACAACAACGGCGACACGCGCTGCACGATCGACAGATCAGCGGCCACGTCGAGGTCCGCGCCGTGGGCGATGGCCGCCGCGACGCCGTCGAGCGACGGGGAAGGCCGGCAGGCGGCCCACAGCAACTCGGCGGTGCGATTGGTCACGGCCGTCCTAGTTTGCCCCTCCGATGAGCAAGCAACACGCGCAGCGCGCCGGCGTGGTGATCGTGCGTCACGGCCGACTGGCGTTGATCGAGCGCCGGCGCGCGGATCAGCACTACTTCGCGGTGCCCGGCGGCAGCGTCGAGAAGGGCGAGACCGTCGCACAAGCGGCGCATCGCGAGGCCGAGGAGGAGTTGGGCGTGGCGGTCCTACTCGGCGATCTGCGTGTGTCGATCAACCATCGGGAGGAGGACGGCACGTTCCAGCAGCAGTGGTACTTCGACGCGTCCGTCGAGAGCGACGAAATCGTTGTGGCCGGTCCGGAACTGCTGAACCCGGCGAGCAAAGGGACATACGAAGCCGTATGGGTGCCGCTCGACGAGCTGGCCGGCAAGCGGGTGCTGCCGCAGGCCGTCGCCGACCTCGTCGCGGCGAACGGCGGCGTTTGGCCCGACACGGTTATCGAGATCGACGAGGCCGCTCCGAACGCGCAAAGGTGACACGAGCGTTAGATTCCGCGGATGGCTCTGCGCGACAACGTCATCTGCGACAGCGACCTCCACGTGATGGAGCCGCCGGACTTGTGGGAGCGGTACATCGAGCCGGAGTACTTGCACGCCGCGCCGAAGGGGTTGACGGAGATCACCCGCGACATGCGCGTACGCGTGAAGAACCACACGCTGCTGCGTCTCGGAGCGGTGAAGCCGCAAGACATCAACGCGCCGCGTCGCGGATGGCGGCCTGAACACGAGAACGTGTACGCCGCGCCCGAAGCTGCGGGATGGGATGCGGCCTCCCAGGTCGCGGCGATGGACAAAGAGGGCCTCGACCTGTCGGTGTTGTTCCCGTCGCGCGGCTTGTTCGTATTGGGTCTTGATTCGTCGGAGGCGATCGGGCAAGACGGCCTCGAGCCGCCGTTCGCGTCCGCGATCGCGCGCGCCTACAACAACTACATCAAGGACATGTGCGACTACGCGCCCGACCGGATGTTCGGCGCGGCGATGGTCGCACCGCACGACGTCCCCGGCGCGGTGCTCGAGGCCCGTCGCTGCGTGGAAGAGCTGGGGTTCAAAGCGGTGTTCCTCGCGCCCGGCTGCGTGAACAACCGGCCGTGGCACCACCCGGCGTACGACCCGCTGTGGGCCGAGATCGAGCGTCTCGACGTGCCGATCACGTTCCACGGCGGCGGCCAGACGTACCTCAAGCCCGACTTCTCGTTGGCGCCGCTCGACAGCTTGATGCTGTGGCACACGTTCAACCAGCCGTTGGCGATCCAGTTCGTGACGGTGTGCATGACGGGGGGCGGCGTGCTCGAGCGTTTCCCCCGCCTGCGCGTCGGTTTGCTCGAAGGGAACTGCTCGTGGGCGCCATGGCTGCTGCACCGCCTCGACGAGCACTACGAGTGGGTCGGGGCGAGCGACGCGCCTGAGCTGACGATGAAGCCGAGCGACTACTTCCGACGCCAGTGCTTCCTCGGCATCGAAGCCGAAGAGGAAACCGCGCAGCCGTATCTCGACACGTTCGGCGACGACAACCTCGTGTTCTCGACCGACTACCCGCACGGCGACTCGATGTATCCACACGCCGTCGAGACCTTCGACAAGATGCCCTACCCGGACGCCTCGAAGGTGAAGATCTGCGGCGACAACTGGTCGCGGCTCTACGGCATTCCGCTCGCAAAGCACACGTGACCGAGCTGCGCGCCTGGCTCGACGCGCAGCACATCCCGTCGCACGACGCGCCGTTCGACGACTTGCGCGCCTGGAATGCACAGCTATTCGACGCGGGATGGGCGGCGCCGGCGTGGCCCACCGAGTTCGGCGGGCGTGACGCGTCGCTCGAAGAGCAGTTGGCGTACAACGAAGCGATGGCGGGCGTTCCGGGTCCGGTGAACGCCATCGGCGTCGCCAACATCGCGCCGGCGATCATGGCGTACGGCACCGACGCGCAGAAGCAGCGCTTTCTGCGTCCCATGCTGCGAGGCGACGACATCTGGTCGCAAGGGATGAGCGAGCCCGAAGCGGGCAGCGACCTCGCGTCGTTGCGCTGCGCCGCGGTGCGCGACGGCGACGTGTTCGTCGTCAACGGCCAGAAGACGTGGAACTCGAACGGTCACTTCGCCGACTGGTGCCAGCTGTACGTGCGCACGAACGCCGAGGTGCCGAAGCACAAGGGCATCACGTGCTTGCTCGTCGACATGCGCCTTGCGGGGATCGACGCGCGCCCGATCACAACGATGGCGGGCGATCACTCGTTTGCGGAGCTGTTCTTGACCGACGTGCGCGTGCCCGTCGACGCCGTGCTCGGCAACGTCGACGAGGGATGGTCCGTCGCGACGCGCACGCTGTCGAACGAACGCGCCGGTGTGGCGAACCTGTACCTCACGCAGCGGCGCACGTTCGAGCGGTTACGCGAAGCCGTCACTCCCGCCACGGGACCCGGCCGCGACGAATTGATGCGTCGCTACATCGAAGTGCGGTTGCTGGAGTTCCTCGCAAAGCGGATGATCGGCGCGGCGCTCGCCGGACGGCCGCCCGGCGCCGAAGGCAGCGTCGTGAAATTGGCGTGGTCGCAGTGCGCGCAGCGCCTGACGAACACCGCGGTCGACTTCACCGGCGACGTCGACGGGTCGTGGGGCACGTCGCTGCTCTCGGCGCGGTCGCTGTCGATCGCCGGCGGCACCACCGAAGTCAACAAGAACATCATCGGCGAGCGCGTCCTCGGCCTGCCGAAGGAGCCCTCCTCGTAGTCAAGGTTTGGGCTGCATGGCCGCCGCGGCGGCTTGGTACTCGGGGGTGTCGTGGGACGCGTGTTCGGCGTCGAGGCCCGATTGGAGGGCGCGCTCGGCGTTGCGGCGGAGAACCTCGTTGAGGATGCGCTTGGTTTCGCGCAGCGCTTGCGGTGGCTGCGCGGCGAGCCGATGGGCGAACGCCAGCGCAGCGTCGAGCAACTCCTCGCGCGCGACGACGAAGTTGGCGAGGCCGAGGGCGACCGCCTCCTCGGCCGGTATGCGGTCGCCGGTGAGGATGTACTGCTTCGCCTTGAGCAACGACATGTGCGCCGGCCACGTCACCGCGCTGCCGTCGCCGGCGACGAGCGCCACCGACACGTGCGGGTCGGCGACGAACGCGGTGTCGGCCATGAACACGACGTCGCACAGCGTGGCGACCGTGCACCCGAGGCCGACCGCCGGTCCGTTGACCGCGGCCACCACCGGGAGCGCGCAGTCGATCATCGACATCACGATGTCGCGCGCGTGCTGCATCTCCCGCTTGCGAAATTCGAGGTCGACGCGTCGCCGCTCGAAGTCGGCATAGTTCCCGCCGGCGCTGAAGGCGCGCCCCGCGCCGGTGAGCACGACGCCGCGCGCGGCGTCGTCCTGCGCGATCCGCGACCACAGCTCCGTGAACGACTCGTGCAGGTGCTCCGAAAACGCGTTGAGTGCGTCCGGGTCGTTCAACGTGACGACGCGCACCGGCCCGTCAGCGACGACGTCGATTCCTGCGAGTCCGTACACGAATTAGAACGTATGCCATGAGTGGACGGGTCGCGGTGGTGACGGGCGGCAGCAGCGGCATCGGACTTGCGTGTGGGCGCATGCTCGTCGACGCCGGCTACGACGTCGTGTTGACAGCGCGGCGCGAGCAGCCGCTACAGGAAGCGGCCGACGCAATCGGGGCGCGCTACGTCGCCGGCGACAGCAGCGACGTCACCAGCTTCGCCAATGTCATCGCGCAAACTCCGCGCGTCGACTTGTTGATCCACGCCGCCGGCGTGCTCGACGGCACGTTCGTGCGCAAGGAATCCGTCGGAACGTTCGACGCGGTTATCCGCGCCAACCTGCGCTCGGCGTTCGTGGTGTCGTCGGCCGTGCTGCCCGTGATGCCCGAGGGTGGCCGGATCGTTTTCCTGTCGTCGTCGTCGTCGCACGCGCCGCAGCCCGGCCGCGCTGCATACAGCGCGTCGAAAGCGGGACTCAACGCGTTCGCAGGTGCGATGGCGAAAGAAGTCGAGCGCGATGGCATCAGCGTGCACATCGTCACGACGGGTCCCGTCGCCACGCCGATGCTCGACGACGTGCACTTCCCGATGATCGCCCTGAACCCCGACGACGTCGCGCGCACAGTGGTGTGGCTCGACTCGTTGCCACCGAACGTGGCATTGCTGGAAGTGGCAGTGGACTCTGTCCAGAGCGGCCCGTTCGCGCCTGAAGCGTTCGTCCCGGAAGCGGCCAAGAAGCTCGGACGAACGCAAATCTCCTGACCGTGCCGGTTAGCGTGTTCGGGTGCGCCGGACCCTTATCGCCGTGCTGTTCGTCGCGCTCCTGCAAGTGTCCGCAGCGTCGCCTGCGTTCGCAGCCAAGAGCAAGGTGGACGCCGCGCGCGAGACCGCCAAGGCCGTGAAGGCCAAGCTCGCGCAGGTCACAGCACAGCTCCAAGCGCAACAAGGCCGCAGCGCGGCGGCCGCGCAGGCAGCCTCCGCGGCGCGGTCGCGACTGGCCGCGGCGCGCGTGCAGGAAGCCGCGGTCGAACGTCGTCTCACCGAAGTGCGCGCGTCGGCGAAGGGCGCCGCTCTGCGGGTCTACATGGCGGGCGTGAGCAACGCTGGGCTCGCGAACGTCAGCAACCTCGACCCCAACGCCGCGGCGCGCGCCGACTACTTGCGTTCGTCCGCGCTAGGGCTGCAATCCGACGTCGCCGACCAACTCGCGGCGACGCGGCAAGACCTCGAGGTGAAGCGCAAGGTCGCCGAAGGCGCGGCGCGCATCGCGGCGGATCGCGATCGCGCGGCGCGCAGCGCGGTCGCGGCGCTCAAGGCGACGTTCAATCAGCAGCTGCGGCTCGTGAGCGCCGCCGAAGCGCGCTATCAGGCGTCGCTGAGCGAGGCCGCGCTGGCCGGGCGTAGCCGGCGCGTCCCAGGGTCGCGTATCTCGCTCACGACCGTCCACGGCATCACAGTCGCCTCGTCGATCGCCGACAACCTCGAGTTCATGCTCAACGCCGCCGAGAGCGAGGGGTACCACTTCGGCGGCACGGGCTATCGCAGTCCCGAAGGCCAGGTGGCGGCGCGCCGGCGCAACTGCGGGTCGAGTTCGTACGACGTGTACGAAAAGCCGTCAGGGCAGTGCCACCCGCCGACAGCCAAGCCGGGGCAGTCGATGCACGAGCAAGGCCTCGCCATCGACTTCACGTACAACGGCAGTGTCATCAACAGCCACAGCAACGCTGGGTATCAGTGGCTGCGTGGCCACGCATCGCGTTACGGGTTCTACAACCTCCCGAGCGAAGCGTGGCACTGGAGCGTCAACGGGAACTAAGTCCGACGACGCCGCGTCAGAACTGACGCCAGTACGCGCGCGTCGCGTCGTGCTTCTGCATGAGGATGAACAGGACGCCCCACGGGTCGCGGAACCACGTCGTACGCAGCCGCGCCACGTCGGCGACCCCCGACACGATGAACGTCCCGCCGGCGTCTTCGATACGCGCCCGGGCCTCGTCGATGTCGTCGCACACGATCCCGACGTGCGAGATGCCCGTGTCCGTTATGCGACGCGGTTCGTTCGCCGTCGCCGTCTCGTTGGGGTAGCCGATCACTTCGATGACGTGGTCGCCGCCGTCGCCGATGATCGCTGCCTTCACTGCAACCGGACGGCTCGCCAACAGCTCGCCCATGTCGTCCGTGATGGCGTCGCCCTCCATGAGATACGGCGGCGACAACACG
>JBEEFR010000093.1:0-37265 GCA_041166285.1 Actinomycetota bacterium | reverse complement strand
CTCGCGGGTACGATCCACGTACCGCTCCAGGAGGAAATCGTGTCCGAAAACCTGCTCACGCTTACCGATTCCAACTTCGATGAGACGTTGGTCGGCGCCGACACCCCGGTGTTGGTCGACTTCTGGGCTGAGTGGTGCGGGCCGTGCAAGACCATTGCGCCCGTCCTCGAGCAGATCGCCTCGGAGCGCTCCGACCAGATCAAGATCGGCAAGCTCAACATCGACGACAACCTCGCCACACAGGCGCGTTTCGACGTCATGAGCATCCCGACCCTGATCCTGTTCAAGGGCGGTGAGCCGATCCTGCGGCTCGTCGGCGCCAAGGGCAAGGGTCAGCTCCTCGAGGAACTCGACCGATATCTCTAACGAGGTTTCCGAGCTTCCTCTGACGGTCGGGGACAAGGGCCCCGCCGTCGAAGACCTGCACCGCCGCCTGCTCGCGCAGGGACTCCCGGTCACCGGGGAGGACGGCGCGTTCGGTCGTGAAACCGAACAGGCGGTACGCGCCTTCCAGGCCCGGCGCGGCATCGTCGTCGACGGGATCTGCGGCCGCTCCACCTGGGAGCGTCTCGTCGAAGCCGGCTACCGCCTCGGTGACCGGCTGCTGTACATGCGGCGCCGCGCCTACCTGCGTGGTGACGACGTCGTCGACCTGCAGCGCCGGCTGAATTCGCTCGGGTTCGACGCCGGGCGCGTCGACGGGATCTTCGGCGTCGACACCGACCGGGCGTTACGGGAGTTCCAGCGCAACGCCGGGCTGGCGCTCGACGGGATCTGCGGGCCGAAGACCGTGACGTCGCTGCAACGCCTGCGTTCCAAAGGCCCCGACTCGGACCCGAACGCGTTGCGCGAGTCGGTGCGGTTCGCGGCCGTGCCGGCGACGCTGCGGGGACGCAAGGTCGCGCTGTGCGAACGCGGCGGCCTGGCGCCGTTGCTGCGCGAGGTGCAGCACACGCTTGCGGGGTACGGGGCCGATGTAACGTTATTATCGCACCCCGACGACTCGAATCTGGCGGCACAAGCGAATCTCAGCGGGGCCGAGGTGTGCCTCGGCGTCGCGCTCTCCCCCGCTGGTCACGCATGTCGCGCCGCCTATTACGGCGCCCACGGCACCGTCTCCCCCGCCGGGCGCCGGTTGGCCGGGCTGCTCCTCGACGAGTTGTCCATCAGCGGCGCCGGCATAGACGGTCCGCCCGTTCCGATGGCGACGTCCATCCTGCGCGAGACGCGCAAGGACTTACCGGCCGTCGCGCTGGACCTCGGCCCGGCGCGATTCGTCGTCGAACGAGCGACGATTGCCGCCGCTGCGATCGGCCGCGGCTTGAGTCGGTGGGCCGACGGCCCATGTCTCGATCTTTCCTAGAGGCTTCTCGCCGCACAAAAGTTCCCCACAGACTTCTGCACAGCCTGGGGAAAGTCGGAGTTCGCGGGGTAAACCCTCTATTTAGCCCGAATTTACGGGCTGTTTAGGACGATTTACCCTGCCGTCGGTTCCGTAATCCGCCGATAGATGCGCTCGAGGTCCTCGAGGTCCGCGAAGTCGATCACAACCCGCCCCTTGTTCTTTCCCATGTCGACCGACACCTTCGTGTCGAGCAGTTCGGCGAGCAATTCCTCCAGTTCACGGAAGCCGGGAGGCCGGAGCCGACGCGTGGCAGGTCCTTCCGCCGGATCCGCATCGGAAGGGTCGGCAGCCTCGGCGTCGTGATTCCGGTTGGCGCGCTCCCGCACTGCATCTTCGACAGCGCGCACGCTCATCGATTCGGCGATGGCGCGCTTCGCCAGTGACTCCTGGAACGAACGGTCCGGCGTGCCGAGGAGTGCCCGGGCGTGACCGGCCGCGAGCTGCCCATCGGCGACCATGCGTTGCACGCTCGGCGGCAGCTGGAAGAGCCGCAACGTGTTGGTGATCGCGGCGCGGCTCTTGCCCATGCGGGTCGCGAGTTCGTCGTGGGTGAGGTGAAAATCCTCGATGAGCTGCTGATATGCCGCCGCTTCCTCTAGCGGATTGAGGTCTTGCCGGTGGAGGTTCTCCACCAGCGCCTGCTCGAGGGAGTGGGTGTCGCTGGTCGTCTTGACGATCGCCGGGATCGAAACCAGCCCTGCCCGCTTGGCCGCACGCCACCGTCGCTCGCCGGCGATCAGCTCGTACCGACCGCCTTCGCTCTCCCGCACGAGGATCGGCTGGAGTACGCCCAGCTCGCGCACCGAGGCCGTCAGCGACGCCAGCGCCTCCTCGTCGAAGTGCTTGCGCGGCTGCAGCCGGTTGGGCTCTACGTGGTCGACGGCGAGGTCGATGAGGCTCGAGCCTCGATCAACCGTCACGTCTGTCGGGATGAGGGCCGAAAGACCTCGACCCAAGCCGCTAGGGCGCGCCACCACTGACCTCCTTGGCCAACTCCCGATAGGCGACAGCGCCGCGGGACGTTGGGTCGAACGTAAGAATCGGTTGCCCGAATGACGGCGCCTCGGACAGGCGCACGGTACGGGGGATCACCATCCGGCACACCTTGTCGCCGAAGTGATTTCGCACCTCAGCGGCCACTTGCTCGGCCAATTTGGTACGCGAATCGTACATAGTGAGCACAATCGCGCTCACTTCGAGCGTCGGGTTGAGGTTGCCGGTAACGAGGTTGACGTTCTTGAGCAGCTGACCCAGGCCTTCAAGGGCGTAGTACTCGCACTGGATCGGGACGAGCACCTCGCCGGCGGCCGCGAGGCCGTTCACGGTGATCAGGCCGAGCGACGGTGGGCAGTCGATGATCGTGAAGTCGAACGAATCGTCCAAAGCCTCGATGGCCCGGCGAAGCCGCAGCTCACGGCTGAATGCGGGCACGAGCTCGATGTCGGCGCCCGCGAGATCGATCGTCGCCGGCGCGACGAACAGATTGCGGACCGCGGTCGGCTCGACGCAATCTTCGAGCGCCACGTCGTGCAGGAGGACGTCGTAGACGGAATGTTCGAGGTTGCGCGGGTTGATCCCCAGACCCGTCGTGGCGTTGCCCTGCGGGTCGAGATCGACGATGAGCACGCGAAATCCCAGCTCAGCGAGTCCAGCGCCGAGGTTCACGGTCGTCGTCGTCTTGCCGACGCCGCCTTTCTGATTGGCAACGGCGATGACCCGGGGGAGTGGACGCAGCGCTGCGGGATGCTTGGCGCGTACCGGCGGATCCTCCGGCACTTGGGGGACCTCGGGCGGCGCGTCCGAGACGGGAACGGCGAGGTTCGCGGCGGCTTCACCCACGATCTCGGCCATCGTCGGGGGGTCCGGAACCGGCGCAGGAGCCTCTTCGATCGGCGCTTCCGGCGATTCCTCGGCGGGCTCGGGGACGACCTCGACCACGACCATGGCGGCGTCCTCGGCCTCTTGCGCTGGCTCTTCGGCGGGGGGCTCCGCGGCCGGAGGGTCGTCGGAGGCGCCGCGCAGACGATCGAAGATCGCTTGGCCGCGCCGGAGGATGTCCGGCTCAGGAGAGCTCATGCGGCCACATGCTCGCCCGCAAACCGGCCCACGTCAAGCACTGATCGCGGCGTGGATTCACGTGAAACATGTGTTTCCCCTGGTCAGCGGTCAGAAGAGCGGACGCTTGGCCGCCACACCGGTGCGACGGGGGAACTTCTCCGGGCACTCCCGGACCTGTTCGAGAACCTGGAGGGTGGCGGTCGGTGCGAACAATCCGTGGCCCTTGCGCATGCCCAGTTCGTCGAGGCCCGCTGCGGGCCAGCGGTCCTCAACACCACCGGGCGGTTCGGCGATCACCGCTTTTCCGCCCACGCGCAGGAACGGAGCGGCGTACTCAGCCGCCACTCCCGGCGCCGCGAGGGAACGTGCAACGACGACGTCCACCGAAGCGCGCCAACCCGGGTCGTTCGCCAACTCTTCCGCGCGACCCTCGACCACCTCGACCG
Source organism: Actinomycetota bacterium (assembly GCA_041166285.1). GTDB lineage: Bacteria > Actinomycetota > Acidimicrobiia > Acidimicrobiales > JACCXE01 > JACCXE01. The sequence continues at coordinate 33,356 of JBEEFR010000093.1, read as the reverse complement.
TCAATCCGAGCTCCTCGACGGCGGTGCGGACGAAGGCGATGCGTTTCGCCATGGCGTCGACGAGGACCCACCGCAGGTCGGTGCGCCACGACGCTAGCGGGATGCCGGGAACGCCCCCGCCCGTCCCGAGGTCGACGATGGTCCCGCCGCGACCGACGCGGGGGAGCGCGGGCAGGTACGCCCGGGCGTGTTCGATGTGCGCCCCTACCGGCCCAGGGCCAAGAAACCCCAGGTCACGAGACTTTTCTAAGACACGAGCAAGCGCAGAATCAGCCAACCGGGACGGGCTTGACGATGACACGCCGGCGGGGTTCTTCGCCTTCGGAGCTCGTCTCAATGCCATCAACCGTGTTCAGCACGTCGTGCACGACCTTGCGGTCGGCCGGTGGCATCGGGTCGAGGCGGACGGCGACGCCGCCTTCCGTCACCTTCTCGGCGACCTGTAGAGCGAACTTCTCCAGAGCGGCGCGCCGCTTCACCCGGTATTCGGCGACGTCGACGATCACCCAGCCGTCGCGCATGCCCGTCTCGCGAAGGACGACGGTGCGCGTCAGATCTTGGATGGCTTGGAGCGTTGCGCCCCGCGGTCCGACCAATAACCCCAGGTCAGAGCCGTCAACCGCCACCTCTACCGCCGACTCGTTGACCGTGCGCACGCCGACGGTGGCGTCAAGACCGAACGCATCCAGCAGGCCTTTCAGAAACTCGACCGCCACTTCACCCTGCTGCTCTAACGCCTCGACCGACACCGGTTCTCCTCGTGATTGCTCGTCATCCGACCGACGCGGCCGGCGTTCACCATTACCTCGTGTACCGCCCCCGGCACCCCCGGTGCCGCGTCCACGACCACCGCGGCGGCGTCGACGGGGGTTGCCACCGGAACTCGGTGCGTCATCGCCTGCCTCTGTGACCTGGGCAATCGCGTCCGCGACCGCCGGATCCGCAGCGCCGTTGCGACCGCCGCGCGCAGTTGCGGCGGGTGCAGGCTCGCTCGCCGTCGCCGCGGGAGCCGCTGCTTCACCGCCGCTTCGCCCCCGCTCGGGTCGACTGCGGCGCCGACCCGCCTCCTTCGACCGCGGCGCGGTGGGACGTACGCGGGCGCGCACACGCGCCTCGCCCCGGACCCGGCCGAACAAGCCGGCTTTGGGCTCTTCGAGCACCTCGAATTCGGCGTCGTCGACATCCACGCCGAGTTGATCGAGGGCGCGCTCTTTCGCCTCTTCGATTGTTTTGGCTGTTATCTCAACCCATTCCACCGACTTGCCTTACCTTTTCCGCTTCGAACGCTTCCGCGCCGCATTGCCTGGGCGTCCGGGTTGCGTGACGCGACCGCTTACGGGCTTCGACGGCGGGGCCTGGCCCCGGGGACCGTCCTTGCCGTTGCCGTTCGTGGTACCGCTGGCGCCACCCATAAGGCCGCTGAACAGGGATTTCCGCTCAGCCGGCGGCGAAGCAGGGCTGGTCGCCGCGCGGCTCTTGACCTCACGCACTTCTTCCATATGCGCCTTGAGGTGCGGGTCGAACCGGTACATCAGGCTCTGTTGGGCGATACGGAACAGGTTCGAAACCAGGAAGTACAGCGTCACGCCACCGGGCAGCTGCAGCGAGATCAGGCCCGAGAACAACGGCATGATCCGGTTCACCGTCTGCATCTGCTGGTTCATCTGGTTGTTGGCGTTGTTGTTCGCCGTACGAGCCTGCATCTGGCGCAGTTGGTAGAACGACGAGACCACGACGGCCACGATGAGCAGGTACAACACCGGTGCGCCGCGCCCGGCGTGGGACGGGATAGCCCCGAAGTCGACCCCGAAGGACTTCATCTTGCCGGCGCTGTGCTCGAGCGCCTTGTACAGCGCAGTGTCGTGGCTCAGGTACGAAGGCTTGCCCGTCACGCACTTCTGCTTGACGATCTGCCCCGCGCAGGACGCGCCCTCCTTGAAGGCCACCGTGTGCGTCTTTGTCATGCCGCGCAGCACGCGGAACATGACGATGAGCACCGGGAACTGGAGCAACATCGGCAGACAACCCGAGAGCGGGTTGATCTTGTGCTCCTTGTAGAAGGCCATCATGGCTTCGTTTTGGGCCTGCCGATCGCCCTTGTGCATGTCCTGGATCTTCTTCATCTCGGGCTGCAGCTTCTGCATGGCGAGCATGCTGCGGGTGCCCTTGAGCGTGATCGGCGTGAGCACGCCCATCACCGACAGCGTGAGCAGGATGATTGCGACCGCGTAATTCGGGATCAGGTCGTAGAAGAAGGCCAGGACGCCGGCCAGCAGAGAGAACACGGGTTTCCTTGTGTGGTTAGTCGGGGACGGGGTCCACGCCGTAGCCCCCCCAGGGCGCACAGCGGGCGAGGCGCTTCACCGTCAGCCAGGAACCCTTCGAGGCGCCGTGGCGCTCGAGGGCTTCGGCCGCGTAGTGCGAGCAGCTCGGGTAGTAACGACAGCGCGGCGGACGGCCGGCGCTGAGGCCCTGGTAAAGGCGAACACCGCCATGGAGGAACCGGGCCGTGCGAGTCATCGGTGGGTGGATTTGAGGCTCATAACAACGTTATCGACATTGCTGACGAGCTCGTCGAAGGGGAGGGTCGCGGCCGACGTGTCCGCCGAGATCAGATAGAAACCGCTGGTCAGCGGCGTTGTCGCCTGGGAAACGGCGGCGCGGAGGCGGCGGCGGATCCGGTTGCGGACCACGGCGCCACCGTTGCGCTTGCCGATGGCGTAGCCGACGGACGCGGTGGTGACCCCGTCCGCAGGCGCGGCGAGGTAGCGGACGCGGAGGGGACCACTACGCACGGTGCGGCCCCGCTGAGCGAGGTCCGCAAACGCACGCCGTCCCCGAAGGCGACCGACGTTCGGCACGCGCCGCTTACGCGGACAGCTTGGCGCGGCCCTTACGGCGCCGCGCGGAGAGGATGGCGCGCCCGGCTCGGGTCGACATACGGTGACGGAAGCCGTGACGCTTTGCGCGCTTTTGAGCGTTTGGTTGGTACGGGCGCTTCATGAGGATTCCTTGCGTGTGAAAGAGCTTGCGACCGGCAGAACTGGCCGGTGGCAGGCCGGGCATACGGGGCCCAGCCCATGCGACGGTCCAGCAAGGCTACGCCGCGCGTCAAGCACGCGCCAGCCAGGGTGGAAAATGCCTGTGGAAAACTTCGTTTGCCCAGGTAACAGCGCAAATTAATCCACATCTTGCGGCTGTGGAAAACGGTGCTACCTTCGCCATCTTTCACTTGTGGCGTCGAACTGAACCGGCGTCTCCCACGACAACTCGCTTGCAACACTTCGCCCTCCTTCCCCTAGGGCACAGCGGCAGGTCAGGGGGGCGGCGATACGTGTTCGTAGGTAGTTATCCACAGGTGTGGAGATAAGTGTGGAGAACCAAGGACCCGGGGAGGCGGAACGGCAGGTGACAGACGCAGAACGGCTGTGGAAGGTGTGTGCTGACACCCTTCGAGGACAGCTTTCGGATGCGACATGGATGGCGTGGTTCGAGGGGTTGATCCCCGTCGCGGACGATGACGTGAGTCTGACGTTGGCCAGTCCCAGCTCGATCGTGAAACAACGACTCGAGGAGCGATTCCAGGACGAATTAGACGCGGCCGTGACCGAAGCCAAGGGCACGCGCGCCAAAGTCGTCATCGAAGTACGAGCAGGTGATGCAGGTATGGCCGACGCAGGACTCCATGTCAGCGCGGTGAACGACACCCCGATCCCGCCGCCCCCGCCGCCGCGGCAAGGCGAGCAGGCGCGGCTCGATCCGGAGTTCACTTTCGATGCCTTCGTCATCGGCGAGTCGAACAGCTTCGCCCACGCCGCGGCGCGGGCCGTCGCCGAAAACCCGGGCCGGGCCTACAACCCGCTGTTCGTCTACGGCGAGTCGGGTCTCGGCAAAACACACTTGTTGCACTCCATCGGCAACTACGTGCGGCAGAACTTCCCGCACCGCCACGTTCGCTACGTGACGACCGAGACGTTCATGAACGAATTCGTCGACGCCATCCGCACGAACACGACGAACACGTTCAAGCGCCGGTACCGCGAAGCCGACGTGCTGCTGATCGACGACATCCAGTTCATCGAAAGCAAAGAAGGACTCCAGGAGGAGTTCTTCCACACGTTCAACGACCTCACCAGCGCGCGCAAGCAAGTGGTGATCACGTCCGATCGCCCGCCGAAGGACATCCCGACGCTGGAGGATCGCCTGCGAAGCCGATTCGCAGCCGGGTTGCTGACCGACGTGCAGCCGCCGCAACTCGAAACGCGTCTCGCGATCTTGCAACGTAAGGCGGGCGTCGAGCCGAACGACATTCCCGACGACGTGCTGGAGCTCATCGCCACGCACGTGAAGGACAACATCCGCGAACTCGAAGGTGCGCTGACTCGCGTCATCGCCTACGCCAGCCTCAACCGGCAGCCGATCACCCTCGAACTCGCCGAGCACCTGCTGACCGATCTCATTTCGGGGAACCAGCCGCGCCAGATCACACCCAAGGCGATCCTCGACGCCACCGCGGAGACCTTCGGCTTCTCGATCGAGGATCTGTGCGGCCAAAGCCGGCGCCGACCGCTGGTCATCGCGCGCCAGGTCGGCATGTACGTGTTCCGCGACGTCACCGACTTCTCGTATCCCGCGATCGCCAAAGAGTTCGGCGGCCGCGACCACACGACGGTCATCCACGCCGTATCGAAGATCGAGACGCTGATGAAGGAACGGCGTCAGATTTACGATCAGGTGACCGGGCTCATCACCAAGATCAAGACCGGGGGATGAAGTGTGGATCGGTGGGGACAACTGTGCGGTTTCCCCGAGGTTTCGCCGAAGTCGTTACACCCCTGTGTGATTGTGGGGATGACCGGCTCGCAACATTTCCCCCTCTGAGCAGCACAAACGAGGTGTTGTCCACAATCCACAGCACCTATTACTGCTACTGAATTTCTCACTAAAGATTAGGTAGGAAAACCGCCTGTGAAGTTTCGCTGCGAACGCGACGTTTTGGTCGAGGCCCTTGCCTCTGCGAGCCGCGCCACCTCTGGCCGTGAACGACTCCCGGTGCTCGCTGGGGCTCGCCTTGCAATTTCCGGAGACGAGTTACGCATCATCGCTACGGACCTCGACCTGACGATCGAGGTGGTCGCCACCGTCGCCGGCATCGCCGACGGGGTCTCGGTGATTCCCGCGAAGTTGGCGGCCGACATCGTGCGCTCGCTCGAGCCGGGGGCGGTCACGATCGACGCTGACGACGAGCAAGCGAAGATCGCGTCCGGGCGCTCGCAATTCGCCGTGCGCGTTTTGCCCGCCGAAGAGTTCCCGATGGCACAAGGCGAAGTGGCTTCCGACGCGGTGACGGTGGCGTCTGGCGAGCTCGCCGACGCACTGCGCCAAGTCGTGCGCGCCGCCAGCGGCGACGAGGCGCGCCCGATCCTCACCGGCGTGTTGTGCATGGCGACCGCCGACGGCATGCAGCTGTTGGCGACCGACAGCTACCGGCTCGCGGTACGCCAGCTCCCGGGCGTGAACATGGTCAAGGGCGAGCAGAAGGTGCTCATCCCGTCGCGCGCGCTCGCCGAATTGCAACGCTTGTTGAGCGCCGCGCCCGAGTGCTCCGTGCGCCTCGGCTCGACGGAAGCGAGCTTCGAAGTGGGCAACGTGAAACTCACGACGCGCCTGATCGAAGGCGAGTTCCCGAACGTGCTGAATCTCATCCCGGCGAGCTTCCCGAACGAACTCACCGTGAACCGCGACGCGCTGCTCGACGCGGTGAAGCGCGTCAAGCTCATGGTCCGCGACCAGACCACGCCCGTGCGCTTGTCATTGCGCTCAGACGGCGTCGAGCTCACCGTCACCAACCCAGCCGAGGGCACGGCGACCGAAGACGTCGAGGCGAAGTTCCTCGGCGCCGACATGACCGTGGCGTTCAACCCGCAGTACCTGACCGACGGCATCGAGGCGGTCACCGGTGACGAGCTGACCCTCGAAACACAAGACACGCTGAAGCCGTGTGTGCTGCGCGGCGTCGGTTCCGAGGAGTACCTGTACCTGCTGATGCCGGTCAGGGTGCCTTAACTGCGGGTCAACTGGCTCACCGTTTCGGACTTCCGGAACTACACGACGGCGCGGTTGGAATTGGCGCCTGACGGGCTGACGGTTGTGGTCGGCGAGAACGGCCAGGGCAAGACCAACCTGCTCGAGGCGTTGGCGTGGCTGGCGACGCTGTCGTCGTTCCGTGGAGCACCGAATGACGCGCTGGTGCGCCAAGGCGCGGACCGGGCGTACGTGCGCGCCGAGATCGACCGCGACGGCCGCGCGGTGCGCATCGAAGCCGAACTCCCGCCACGCGGCTCGCCCCGTGTGTTGGTGAACGGCAACGCTTTGCGGCGCAGCACGGACCTGCTCGGCGCGTTGCGGGTCAGTGTGTTTTCGCCCGACGACCTGGCGCTGATCAAGGCGGGACCGTCGCATCGGCGCGACCTGCTCGACGACGCCCTCGTCGCCCTCTCGCCGCACCACGCCGAAACCATCACTGCGGTCGAGCGTGTGCTGAAACAGCGGGGCGCGCTGCTGCGCCAAGCCGGCGGCAAGGCAACTCCCGAGGTGGTGTCCACGCTCGACGTGTGGGACGCGAAGTTGGCCGAACACGGCACCGCGTTGGTGACGGCGCGCCGCGAGCTTGTAACTCGCCTCGAGCCGCTCGTCGCCAAGGCGTACGCCGCAGTCGCCGAGGGCGCCGCGTCGATCACACTGCGCTACGCGGCGTCATGGGAGGGCGAATTACACGCGGCGCTGCAGGCGGCGCGCCAGGACGATCTGCGGCGCGGCATCACATCGATCGGCCCGCATCGCGACGAACTCGAATTACACATCGGCACGCTGCCGGCGCGCACGCACGCGTCGCAGGGCGAGCAGCGATCGCTGGCGCTGGCGTTGCGCCTCGCCGTGCATTACGCGGTCACCGAAGCCACCGCCAGCGCGCCCATCCTCCTGCTCGACGACGTGTTCTCCGAACTCGACCCGCACCGATCGGCCGCCCTCGTGTCGGCGTTACCGCCCGGCCAGGCGGTACTGACGACGGCCGGAGCGCTGCCTCCGGGTGCGACGCCCGCGGCGACGGTGCGCATCGCCAACGGGACGATCGAACCATGACGTGGAAGCCGTTGCCCGAGCCGGAGTCGGAGCGAGATCCGGCGCGCCTGGGCCCGTCGCTCGACCGCGTGGCCAAGCGTCTCGGCGCGCCGACCGCCAAGGCGCTGTCGGGCTTGTTCCACCGCTGGGACGAGATGGTCGGCGCCGGCATCGCCGCTCACGCGCAGCCCGTGTCGTTACGGCGCGGCGTGTTGCTCGTCGACGTCGACACGAACGCGTGGGCCACGCAGCTGCGCTACATGACGTCGGAGTTGGTGGCGAAATGTTGCGAGGAACTCGGAGAAGGCGCCGTCAAAAAGATTGAAGTGCGAGTGGCACGAGCTCGCTGAGCGTCGCCGCCAAGCGGTCCGTCGGAAGGTCCGTCACCGCTTGCACGGTCGTGTTCCCGACGGTGATCTGCACGTAGGGCCCGTCCTGGGACGCTGCGAATCCGTTGTACTTCCCGGCCGTGAACGGCGTTGCGTCGCTCGGACGTCGCGACGCGCACGTCCGCGGGAACTCGTACAGAGACAGGTAGCCGGTGTCGCCGCTGCTCTGGTCCTCGTACGCAAGCTCGGCCTGCGCGCATCCCTCCTGCGTGTCGTTCGCCGGCAGGACATCGGCGCGCACGAGTTCCCATCCGTCGGGCAGGGTCTTGGGCACGAGCAGCGTCGCGGTTTTGAACGACGAGAGTTTCACGCGCGCCACCGGGGGGGTCGTGTCGAGCTGTGCCGCCGGCGGCGCCGCGATGCGGATCGCGGAGTCGCCCCAGTCGCTGAAGTGGAGGTTGGTGGTGACCGTCGCTTCGGCGCGCGTCAGCAGTTGCGCACCCTCGAGTTCGCCGTCGTCGCCCACCAACGCCCGCAACGTCACCCAATCCACGTGGCCGCCGAGGGCGCGGCCGAACAGCGCGGGTGCGTCGACGTCGGCTTCGACCGTCGTCGTGTGGCGCTGCCGGCGCAGGATCTTCGCGTCGGTGACCGCGGCGAGGACAGCGCCGAGGTCGAGCGCTTTGGCCTGCTCGGCGCGCAGGCGCATGATCCGACGGTGCTGCGCGTCGGCGCGCACGTACGGCGTCGTCGGCAGGGCGGTGGCCTTCTCGGCGTCGCGGACGTAGATGCCGTCTTGGACGAGGACGAGCTCCGTCGCCAGGTCGTCATCGGCGATCACGGCGTGGGCACGGCCCGGCGCGTGGAGTTCGCCGGCGACCCGCGCGCCCGCGGTTTCCGCTTCGGCGATCGGGAAGCGCGCCGTTCCGCCGCGCACGACCGTTACTCCGTGAAACTTCGCCGTCGCGTGGGCCCCGACGAAGGCACGGGCGCGGGCGACCAACGCGTTCGCCGACGGATCGGCGTGCACAGTGAACACACCCACGGTCCCGGCCACGATGAGAGCGGCGGCGACCGCGACCATTACGCGGCGAGCGAAGAGATTCGGGATCGACGAACCGTACCGAGGGCGAGCGCTGCGATGGCAACTGCCCCAAACGTGAGCGCCAGCGGTAGCTGTGGCGACGGGTCCCAGCCGAACTCGTGGAAACCGAACAGACCGATCGAAGTGCGCGTGATGGCCAGCGCCGCGAGCGCGGCCGCGTGCAGCGCGATCCCCGTCAGCGCCTGGCGACGGGTCAGCGGGCCGACGGCCAGCCACGCTGCGAGCACCGCAGCCCCGCCTGCCTCGATGACCAGCAACGTGCCGATTGGTTCGGGATAGTCGATCCCGTGGCGCAGCTGCAGGTGGAGCACACCGGTTGCCACCGTGGCGATGACCGCCAACACGCGCAACCCGTCCTGACCGAGGCGGCGTAGCCCGAGCGCCAGTGCGGCCGCGGCGACGATGGTCGCCAGAACCGGCGTGAACGCGCCCGGTTGCTCGGAGGCTCCCGCGACCTTCTCGACGACGAAAGCTCTTGGCGAAGTCGTCGGCACGGTCACGACGAACAGCGACGTGGGGGTGCTGGCGTCGAGGGTCGTCGCGGGGCTGGTCGCGGGGTAGACGGACACGAGCCCGCGCATGAACTCGTGGGGTTCGCAGAAGTACGGATACACGCCGGGCGTGTTGAACTGCACGCTGAAGGACTGGCCTTGGCGCATCGAGCCGGAGCTGAACTCGCCGCGGCTGGCGGTCACGGTGTGGACCGTGGCGCCCTCGTTGTTCCACGTCACGTAATCGCCGGCGTGGATCTGCACGTTCGACGGCCCGTACGAGAAGTCGGCGATTGTCGCCGCGGTGCCGCTCACAAAGCAGCGTCGTCGTCGCGCCAGCTCGCCAGAGCTTCGCGGAACCGCCCGCTGCGCACCACGACGGCCGCCACGAAGGCGTTGAACGCCAGCGCTGCGGTGGCGCTCGACAGCGGCACCGATCGGCCGCCGCCGTTGGACGTACCACTACCCCCGAAGCCCAGCGCACTGCGCCGGCGCGACGCGCGCTCGCCCAGCACCGCGCTCGACGTCGACGTGGCCGACGCGGACCCGTCTCCGTCGAGTCGCGCCGCGGCCCCGTTGCGGGCGCGGCCGCCGGCGGCGGTGTTCGCTTCGTCGAACAGCCCGTGCAGCGGACCCGACTCCGCGTCGTTGTAGAGCGGGTCGGGGTTGTGCAGCCAGGACTGCAGCACTGCTTGGTACACGTGGCGAACGTCGGTCGTCATGGCCAGGTTGTCTGCGGGCGCTGCCGTCGTCCCCATGTTGGGGTGGTCGCCGTGCAGGCCACCGACGAGCGACGACTGCGGAGGCCCGACGAACACCACCGGCGCCGCCGCGCCGTGGTCGGTCCCCGCGATGCCGAAGCCACCGCTCGCTTGGCCGATGCGCCGGCCGAACTCGCTCACGATCATCACGAGCGTGCGGGCGGCGAGCGACGGATTGAGGCCTGCCCAGAACGCGTCGAGCGCGGTGTCGAGGTCGGCCAGCAGTTGCTCCTGCGTGGCGACCTCCGTGGTGTGGGTGTCGAAGCCGCCGTAACCGACGAACACCGATTCGACGCCGAGGTTCTGTTCGAGCAGCGTCCGTGCCGTCTCCAGCGACTCGCCGATCGCCGAGGAACGCGCCGGCGGGGCGTCGGTCTTCGCGAGGTCGGCAACGACGTCGACGGCTTGGCGCAGCGTGGCGCCGACGCGTTGGCGCAGCGGATCGTTGGCGCGGGCTGCGCCGAGCGCGGCGAGCGCGGCGTGCTTGGCGTTCGACGTGGCGCTGGTGCCGTCCCGGAACCGCATCGTGGCGATCGACGCGATCGACGCCCCCGACACGCCGCGGCCCTGCAGCATCAGCGGCAGCTTCGACGACACGGCAACGGCGCGCAGTTCGCCTTCGCCAACGCCGACGCGGTCGAGGTGGCGGCCGATCCAGCCCGTCGAGGTGTTGGTGGGGTTACCGGCGTGCCAGATATCGGACGAGGCGAAGTGCGAGTAGTTGTGGTTCGGGTAGTCGACGCCTTGCACGACGGCAACACGCCCGGCGCGGTACAGCGAGTGAAGGTGCGTGAGCTTCGGGTTGAACCCGAGCATCTGGGCGGCGTCGTTGCCGCGGTCGAGCGGCAGCAGCGTGCTGGGCGCGTACGCCAGTGCCGGGCGGACCTTGCGGTACACCGACAGGCGCGGGGCGCCCGGCACGTCACCGCGCGGCACGACGTAGTTCAGGCCGTCGTTGCCGCCCTCGAGGAAAATGATGACGAGGCGATTGCGGTTGGCCGATGCCGGATCGACAGCGGCGGCGCCGAACGCCGGGCCGGCGACGCCGACGATCGACGCGCCGGCGACCGCGCCGGCGCCGATCAAGAACTCGCGGCGGGTGATCGGCATTACAGCGCCATCCAGTCGGGGCTCGTCAGCAGCAGCGTGAGCATGCCGGTCTGCCGGTTGGCCTCGGGCAGCTTGGCGTTCTTCGCGACGTACTCGTGCAGCGCGGCGGTGGTCTCGAGCGTGAGCGTGCCGAGGCCGACGCGCTTCGCCCACCCATCGGTATCAGCCGACGCCGGCAGACCGCTGGGATTCTTGCCACCGATCGTCGCCGCCCACCCGTAGCGCGCCACGACGGTGGAAGGCGACAGCCACGCCACGCCGGACGCAAACCCGCCGACGTTCGGCGGCACGAACAGGTTCTGGCCCATGTTGCGCAACTGCAACACCGCGTCGTCGTTGTCGAGGCTGATGCCGAACACCTTCGCCGACGCGACCATCACCTCGGCCGGTTGACGGATGAGCAGGCGTTGCGCCGACGCGTCGCCGTTGCGGAACTCGTCGGACATCAGCAGCGTGCGCATCGCGGCGCGTAGGTCCCAGTTCGTCTGACGCAGCGTGTCGGCGACGGCGACCACGAGTGAGTCGGCGCTGCGCAGCAGATCGGTGCCCATCGCCGCGTAGGCGAAGTTCGACACGAGCTTCGCGGCGATGAAGCGCGCGCTCACGGGCTGGCTGAGCGCGACGTCGACCAGTTGCTCGTACTCGTGCGCGCCGGCGTCGCCGAACGTCGTGCCGAGCACGGTCTTCGTGCCCGTGTCGTGGCCGGCGCCGTTGAACGACACGGTCCGGAACGAGGGGTTGCTCGTCCATCCGGTGAGGACGCGCGCGGCCTCGCGCACGTCACGCTCGCCGTAGACCTCTGGGAACTTCCCGAGCGTGAACAACTCCATGAACTCGCGGGCGTAGTTCTCGTTCGGCGTCGGGATGGAGTTTCGCGCCCCGTCGAGCCACTCCATCATCGCGGGGTCGACCGTGACGGCTTTGACCAGCTCGCGGAAGTTGCCGAGGGCATGCGTGCGGAACGTCTGGTTCTGCACCAGCATCATCGCCACGTCGGGATAGGGGTACCGCACGGCGGTGGCGAAATGGCCGTGCCAGAGCAGCGTCATGCGCTCCTCGAGCGGGTACGAACCCGTCCGCATCCGCTCGAGCCACCACTTCTGTGCCAGCCGGATCGTTCCGTCGTCGGTGTGGTTGGCGCCGGTCTGCACGAGTGCGCTGCGGCGGGTGTCGTCGGGTTGGGCGCGGCGTCCCGACGGCGCGGGGATGTCGACGAGGAACGACACTGCGTCGGCGTACGGCTTGCCCGTCCAGGCGTCGAGATCGGCGGGCGTGGCACCGAACGCGGCGCGGCCAAAGAGGCGCGCGATGTCGTCTCTGGTGGCTTGCGCCGAACTCATTTAGAGGTTGTTCGCTTCCCGTCCCAAGGGTCCTGCCAAAGGGCAGTAACCGCTACACCCGTCTGGTAAACTTACGTCATTGCGATTCGGGGTTTATGTACCCGCTGACCTGCACTTTTGCCGGTCGTCGGCGCGTCCGAATGGCCTCGGGAGACCCGTTATCGCACACGCCGACGAAGAGAGACTATGACTGACACAACTGTGACCAAGCCGCCGGCCAAAAAGGCGGCGAAATCGGGGTACAGCGCAGACAACATTCAGGTCCTCGAAGGCCTCGAAGCGGTCCGGAAACGGCCCGGCATGTACATCGGTTCGACCGGGCTGACGGGTCTGCATCACCTCATTCGGGAGGTAGTGGACAACTCGGTCGACGAGGCGATGGCGGGTCACTGCACCCGCATCGACGTCACGCTGCTGGCCGACGGCGGCTGCCGCGTGGTCGACAACGGGCGCGGCATTCCGGTGCAGCCGATGACGTCGGGGGCCCAGAAGGGCAAGTCGGCCCTCGAGGTCGTCCTCACCGTTCTGCACGCCGGCGGCAAGTTCGGTGGCGGCGGCTACAAGGTGTCGGGCGGCCTGCACGGAGTGGGCGTGTCGGTGGTCAACGCCGTGTCGACGCGCCTCATCGCGGAGGTCGACGCCGACGACGGCAAGCGCCACGTCATGGAGTTCAGGGACGGCGGCAAGCCCGTCGGCAAGATCAAGGTCGTCGGCGACGCGCCGAAGGGCCGCACGGGCACCACGATCGCCTTCTGGCCGGATCCTGAGATCTTCAAGGCGGAAGGCATCGAGTTCCGCGCCCAGACCGTCCTCGAGCGTCTCCAGACGTACGCCTTCCTGAACAAGGACCTCGAGATCCGCTTCAAGGACGAGCGCCCCGGCCACACACAGTCGGTCACATACCGCTACGCCGGCGGCATCACCGACTACGTGCGCCACCTCAACTCCACCAAGGAAGCGCTGTTCAAGAAGGTCGCGGCCTACGAGAACAAGGCCGAGGACTACGAAGTCGAGATCGCGATGCAGTGGAACACCGGCTACCACGAGGGCATCCACAGCTTCGCCAACGGCATCGAAACGCCCGAAGGCGGCACGCACGAAGAGGGGTTCCGCAAGGCGATCACCAACGTCGTCAACAAGTACGCGAAAGCACGCGGCCTGCTGAAAGACAAGGACGACAACCTCCTCGGCGAGGACATCCGTGAAGGCCTCACCGCCATCGTCGCGGTGAAGCTGCAGGACCCGCAGTTCGAAGGCCAGACCAAGGGCAAGCTCGGCACCATCGCCATGCGCTCGGCCGTCGAGAAGGTGACGAACGAGAAGCTCGCCGAGTGGCTCGAGGAGCACCCGTCGGAAGCGAAAGCGCTGGTCACGAAAGCCACGCAGGCGGCGCGGGCCCGCGTCGCCGCACGGGCCGCGCGTGACACGATCCGGCGCAAGTCGGCCCTCGAAGGCGCGGGCCTGCCCGGCAAGCTCACCGATTGCCGCACCAAGAACGCCGAAGAGGCCGAGCTGTTCATCGTCGAGGGCGACTCCGCCGGCGGCTCCGCCGTGCGCGGCCGCGACCCGGAGAACCAGGCGATCCTGCCGCTGCGCGGCAAGCCGCTCAACGTCGAGCGCGCCCGCGTCGACAAGATGCTGAAGAACACCGAGATCCAGACGCTGGTGACGGCGGTCGGCGCCGGCATCGGCGAGGAGTTCGACGTCGCCAAGGCGCGTTACGGCAAGGTGATCATCCTCGCCGACGCCGACGTCGACGGGTCCCACATCCGCGCGCTGCTGCTCACGTTCTTCTTCCGCCAGATGCGTCCGCTGATCGAGAAGGGCAACATCTTCGTGGCCCAGCCGCCGCTGTACTCCACGACCGTCGGCAAGGAAACCGTCTACCTGAAAGACGACGCGGCGCGCGAACGCTTCCTGCAGGAGCGGCCGAACCACAAGGCCGAGTTCGCCCGCCTCAAGGGCCTCGGCGAAATGGACTGGGAAGAGTTGCGCGACACCACGATGACGGCGACGCGCCGCACGCTGCTGCGGGTCAGCGCCGACGAGGCGGCGGCTGCCGACCAGGCGTGCTCGGTGCTGTTCGGTGACGACGTCGAATCGCGCAAGAACTTCATCGTCACCAACGCCAGCGACGTTCGCTTCTTGGACATCTGATGAGTGATCTGCCTCCCGAGGACGGGACCGAGGAAGAAGACGACGGCGTGGCTGTCGACACCGTGGCCGACTTCGTCGGCGGCGTCGAAGACATCGAACTGTCAGAGGAGATGGAACGTTCGTTCCTCGACTACGCGATGTCGGTCATCGTGGCGCGGGCGTTGCCGGACGCCCGCGACGGCCTCAAGCCCGTGCACCGGGCGATTTTGTACGGCATGCACGACATGGGGGCGCGCTCTGACCGCCCGCGCATGAAGTGCGCCCGCGTGTCGGGCGAAGTGATGGGCAAGTTCCACCCGCACGGCGACTCGTCGATCTACGACGCGCTCGTGCGCATGGCTCAGCCGTTCTCGCTGCGCGACCCGCTGATCGACTTCCACGGCAACTACGGATCTCCCGACTTTCCGGCGGCTGCCGCGCGCTACACCGAGTGCCGTCTCGCCACGTTGGCCAACGAGATGTTGGCTGGCATCGACGAGAACACGGTCGACTTCGAGCCGAACTACACGTTCGAGTTCGAACAGCCGAAGGTGTTGCCGTCGCGGTTCCCCAACCTGTTGGTCAACGGGTCGACGGGCATCGCCGTGGGGATGGCGACAAACATCCCGCCGCACAACCTCGGCGAGATCGTCGACGCCACGATCCACCTGATCGACAATCCCGAGGCGACGCCTGACGACCTCATGCACTTCGTCAAGGGCCCCGACTTCCCGACCGGCGCACTGATCCTCGGTCGCCAGGGGATCATGGACGCGTACCGCACCGGCCGCGGCTCGATCCGTCTCCGGGCGCGCACCGAGATCGAAGATCGCAAGAACGGTCCGGTCATCGTCGTACACGAGCTGCCGTACCAGGCGTCGCCCGCCGGCATCGCGCAGCGCATCTACGACCTCGTCAACGCTCGTGAACTCGAAGGCATCCGCGACGTGGAGGACTTGTCCTCCGGCGAGATGACCCGCATCGAGATCCCGCTCAAGCGCGACGCCAACGCACTGGTCGTGCTGAACAACCTGTTCAAGCACACGCAGCTGCAGTCGAGCTTCGCCGTGAACATGGTGGCGCTGGTCGACGGCGTGCCCCGGACGCTGAACTTGGTGCAGGCGCTGCAGGCCTACATCGACCACCAGGTCGACGTCATCACGCGGCGTTCGCAGTTCCGGTTGAAGAAGGCGCAAGACCGCGCCCACATCGTCGAGGGCTTGCTCAAGGCGCTCGACATGATCGACCAGATCATCGCCCACGTGCGCGCGTCCGAAGACCGCGCCTCGGCGCGCGCCGGCCTCATGGCGAAGCCGTTCGACTTCAGCGAGATCCAGGCGAACCACATCCTCGACATGACGATCGCCCGTCTCACGCGGCTGAGCCGCAGTGAGTACGACCAGGAAATGAAGGACCTGCGGACGACGATCACGGAACTCGAAGAGATCCTGGCCAAGCCCGCGGTGCTGCGCGGCGTCATCAAGAGCGAGATGACCGCCGTCAGGGACAAGTTCGCCACGCCCCGCCGCGCCGAACTCACGCACGACCCGGGCGAGTTGGGTTCCGAGGACCTCATCAGCGACGAGCCCCTGGTGTTCCTGATGACGCGGGCCGGTTATGTGAAGACGGTCGCCGCCGGTTCGTTCCGCACGCAGGGCCGCGGCGGACGCGGCATCGCCGGCGCCAAGTTGAAAGAAGAAGACCTCGTGTCGCAGGTGATCCACACCTCAGCGCACGAGTTCATCCTGTTCTTCTCCAACCGCGGCCGCGTGTTCCGGCTCAAGGCGCACGAGATCCCGCAAAAGGAGCGCACGGCGCGCGGTACCCCCGTCGTCAACCTCCTGCCGCTAGAGCCCGAAGAGAAGATCCAAGCGGTCATCGCCACGCGCGACTACCCCGAGGACAAGCTCCTGCTGTTCGCGACGAAGAAGGGCATCATCAAGAAGACGCCGTTCTCGGAGTACGACAAGTCGCGGCGCGAAGGTTTCATCGCCATCACACTGAAGGACGGCGACGAGCTCGTGAAGGTGTTGCCGACGAGCGGCACCGACGACATCTTCATCGTCACGCGCACCGGCCAGACGATCCGCTTCGCCGAGGACTCGGTGCGCCCGACGGGGCGCTCAGCCCAGGGCGTGATCGGCATGCGCATGCGCGCGGACGACGAAGTCGTGTCCTGCGATGTCGCCCGCGACGACACCGCGATCCTCATCGTCACCGACGCCGGCTATGGCAAGCGCACGCAGCTCGACAAGTTCCCGCGCAAGGGACGCGGCGGGCTCGGGATGAAGGGCATCAAGCTGACCGCCAAGCGCGGCTTCGTCGTGGCGGCGTTCATGGTCGGTCTCGAAGACGAGATCATGGTGGCGGCGTCCAACGGCACGACCGCCCGCTATCCGGTGCGGCAAATCTCGTCGCAGGGCCGCGACGCCACCGGTGTACGGATCATGAACCTCGACGACGGCGCGAGCCTCGCCACGGCGGCGCCGATTATCCAGGCGGAGGAAGACGACGCGTGAGCCCCTTGTACGCTGATCGGCGTATGAAGCGCTTCATCGCAGTTGTGGCATTGGCCCTCGCCGGTGTCGGCGTGGCGTCCGCGCCCGCCCAGGCCAAGTTGGTAAATACGTGCGCGCAGAAGAACCTGCCCGCCGGATTGCACCTACAAGTCGGCTACTGCACGAAGTAATTTTCTAGCGGCGCTTCCCCTGCGATCCCTCTGAACTTGGAGGTGCGCGGGTGCGCATCAACGAACGCGGCCAGGTCGTGCCGCTGATGGCGGGGTTTGTCGTTTTTGCCGGCTTGGCGATCATCGCCCTCGCCCACCTCGGCGGTGGTGCCGTCGATCGCGCCGAAGCCAAACGCGCCGCAGACATCGCCGCGCTCGCCGGCGCTGCCGAGGGCCCAGCCGCGGCCGACGACTACGCACGGCGGAACGGCGCGACCGTCCACGACTACAAGCAGTCAGGCCCCGACGCCGCCGTCGAGGTCTATTACGGCGACGCCCGCGCCGTGTCCAAAGCGCATCGTGACGGCGGCAAGGGCAACCTGCGTCCGAACGACCCCGCGCCGGCGTTGCGGGCTGCGCTGGCGCGCGCCGAGCAGGTGCTCGGTCATCGTCCGGGTGTCGTGCGCGCCGCCGGTTACACGGCGCGCTTCACGGCATCGGGGTACGCCGAACTCGAGCCACACGGTTCCGAAGTGGGTCTGTGCCCGAGCGGTCCCGACGAGATGAAAGTTTGCGGCTCGACGTAGCCGATTAGTTTTCTCGGCGCATGCCGAGCCACCGCCTCACACTTCGCGCTGTGCGCGTGCGCAGCGTCGTGCGCGTGTCACTCGTGATGTACGCCTGCATGCTGCTGGTGTTCGTCGTGGCGTGGGCGATCTTGTGGACCGTCGCCGCCGTGCTCGGCGTCACCGGGAACGTCGAGGATTTCGTGGCGAAGCTGTTCGCGCTCGATTCGTTCCATTTCTCAGTGATCGCGCAGGCGCTCGCCATCATCATCGGCGGCAGTGTCCTCATTGCATTGGGCACAGGCGCCAACGCGCTCGCCGCGACGTTCTACAACTTGATCGTCGAGCTCCAGGGTGGGATCGAGATCGACGTAGACACCAACGACGGGTAACTTTCGCTCTCCGGTTTTCTCCGGGGCTATAGCTCAGCTGGTTAGAGCGCAGCACTGATAATGCTGAGGTCCCTGGTTCGATTCCAGGTAGCCCCACCAAAATTTGGCATGACGCCGAAAATTCCGCGGTATCTGCCCCAATCCTGGCGTTCCGGCTGAGATTTGGGATCCAGAGGTACCGAATTTTGTGGGAATTCCGTTAGGTTCAACGCGACCTAACGTTTCCACGGCAACCAAAACCCAGGAGCGAGATAACCATGCGATTTCGTCGTTGGGCGACGGCGGCAGTGGCAGCCACATTGGCTGTCCCAGCGGTATTCGCCTTTTCTGCAGCACCCGCGCGTGCTGCCGCCGGACCATATGGCGGTAACGCCACCGGTGACCTACTGCACGTAAACGCCGTGAACACCGCGGCCATAGCCCCCGGCTTGGCCGACGCGCACCTCGCGCCGTCGACCGCGTTGGTGAAGTCCGACGGTTTGCCCGCCGGTCCTCACAACGATGTCGGGAAGCGATCGGCTGCTCGCGCGGCGAACCTTGACGCCCCGCTGCTCGCGGGCAACGTCGACTTGAGCGGTCTCATCGTCGAGTCGAAGCAGCAGGCTCCCCCCACGAACGCCAACGCGGACGTGCAGAGCCTGACGGGCCCGATCGACTTGTCGCCCGTCGCATCGCTCGAGGCTGCGAAGGCGTCGAGCCACGCAGTGTGGGGCGCCAACGACACGACCTGCATCGCGCCAGGCACGCCGATCGCCACGTCGACCTCGACGGTGCTCGACGCCAACGTCCTCGGCGTCGGCGACCCGATCGGTGACGCGCTCGTTTCCGTCGTCAACGGTCAGGGTGGCGCCGCCTTCACCAAGTCGACCGTCGGCCTCGCCAATGTGGCGGGCCAGTCGAACAAGGGCGTCCAGTCGACCGAACTCGACCAGCTGACCGGTGTCGTGCTGTTCAAGGGTTCGGCCAACGAGATCACGCTCAACGTCTCGGCGCCGCCGACGATCAACGCCCTTGCCACCGGCAATGCGGCGACGTCGACGGTGACCTACAACACCCCGACCGTCCAGATCATCCAGGGCGGCACGGTTACGGACGTGCTCAACATCAGCAACCCCGGCCAGACCCTCGAGATCCCGCCGGGCCCGGCGCCGGCGTTCCTGCTGCGCCTCACCCTCGGTGAGCTGGAGAACGTGGTCAAGAGCAACACCGAGGCGAGCGGCTCGACGGCGCTGCTGCACCTCGAGCTGCTTACCGTCGTCGGTCAGCTCACGCTGGCCCAGGTCGACATCGCCCCGATGGCCGTCAAGGCGCTCGTCCCCAGCGGCGGCGTGGACTGCGGCGGCGCCGGCAACGGCCCGCTGTCGAACCTGCAGGTCGACGCGTCGACCGGCGTCGTGCTCCCGAACGGCGAGTTCCAGTACGTCGTCACCGTCCCGAACATCGGGCCGTGCACCGTCGACCACGTGAAGGTCGACCTCACTGTCACCGGACCGGATGGTTCGACGATCACTTCGGCTGAACCGTCACCGAACACGATCAGCGGACTCAAGGTCTCCTGGCCGGATATCGGAAGCATTGCTCCAGGAGCATTGAAAACGCTGAAGGCGACCATCAAGGTGCCGTCGAACGCACCGGTCGGCGCCCACTACACCGGCGTCGCGCACGCCAGTGGCACCTGCGAAGGCCAGGGCACGGAAGCCGACGCCACGTCGGGTCCGATCCCGACCGTCGGCAGCCCGAGCCTGACGACGTGCGACTTGTCGGCGAGCTCGCTGTCGTCCTCGCACAAGGAAGTTCGCATCGGCGACTACTTCAACGAGTACGTCCGCCTGACGAACCTCGGCAAGGGCACCTGCGACAACATCAAGGTGACGCTGAACTACCCGCCGGACACGAGCTTCGTGGCTTGCACCGACAGCTGCACGCATGACGACTCCAAGCGCGTCGTCACGTGGACCATCTCGTCGCTCGGTTCGGGCAAATCGAAGGACCTCGTCGCCACGTTCAAGGTGAACCCGACCGCCAAGGGCGGGGAGAACCTGGGCACCAAGGTGTCGATCTCTTCCGGTGGCAAGACGGTGACCGACTCGAACAAGCTGCCGATCGTGACGGCGGCCAACGTGTTGAACGCCGGCGCCCAGCGCTCCCGTGGTGCGCTGCTGCCTCGCACCGGTGGCACGCTGCCGCTTGGCCTGGCCTTCGCCCTCATGGGTATGGGTCTCGCCATGCGAGCGTTCCGTCGCCGGGTGGCCACGGTCTAACCGCAGTCACAACGAAACGTCGTGGGAGCCCGGGCCGGAAAGGTCCGGGCTCCTGCGCGCGTAGGGTTGGGGACGTGAAGGCATTCCGTCGGGCGTTCGTCGCCGTAGTCGTGGCGTCGATCGTCGCCGCCGTCGTTCGCCTCCGCGGCACCGGTGGCACCCCGCCGAGCGGCGGTGGCTGGCGCGAAGTGCCCGCCGACGAACTGCGATAAGTCCGTTGCGCGTCGCCGTCATCGGGACGGGAGCGGTCGGGTTGCGCGCCGCCCGTCAACTCCACGAGACGGAATCCGTTACCGCGGTGCGCGTGGTGTCGCGCAATCCCGCGCGTTCGGAATGGGTCGCGGGTGAGTTGGGCGAACGCGCCGAACGCGCCGACTGGCCGGCCGTCGCACGCGAGGTCGACGTCGTCGTGTTGGCCGTCGCCGAACAGCAGCAGGCCGACATGGCGCGCATCGCGTTGAGCGACCGCGCGCACGTCGTGAGCACCGCGGCGTCGATCGAAGCCGTCGACGGTGTCGTCGGGCTCGACGCGCGGGCGCGTGCGGCGGAGCGCTGCGCCGTTGCCGGCGTGGCGATGTCGCCGGGGTTGTCGTGTCTGTTGGCGCAGCACGCGGCGCGTGACGTCGACATCGTCGAGGAGATCCACGTCGCCAAAGCCGGCACCGGCGGCCCGGCGTGCGCCCGCGCGTCGCACGCGTCGCTGCGCGGACCCGCAGCGTCGTGGCGCGACGGGCGCTGGCAGAGCGAACCCGCCGGTTCCGGACGCGAGCTGGTGTTCTTTCCCGACCCTGTCGGCGGCGTCGACTGTTACGCCACGTCGTCGGCCGAAGCGTCGCTGCTGACCGCGGCGTTCCCGTCGGCGCGCCGCGTCACGGCGCGGCTCGCCGCGACTCGACGCGACAAGGCCACGACGTGGCTGCCGATGCTGCGCCCGCCGCATCCCGAAGGCCTGATCGGCGGCGTGCGCGTCGAGATCCGCGGCTTCACCGACGGGCGCGCCGTCACCAACGTCGTGGGTGCCGTGGATCGCCCCGCGATCGTGGCGGGCACGTTGGCTGCCGCGGTGGCGGTCGCCGCCGCTCGCGGCGAGTTGTCAACCGGCGCCGGCGGTTTGGGGGCGCTGGCGCCCAACCCGGGCGCACTGCTGGCGCAGCTCGCCGACCGGGGCGTCAAAGTTGCGGCCTTCATCGGCAGCTAGGCGGGGTGCGTAAAGCGGTTCCGCGGCACCGCTTCGTTTTCGCGTGCGGCGGCGACCGCTAGGTTGGGCCGTTCGCCGCGGCCACCCGTCGAGGCAGATCGGTGGTGAGCCGCGATGGCTCCGACGACGAGGCGGACCTGGGTGCACTGGCGCGGCTTGGCTGCTGCGGCCGTGATCGTGTTCATCACGTCGACCGCCGTGCCGGCGTATGCGCTGACGTACTCGGGCACCGACCCGAGCGACACGCCGGTCGGACCCGAGGGCAAGACCGACCTTCGGTTAGTCAAGTGGAACGTCGGTGTGACCACGACCACGGTGACCATCGCCGTCGACGCCAGTACCTACGGACCGGGGATTCGGGCGACGCTCGGCGTGCATGTTCTCGTCGACAACGACCTCGACGGGATCGCCGACGCCGAGGTGATGGCGGCGCGAAGTGCGGACGGCGTGTCCGTCGACATGACCCTGCGGTCGCTGGACCGCACACTCAGCACGGGAAGCTGCCAGGACCTGTCGGGCAAGACGCTGCAGGGACCGACGACCGCGAACGCGGCCGTGGCGAACGGCCGCGAAACATTCGCGTTGACCTTGGCAAATGACGTAGTCCCGGGTGGGCTCGCACATTTCCGGTGGGCCGCGTTCGGTCAGAGCCCCGGCGCCACTGCGACGACCGGCCCGTGGGATTACCAGCCGAACGCAACCAACCCTGATCCAGGCGCGGCGAACCCGGGCGACCGGCGGTGTGATGTGTCGAAGTCGGGGCTGTCGCTGTCGATGGCCAGCGGCGTCGAGGTCGACACGACGAACGTCGCCCCGACGGCGGCGGTGAAGAACGGCCAATGCTCGGCGACGAATACGCGGTCGGCTCTGGTCAACGTGACGCTGAGCGACAAGGACGGCGACGCACTCACGCTCACGCTGACGTCGAACAGCAATCCGGCGCTCGTCGCGAACGCCAACGTTGTACTTGGAGGGACCGGCAACGACCGCACCGTCACGTTCACGGCCGCCGCCAACAAGGCGGGTCGCACCGCGCTCGGTTTCACCGTGAGCGACGGAAAGACGACC
This sequence comes from Actinomycetota bacterium, assembly GCA_041166285.1. Taxonomy (GTDB): domain Bacteria; phylum Actinomycetota; class Acidimicrobiia; order Acidimicrobiales; family JACCXE01; genus JACCXE01. Next base: position 10,809 of record JBEEFR010000093.1, on the reverse strand, counting down.
GGCCATCTCGTACTGACCGTCATCGTCGGCACTTACAACACGGAGACGATCACCGGTACGGCCGGGCCTGATGCTGTCCTTGGCCTCGGCGGGCGCAACACGATCAACGGCAACACCGGCAACGATCTGCTCTGCGGTGACGCGGCGGCAGACGTGCTCAACGGCGGCGGCGGGAACGACACGCTGACCGGTCGCGGAAGCGGCGACACGTTCAGCGGCGGGCCCGGCACGGACACCGTTACGGACTTCAACGCGTCCGCCGGCGACACCAAGGACGCCACGATCCCGTAGCTCCGAGCAGGAAATCTTCTGGCTCGCCGACCGCGTACACGCAAGGGTGCAGCAGTGCAGTCCGACTTCGCGCGCGACGGCTTCGCCGTCATCCCCGAGTACTTGTCGACCGACGAACTGGCTGGCGGCCAGGCCGGGCTGCCGCAGCTGTTCCCGACGGCGGACGAGTTCCACGACGACGTCGACCCCGCGCGCAACAAGCGATTCCGCGACGAGTTCGCTGGCATCACCAACTTCCCTTTCGACAGCGTCGAGCTGTCGCTGCTCGCCGTTCACCCGCGCCTGATCACGCTCGCTGAGGAGCTGCTCGGCACCGACGATCTGCGCGTGTACTCCATCGAGGCGTGGGCGAAGTACACCGGCGCGGCGGCCTACGAGCAGGAACACCACCGCGATTATCTCGGCCACTCCGTCGTCGTTCCCGACCCGAACCGACCGCCCGCGCAGGTCGAGATGTTCGTCTACCTGAGCGACGTGACGCCCGAGCACGCGCCGCCGAGCTTCGTCGCGCTCGAACACACGCGGCACTTGCCGTCGCTGCCGAACTGGCTCCCGCGCGACCGGGTCCGCGACGACGGCGAACACCCCACCTGGGTGTCGCACGACCTCTGGCCCGAGTTGTACGCGCGCGAGGTGTCGGGCACCGGACGCGCGGGCACCGTCGTCGCCTATCGCATCGAAACGTTTCACCGCGCGACCGACCTGACCGCGCGGCGCGGGGCGCGCTACACGCTGCATGTCAACTTCCGCCGTACCGACGCCGAGTGGATCAACCGCCGCGCCTGGCCGCTCAGCGGCGACAGCGCCGCCTGGGACGCCTTTGTGGCGCGCGCATCGGTGCGTCAGCTGGTGGTCTTCGGCTTCCCGCCACCGGGCCATCCGTACTGGACCGGCGAAACGCTGGCGGGCACCGCGTTGCGTTACCCGGGCTTCGACCCGGACCCCTGGTGCAGCTGACGTCGGCACCGCGACGTCATTTGTTGCGGCCTCGATCGCCTACCATCGAACCTCGCTCCACGCCGGGTTTGGAGCGAGGTACTCAACGCAGTTTCACCACCCGGGGGCGTAGCTCAGTTGGCTAGAGCACTTGCTTTGCAAGCAAGAAGTCGTGGGTTCGAGTCCCATCGCCTCCACCAGTTCGGGCTCAGAAAGAGCAGAGGCGCGCGTACTCTGTGATCCGTGACGGTCGAATACGACGTCGTCATCGTTGGTGCTGGCATCGCGGGCGGCGCGTTGTCGACGCTGCTCGCGCGACACGGCCTGCGCGTCCTGACGCTCGAACGCACCCTCCAGCACGAGGACCGCGTGCGCGGCGAGTTCATGGCGCCGTGGGGTGTTGCGGAAGCGATCCGGCTCGACGTGCTCGACGTGCTGCACGAGGCGGGCGCCAACTACATCCGGAGGCTCATTCCCTATAGCGACCTCGTGACCCCGGAGGCCGCAGAGGCGAAGGCAGTGGACCTCGGCGCGCTGCTGCCCGGCGTAGAGGGCGCGATCGCCGTCGGGCATCCGGCGGCATGCGACGCATTCGATGCCGCAGCCGTCGCCGCCGGGGCGACGTTGATACGCGGCGTGTCTGCGCTGCGCGTGTCGCCGGGCGCGAAGCCCGAGGTCACCTACGTGGTGGACGGGGTCGAGCACGTCGTGACGCCGCGCGTTGTCGTCGCCGCCGACGGCCGCGAGTCACGCGTGCGCAAAGCCCTCGGGTTCGAACTACACGAGACCACCCCTGTCGTCATGGGAGCCGGCCTGCTCGTTCGCGACGTCTCGGGCTGGCGCGACGAGGACGCCGTCATCGGTGCCGCAGGTGAGTGGAACTTCCTTGCGTTCCCGCAGGGGCAGTCGAAAGCGCGGCTGTATCTGATGTACGAGATGGTCCACCGGCACAAACTCACCGGAGCGGACAAGGCGCGCACGTTCCTCGACGCGTTCCGTTGCGACGCGTTCCCCGGCGGTGAAGCCTTCGCTGCAGCAACGCCCGCGGGTCCTTGCGCGGCGTTCCCGATGAACGACACCTGGGTCGACGAACCCGTCGCCGACGGCGTCGTCCTGATTGGCGACGCGGCGGGGTGGAGCGACCCGCTGATCGGCCAAGGGTTGTCGGTCGCGATGCGAGACGTGCGACTCGTCAGCGACGCGCTTGTGGGAGGCGACGACTGGTCGCGCGACGCGTTCAGGGAATACGTCGAAGAGCGCGCGGAGCGGATGCGTCGCCTGCGTTACGCCGCGCGCATCACCACGCGCGTGCAGTGCGACTCGAGTGCCGGCGCCCTCGATCGGCGGCGGACCATCGTGCAGCGGCTCGAGAGCGAACCGAGGTTTGGTTTGGCACGTGCCATCTCCGCGCTCGGCCCCGAGAAGGGCCCAGCGGAGTCCTTCACCGAAGAAACGATGGAAGAGCTGCTGGCCTAGCGGGCGGACTTCGTGAAGCGGACCTTGCTGCGTTGCCACTGGTCCCGCGGCGTGCGTCGCCGTTCGCGCCGGCTGCCGACGGGTGCGCGGTCGGCGTAGCGCGCCGCTTGCGGCCCCGCGGGATGGACCTGATGCCAGCCGCTTCCGTTGCTGATGTCGAAGGCGCCGATGTAGCCGCCGGCCGCGAGCTCGAACGGTTTCGTGAGGTGGCGTTTGTGGTCGAACTGTGTCGACTTCGCCTTGCGGAACGACTCAAACCACGCGGGGTAGACGAAGTCCGACACGAGCACGCCGTCGATCTTGTAGCCGAGCGCGTCGGCTTCGCAGGCGTCGCACACCTCGCGGGCGTACAGGACGCCCGCCGACGCGCTCGACTGTACGAACACGGTCAGGTTGATGTCGGGGTCGGCGAGCATCTCGAGCAACTCATGGCTGGCGGTGACGGTCCAGTTGAAGCCGTACTGCTTGTCGCTGCCGGCGAACACCTTGCTCAGCGGCAATCCGTCGTTGGTGAGGTCGTGGTACCCGAGCGCGCCGGCGGCGTCAGAGTCGTCGAGCACGACGAGCCACCACGCGCCGGCCGCGGGCTTGTCGCCCTTCGCGACAAAGCTCACGGTGGCGTCGGCTCCCCATGCGGGAGCGAAGTCGCGGTGCACCTGCTCCTGGAGCGCTGGCACCGCCGCCGCGACTTCGTCGTCGCTGACCGTCGTGCTGCTGTTGATCACCGCGATGCGCGTGTCCATCGCCTCAGCCTCGCGCGGCGTTTCGGTAGCCCGCCGAGCTAACTCACCGCGTTGCTGGGACAATTAGAGCCGTGAGGGTGCGGGTGCGCGGAGTGGCGGTGGTGCTCGCGCTGGCGACCGCGGCGTGCGGCGGCGGCTTCCGTGTCCGGCTCAGCACCGGCGACACCACCACGACGACCGCTGCGTCAGCGTCGTCGTCGCTGCTTCCGACTACCTACGAGGGCGGGGCGCAACGTTTCGACCCTCCTGACGGAGTCACGGCGCGCATGACGGCGCAGGAGGCGTACGCGGCGTGGGACAAGCAGCAGGACCCACCGACGGGAGCGTCGCAGCCCGAGATCTTCTTCGCGCTCTACACAGACTTTGGCCGCGGTCACATGCTCGACAACGGCCACGTCTCGCACGAGATCGACCGGATACCGGTGTGGGTGATCCGCTGGCGCGACGTGCCGACGGACCCGAGATTCGGAAGCGGGGGAGCCATGGGATTCCGTGAGACACCGCCGTCGACGTCACCTCCAACCACGTTCCTCCAGGACTACGTCGAAGTGATCAATGACGCCAACGGGGAGTCGCTCGTCGGCCTGCAGTCACGACCTGACGAGCCGGCCGCGCCCATGCGCTCGTGGGACGCGACCCCGACAGGCAAGCCGTGCCCGGCGGATGTCGCGCAGTACGGCGCGCCGGGACTCGTCGACGACGGCGGCACGATCATGCCGATCGGCAACGGGATGAAAGAGACGATGCCCCGCGGTGTCGTCAAGGGTTCCAACGGCGACGTGTACACGGTGTGGGGCGGCGCGGGATCGGTCGAGCACATGACCAATGGCGCGCCCGAAGACGCGCCCGACGGCGTGATCGTTGTCGTGCATCACGGTCCCGACCCGTGCGCCCACCCGCGTCCCGACGAAGGCCTGATCGTGTTCCATCACGAACCGTCGGCGACGGGCATCGTGACGCTGACTGCGATCGACGGCGACCTCGTTCGCTACCGCACCAAGGGCGGCGTCACCGGATGGTGGAACGTCGTCACCGAACAGTTCTCAGCCCAGCGGTGACCAACCCGAGACGCGCAGCAGGCGGCTTTCCCATTGGTCGCGGACTTCGAGGGCGTCGATCATCCAGCTGCCCGGTTGCTTGTAGGCGTCGGGGACTTCGCGGTTGAACAGCGGCAGTAGTCCCGCCTGGTTACCGACGCGTTGCCACAACACGATCTCGCGGTGCACGCCGCTGCCGTAGCGCGGGATGAAAGCGGCCACGAGTTCGAGCAGTCCTTTGCCGTTGAGCCGTTCGTTGGCGGCGCGCAACGTCTCGATGTAGAGCGTGCCCGCCTTCTCGAGGTAGTCGTCGAAGCGACCCGGGTGCGGCCACGCCGTGTCCTCCATGAACAGCGGCAGCGTCCCGTCAGCGGGCGGTTCGCTGGCGATGGCCACCGACGACAGGTCGACATCGGTCAGCGGCGAAAACGGCGCGGGCTCGAGGACCTTCGCGACGGAGCTGTGGCGCAGCGAGTCGATCTCGGCGCTCAGCGCGTGGAGATCGCCGCCGGCTCTACGCCGCGCGTTCAGGTCGTCGAGCGCGGCCGACGACGCGACCGCGGTGACCGTCACGAATACGTACGCCGGGCCCGCACCGTGCGCGTGGTGCATGAACCACAGCAGGCGGGCGTCGTCGCTCTTGCCGAGTTGCGCGGCCCACTCGCGAAACAGATCTTCGAAGCGGTGCTCCTGCTTGCCCGCAACGTGGTGAACCTCATGTACGAAGAGCATCGGCAGACCCTACGCTTGCGACGTGCGACGGGTCCTGGGCATGGCGGCGGCGAGTGTGCTTCTGTTCGGAGCGTGCGCCGGCAACGGCGCCGACGAAAAGGTCAACGCCAGCGGCGGACGGGCGACGACGACCACGTCCACCGCGTCGGCGTCGCAGGACGCCACGTTCGACACGACGCTCGTGAACGGCAGGCCGCACTTCGCGACGCCGGAAGAAGCCATGCGCTTCTTGGCCGATGCGTGGAACCGCAACGACATCGTCAACCTCAAGCACGTGACCGACGTGAGCGCGCGCGACGAGCTCGAGGCGATGCACGGCGTCGCCATCAACCTTCGGCTCAACCACTGCGACAAGAACCCGGAGGGCGACTACATGTGCCACTTCGACCACGACTACCCGCCGCACGCGTCGACGACGATGCCCGAAGACCACCCCGGCGCGAAGGGCGAAGCCGTGTTCCGCGTCGGGCCCGCCGACACGCCCGGCTGGTACATGACGGTGTTCGAAAGCTGCAGCTAGCCGACTAGTTGTCGGCGTACATGAGCGAGCCGGGCGTGGTGAGCAGTTCGCCAGTCTCGAGCCACGTCTTGAGCCCCGACAGGATCATCGGCCAACCGCCGTAAATCTGATCGTTGGCGCCCTCGCGCAGCTGGTCGTGCACGATGAGGACGCGCACCGAGTCGCTCCCGACGGGTTCGATTTCCCACGTGACGCGGGAAAAGCCTTCGGCGGCGACGTCTTCGCCCCACAGCGCGCGCATCGTCTGCACCAACTTGCGCGGGGGATCGCATTCGAGGATCTCGCCTTCGGCGAGCAGACCCGCCTTGGGGTTGCTCATCTCGTAACGCGCGCCCGGTGTGAAGTCTTCGGTGAAGTCGTTGCCGAACGTGTACTTGCCACGAATGGCGGAAGTGGTGATCGCTTCCCATGCGCGTTCGGGGGTCGTGCGGATGTAGATCTCGTAGACCTTTTCCATCTGTCTCTCCAGTTCGTCCTTGAGTCCAGTGAGCGTCGCCGCCCACGGCTCGGCGTACTTGCTTACCCAGCGCTCGTACATCAAGCGGATGGGGACCGGGTTGAGAAAGTGCAACTTCTCCCGACCGCGGCGACGGGTGACCACGAGCCGCGCTTCTTCGAGGACCTTCAGGTGTTTCATCACGCCGAAGCGGCTCATCTCGAACCGTTCCTCGAGCTGGCCAAGCGTCTGCCCGTCTCGCTGGAAGAGTTCGTCCATCAGCGCGCGCCGGGTGGGATCGGCGATCGCTCGATACACGTCTTCCTCCATTGCCGCCACGATATGTGACCTTAAGGTCACATGTCAAGAGGCGGACATCGATGTCGGATTTCCGCCAGCTCCGTCAGTGGGGACGTGTCACAGTGCTCGGGTGTTCGAAGACTTCGAGCGGTGCTACCGGGCGGTGCAGTCGAAAGACGCCCGGTTCGACGGATGGTTCGTCACCGCCGTTCTGACGACGAAGATCTATTGCCGGCCGAGCTGCCCGGTGCGCCCGCCGTACAAGCGCAACATCACCTTCTATCCGACGGCGGCCGCGGCGCAGCAGGCGGGCTATCGGGCCTGCAAACGCTGCCGGCCCGATGCGTCGCCGGGCTCGCCGGAGTGGAACCTGCGCACCGACTTGGTGTCGCGGGCGATGCGGCTCATCGGCGACGGCGTCGTCGACCGTGAAGGCGTCACCGGGTTGGCGACGCGACTGGGCTACTCCACGCGCCAGCTCGAGCGGCACCTGAACGAAGAAGTCGGTGCCGGTCCGTTGGCGGTCGCGCGGGCGCAGCGCGCGCAGACGGCGCGCGTCCTCATCGAAACGACGGATCTGCCGTTCGCGCAGATCGCGTTCGGTGCGGGATTCGCCAGCATCCGGCAGTTCAACGACACCGTGCGCGCCGTGTTCGACGGCACGCCGACCGCGATGCGCGCCCAGGCCCGCAAGCGCAACACCGTCGGGTCGCCCGGTGCGTTGACGCTGCGCTTGCCGTTCCGCAAGCCGTACGCGGCCGACGTGCTGTTCGGTCGTCTGGTGTCGGTCGGCGTTCCCGGAGTGGAGGAGTTTCGTGACGGCGTGTACCGGCGCACGGTGCGGCTCCCGCACGGCAACTGCATCGCCGAACTCTCACCGACTCCCGACTACATCTCGTGCCGGTTGATGCTCGACGACGTCCGCGACCTCACCACTGCGATCGCCCGCTGCCGGCGACTGCTCGACCTCGACGCCGACCCCGAAGCCGTCGACGACGCCCTCGGACGCGACGCCGTGCTCGCCGAGCTCGTCGAGAAGCATCGTGGCATCCGCATCCGGCGCACCACCGACGAACACGAGACCGCGGTGCGTGTCGTGCTCGGCCAGCAAGTGTCGCTGGCGGCGGCGCGGACCCACACCGGTCGGCTCGTCGCCGCGTGTGGTGTCGCGATCGATGATCCCGCCGGCGGGTTGACGCACCTGTTCCCGTCGCTCGACGAACTCGCGGCCTTCGACGTCACGACGCTCAAGATTCCGGCGTCGCGTCAGCGCACGCTGCGAAATCTCATCAGCGCGTTGGCTGACGGCTCTGTCGTGCTCGACGCCGGTGCCGACTGGAACCGTGCGCGCGCGCAACTCGTCGCGTTGCCCGGGATCGGGCCGTGGACCGCGGAGATGATCGCCATGCGGGGCCTCGGCGATCCTGACGCGTTCCCGTCCACCGACATCGGCGTGATGACGGCGGCGCGCCTTGCCGGGCTCAGCACCGACGTTGCCACGTACGCACACGACCACTGGCGCCCGTGGCGGTCATACGCCGTGCACTACCTGTGGGCCGCCAATATGAAAGGCGAGACATGACCTATCCCGATTCCACCATCACGCGCGCCCGCACGATCGACAGCCCGATCGGGCCGATCACGTTGGCGGGTGACGACGACGTCCTTACGCGTCTCGTGATGCACGAGCAGCGTCATGCGCCCGTCGACCAGACGTACTGGCCGCAGGATCCGAACGCGTTCGGCGACATCGTCGACCAGTTGAAGGCGTACTGGTCCGGCGACCTGCAGGAGTTCGAAGTGACGCTGAGCTTGAAGGGCACGGAGTTCCAGCAGCGCGTGTGGCGCGCGCTGCAACAGATCCCCTACGGCAAGACGATCTCGTACGCCGAACTCGCCGACGAGATCGGCGCACACGGCGCGCAGCGCGCCGTCGGCTCGGCGAACGGCAAGAACCCGGTCGCCATCATCGTGCCGTGTCACCGCGTGATCGCGTCGAACGGAACGCTCGGCGGTTACGGCGGCGGTCTCGACCGCAAGTGTTTCCTGTTGGCGCTCGAAGGGGCGCGGCTGCTCGCTTAAACGATCGCCGAGAGTTCGCCGGTCTTCACGTCGAAGATGAAGCCGCCGATCTCGGTGTTGCGCGGGATGTACTTCGAGTTGCGGATGCGTTCGATGTCGTCGCGCAGCGCGGCGGTCTGATCGGTCATCGCCAGCACCTCGAAGTCGTCGCTGGCGTCGATCTGCGCACGGATCTGTTCGTCGGTCGACTTCGCCATCGCGCAGTCGGTGTGCTGCACGACGCAGATGCGGTCGACGTTGAGGAGATTGACCGCCAGCACGAGCGAACGCAAGGCGTCGTCGGTGACGCGGGCTCCCGCGTTGCGGATGATCTTGGCGTCGCCGGGAATGAGGCCCAGCATGGCGAGCGGGTCGATGCGTGAATCGATGCAGGTCAGCACCGCCAGTCCCTTGGCGGCGGACCCGGCCACGCCGGAATCGTGGAACTTTGAGGCGTAGCGCCGGTTGGCCGCGAGCAGGTCGTCGAACATCGCCCCTATTCTGCTCCGGTGCGCATGCGGTGGGCGACAGTCGCAGTCGTCGTGGTGGTAGCGGCGACGATGGCGTTGCTGATTCGTCCGCCGATCAAGGACCCGGCGCTCGCGCACGAGTTGATCTCGATGCAGCGCGACATCGACCAGTTCTCGCTGCGCTTCAACAGCGCCGGCCCCGTCAACATCGGCGATCTCTCCGAGGCGTTGAAGAAGAAAATCCGCAACGCCGACGAGGTCGACAAGGCGAACGCCGACCGTCTCGCCGAGATTCTCGCGACACACGGGTGGCCGACGGAACGCGAGGTCGGCAAAGAGGCGGCGTTCGCGGCGATGAACGTCGTCGGTCGCGCGCAGGACGTCGATTTCAAAGTGAAGGCGGTCGCGTTAATGGACAAGGCGGGTGTCGAACGCAACCCGCAGTACGCCCGCCTCGTCGACATGGTGGCGGTCATCAAGGGCCAGCCGCAGACGTACGGCACGCAATGGAACTGCGAGAACGGCACCTACAAGTACATGACGCCATTGAAGGACCCCGCGCACATTCGCCGGCTGCGACAGGACGTTGGCCTGCCGCCCTCGGATGCATTCCGCAACGACTTCTGCGCGGAGCCGGGCGCCAACGGCGCCGTCCAAATCAGACGCCGTTAAGGCGACACCGCGACGCGCACGCCGGGTCCGGCGCTGCAGCACTGCTCGAACGCATACCAACCGCCGTTGTGGACGAAGCCGTCGAGGTTGAACACGCGAATATGCGGCCCACCGCCGGCGCCCGCGCCCGTGACGATCTGATACGCCCCGTCGACGGTGCCCGCCGCCACGGAGACGCCGCCCGTGAACGCCGGGTCGTACGCATACCAGCCGGCGAGCGTGATCATGCCGTTGCCCGTGAACACCTTGACGTGCGGGCCGCCGCCAGGGCCGGCGCCGGTCACGATCTTGCCGAGGCCGTTCGCGTCGGGGAACGTCGCCACGCTCACGCCCCCGCCGAACCTCGCGTCGTAGGCGTAAAAGCTGGCGCGGATCGTGCCGTCGGCCGACAACCGGCGCACGTCCGGTCCGCCACCCGGCCCGGGTCCCGTGACGATCTCCGGCGTGAACCGCGAGTCGAACTGACCGACGGCGACGTTGACTCCGCCGCTGAACCGCGGGTCGTACGCGTAGAAGCCCGAGACAGGGTCGAACGTGTTCTGCGTCTGGTTGTAGGACCACACGATGACGTGCGGGCCGCCGCCCGGCCCGGCGCCCGTGACGACGTCGTTCTTGCCGTCGCCGGTGACGTCACCGACGGCGACGCTGAACCCACCGGCGAAGTTGCCGTAGGCCGCGGTCACCGATTCGAGCGTGCCGTCGAGCTTGAACGTGCGGATGGCGCCCGGTGAGCCGGCGCCGCCACCGGTGACAACGTCGAGGGCGCCATCGTTGTTGGCGTCGCCGATGGCGATCGACGAGCCGTGCGTGTCGTCGTACGGCGGATAGAAGTTCGTCGCCGCCAACGCGCCCGCGCCGTTGAAGCCCTTGACGTGCGTGTGACACGGGAACGGCTGGCCGCCTTCGGGGGGCGCGGCGTTGCCGTAGCCGCAAGGAGTCTGGCCGAGCGACGCGAAGATGCTCGGCGTCGTGCCGACGGGTGTGCTCGAGCCCTGGAACGCCTTGCGTTCGGTCGCGGTCCCGCAGGTGACGCGGACCTCGGCGTCGACGGGATAGCCCGCGCCGTCGGTGCCGTACGGGTTCTGGAGCGTCGTCGAGAAGTTGTTGTTGCTCACCGTGAAGTGCTTGTGGTCGG
>JBEEFR010000092.1:0-11596 GCA_041166285.1 Actinomycetota bacterium | reverse complement strand
CAGTTCCCACACGCCGCGGTACGTCGCGTCGACCAAGCGCACGCGATCGGCCCACGGTGAGACGTCGAAGTCGGCGGTAGATCCCAGGTTGAGCAGCACCGGTTGCGCGGCGCGCAACAACGCGAACACGCGCGTCGGTCCGTCAGCGGTCTCGATATCGAGATCCGGCATCCGCCGCCCGATCAACGGATGGCCGTCACCATCGTCGTAGTGCACGTCGAGCGCGGCGAGCATGGCGAAGATGTGGCGTCGCGGCTCGTCCATCGTGAGGACGTCGGCCATCGTGGCTCGCAGCGACTGGTGGCGTTCGTCGCGGCGACCGAGCAGCACCTGCGCCTGCGTGTTCTGCAACACGCGCGCCGCCACGGGATGGCGTTCGGATTGGTAGGTGTCGAGCAGCGTTTCGGGCGACGTTCCCTTCACCACCTGCGCCAGCTTCCAGCCGAGGTTGACGGCGTCCTGCATGCCGGTGCCCATGCCCTGGCCGCCCTGGGGCGGATGGATGTGTGCGGCGTCGCCCGCCAACAGCACGCGGCCGGAACGGTACGACGCGGCCTGTCGCGTCGTGTCGGTGAAGCGCGAGACAAACGTCGTCGTCGTCAACCCGAAGTCGGTGCCGTAGATACCGACGAGCGTGGCGCGCAGGTCGTCGATCGTCGGCTCGCGGTCGTGCTCGACCTCGCGCTCGGTCAGCACCATCCCGACGAAGCCGGCGTCGTCGAGGCGACGGATAGCGTGGGACCCGACGTCGTCGTAGAAGAACCCCGTCTCGGGCGGATCGTCCATGAACCCTTCGGCGATCATCCAACTCGTGGACGGCGCCAGCCCGACGAAGTCGATGCCCGCGAGCTTGCGGACGGCGCTGCGCCCGCCGTCGCAGCCCACCAGATAGTCGGCGCGCAGCGACGAGCCATCGGACAGTTCGACGTCGACCCCCCCGTCATCTTGCGTGAAGCCCACCACCCCAAGACCACGCAGGATCGGCGCGCCGAGCTCGCCGAGCACCCAATCGGCGAGCATCGGCTCGAACTGCTTCTGCGGGAGCGCCAGCACGAAGCTGTAGCGCGTCGGCAAATCACTGACGTCGAAGAAGACGCCGCCGAACCCGTACATCGTGTGGATCTGTCCCGCTTTGACGAAGCGGTGCGCGACCCCGCGCTGGTCGAGCACCTCGATCGTGCGCGGCAGGAGTCCGCCGCCGCGCGACGAGTCGAGTTCGGCGTTGGGGCGCGGTTCGACGATGACAACCTCGACGCCCGCCAGGGTGAGCTCGGCGGCGAGCATGAGGCCCGTCGGACCGCCTCCGGCGATGACCACTGCGGGTTTTGCCACGCAGCATGCTGGCACCTGGGCGTGTCATCTAAACTTGACCGACCGGTCAAGTCTGGGGGAAATCGCAAAGTGACCATCGACGCCGATACCAAGGCAGCGCTCAAGGCGAAATACCGCGCGGAGCGCGACAAGCGACTGCGCGCTGACGGCAACGCGCAATACCGCCACCTCGCGGGCACGCACCTCGAGGGCTACCTCACCGACCCGTACATCCCGGTCACCCCGCGTGAACCGCTGCACGATCACGTGACGGTGGCCTTCATCGGCGGCGGTTTCGCCGGCCTGGTCACCGGGGCGCGCCTCGTCGAACAGGGCATCACCGACGTGCGCATCATCGAGAAGGGTGGCGACTTCGGCGGCACCTGGTACTGGAACCGCTATCCGGGCGCCATGTGCGACACGGCGTCGTTCGTCTACATGCCGCTGCTCGAAGAGACGGGTCACATGCCGAGCGAGAAGTACGCCCGCGGCCCTGAGATCTACGAGCACTGCCAGCGCATCGGCAAGCAGTTCGGCCTCTACGACAATGCGCTGTTCCACACCGAGGTCCGCGACCTCGAGTGGGACGACGACAACAGCCGCTGGATCATCCGCACGAACCGCGGCGACGAGTTCACCGCGCAGTTCCTCGCCATGGGCACCGGCCCGCTGCACGTGCCGAAGCTGCCAGGCATCCCCGGCATCGAAGACTTCAAGGGCCACTCGTTCCACACGTCGCGGTGGAACTACGACTACACGGGCGGCGACCCGTCGGGCGCGGTCATGGAAAAACTCGCCGACAAGCGCGTCGCCATCATCGGTACCGGCGCCACGGCGGTGCAGTGCATCCCGCACCTCGCCAAGGCGTGCGGCACGCTCTACGTCTTCCAGCGCACGCCGTCATCCGTCGACGTACGCGACAACCGCCCGACCGATCCCGAGTGGTTCAAGACCATCGCCACGCCCGGATGGCAGCAACGCTGGCTCGAGAACTTCACTGCGAATCAGACCGGCCAGTTCGCCGAGGAAGACCTCGTGATGGACGGCTGGACGGATCTGTCGCGCCGCATCCAGCAGAAGATGATGACCCTCGACGAGTTCACGCCCGAGAAGATGATGGCGGCGTTCGAGGACTCCGACTTCGAGAAGATGGAAGAGATCCGCGCCCGCGTCGACGCGCTCGTCGAGGACCCCGACACCGCGCAGAAGCTCAAGGCTTGGTACAACCAGCTGTGCAAGCGGCCGTGCTTTCACGACGAGTACCTGCAGTCCTACAACGAGCCGGGGACGCACCTCATCGACACCGACGGCAAGGGTGTCGAGCGCATCACCGAGAACGCCGTCGTCGTCAACGGCGTGGAGTACGAGGTCGACTGCATCATCTACTCGACGGGTTTCGAAGTCGGTACGTCATTCACGTCGCGCGCCAACTACGACCCCGCTGGTCGCGACGGCGTGCGCTTGTCCGAGTACTGGAAGGACGGGATGCGCACGAAGCACGGCACGCACGTGCACGGCTTTCCGAACATGTTCATCGTCCAGCCCACGCAGGGCGCGAACCTCATCTCGAACGTGCCGCACAACCTCACCGAAGCCGGCAAGACGATCGCGCTCACGATCAAGCACGCCGTCGAGAACGGTTACAACGAGATCGAAGTCACCAAGGAAGCCGAGGACGCCTGGATCGAGTTGTTGCTGTCAGGCCCCGGCCGCATGCTCGGCGCCAACAGCGAGTGCACGCCGGGTTACTACAACAACGAGGGCCAGCCGCTGCAGGGCAACGGGTCGCTCTTCGTCGGTTACCCGCAGGGCGCGATGGCGTATTTCAAGTACATCGACCAGTGGCGCAACAGCGGCGAGTTCGAGGGCTTGGCGTTCCGCTAACGCGCCGAAGGGGCCACCACCGCTGCGAACAGCGTTGGTGACCCCTTCGTGTTATGCGCGACTAGGGCAGCGGCAGCGGGGGGAGTCCAGGGGCTCCGGGAACGCCGGGTGCGCCGGCGGGGGGAAGGCAGATCGCCTGGGCGACGGGGGTGCCGTTGAGGTCCAGGTTGATGCTCACGCACACAAGCGGATCCGCCTGCGCGCTGGGGGCAAGGGCAAACGCACCGATGCCGCCAACAAAGGCTGCGACAGCTCCGGCAATAGCAACACGCTTCTTCACGTGGTGTCTCCTTCGTAACAACTACGCACGGACATGTGCGCCGAAGGGCAACGGTCCGCGGTCGAAGATCTTGCGGAATTAACTAGTCAGGAATCACAACACCGTGGACAGGTGGAATCGCGTCGGCAACATCGCCTGCCATCACGGCGAGCAGCTGCGCAGCGTCGTCGAGACCGACCACTTCGCGCGGGAGTTCCTCGAATGGCCAACGACGCGATGAGAGGACATCGAATGCCGGCGCGTAGGCGCGCTTGTCGACGCCGAGCGCGCCGAGGATGCGCAACTCCTTGTAGACGATCTCGTCGGGATTGACTCCGGGCACGTCGCCCGCGCCCCGCGTGCCGGCCACGACGACGGTGCCGCGACGCGTCGCCAACTTGATCGCCTGCCCGAACGCCGTCGGCGCTTTCGCCGTGACGTCGACGACCACATCCGCGAGACGACCATCTGTCGCGGCGCGCAGCGCACGCGCTGGGTCTTGCTCGCTGACGTCGACGACGAGGTCAGCGCCGAAACGCCGCGCCATCTCGAGCCGTTTCGTGTCGCGCGCCCCCGCACCGGTCACCATCACGAACGACGCGCCGGCGTCCTTCGCCGCTGCCGCCGCGGACAGGCCGCGGATGCCAGGCCCGAGGACCGCGACTACGTCGCCGGGCTTCGTGCCGGGCACGTTGACGCCCCACTGGATCCCGGCGCCGAGCGGGTTGAACACCGTCGCCAGCACCGGGTCCAGCGTGTCGGGGACGGGCAACAGCACGGCGTCGGCGTGGAGATAGACGTATTCGGCGTAGCCGCCCCACAGACCCGGCGCGCGCTCGACGGGGACGTTGCCGTAGAACTCCGGGAACGGATGCGCTTCGCAGCGCCGGTAGTCGCCAGCGCGACACGCGGCGCACACGCGGCATGACATGAACACTTCGACGGCGACGCGTTGACCGACCGATACGCCCCACCGTTCGAGCGCGGCGTCGCCCGCGGCCTCGACCACTCCCACGATTTCGTGACCGGGCACGTACGGCGCGAATACCGGTATCGCGCCCGTGAACTGCTCGTGGTCCGTACCGCAAAGTCCGCACGCCTCGATGCGCAGCAGTCCGTCGTCGTCGCCGATCTCGGGCAACGCGAACGAACGCTGCTCGAGTTGGCGGGGAGCCGACAGCACGAGCGCGCGTGCGTCGGTCACGTCACGACCGTGGCGGCATGATGGTGACGGTGCCCTGCGCCAGGCACACGGTGCGGCCCTCGTTCTCGATGTCGATGCGCACCACGGCAGAGCGCTTTGTGAGCGCGACGATGTTCGCGGTGGCAACCGCATCGCCCTGCGTCACGGGTGCAAGCAGGTTGATCTTGAATTCGGTGGTGGCCGCCCACGCGCCGCGCGGCATCACGGGGTAGCAAACGACGCCGAGCACGTGGTCACAGAACGCTGAGAGCACTCCTCCGTGCATGTTGCCCATCGGCGTCAGCAACTCGGCGCGCACGGGCAGCACGGCCCGCAGGCCGCCGGCCCACATGTCGTCGAGTCGAATCCCGAGCCAACCGTCGAGCCCACCGCGGTCCGGTGATTCGTGCGCTTTCATCATGCCGCGGGCGATCGACTCGTCGTAGGTTTCGAAGGAAGGCACGGGGGAGAACTTATTGGGATTTATCCTCGTGATGTGTCGGAGCGATCGAACAGTGATGCGTTACGCAAGCTGGTCGACGCCGTCGTCACCGTCGGTTCCGATCTCGATCTCTCCGCGATGCTCTACCGGCTGGTGGTCGTCGCGACAGAACTGGTCGGCGCGAAGTACGGCGCGCTCGGCGTGCTCGACCCGAGTCGCACGCGCTTAGAGGACTTCATCACCGTCGGCATCGACGACCACACGCATCGCCTCATCGGGGACCTGCCCGAGGGAAAGGGGATCCTCGGTCTGCTCATCGTCGACGCGCAGCCCATCCGACTGCCCGATCTCAAACGTCACCCGAACAGTTACGGCTTCCCGCCGCACCACCCACCGATGCAGTCGTTCCTCGGCGTTCCCATCCGCGTGCGCGGCGAAGTGTTCGGGAACCTGTACCTGACCGAGAAGATCGCGGCGCCCGAGTTCACCGACGTCGACGAGGAACTGTCCGTCGGTCTCGCGGCGGCGGCCGCCGTCGCCATAGAGAACGCGCGCCTGCACAACCGCGTGCAGGAACTCGCGGTCGTCGAAGACCGTGAACGCATCGCGCGCGACTTGCACGACACGGTCATCCAGCGACTCTTCGCGACGGGTTTGGCGCTACAGGCGACGGCGCGCATGGCGCGGTCGGATCCCGCGACGACTGCCAACCGGATCGAAGCGGCGGTCGACGAACTCGACGTGACCATCAAGCACATCCGTTCGGCGATCTTCGCCCTCGAGTCGTCGAGCGCCACCGTGCACCACCTGCGCTCGCGGATCCTCGAGACGATCGACGAAGTCGCCGAAGTCCTCGAGTTCGAACCGCACGTCCTGCTGGACGGACCGATCGACACGGTGGTCCCCGACGACATGGGCGACGAGTTGTTGGCGACGCTACGCGAAGCGTTGAGCAACGCTCGCCGCCATAGCGAGGCGACGAACATCACGGTCGAGGTGATCGTGGCCGACCGCGTTCAACTCCGCGTCACCGACAACGGCATCGGGTTGCAAGGCGAGCCGCGGTCGGAGGGACACGGGCTGCGCAACATGGCGGCGCGTGCGCGGCGACTCGGCGGGTCGCTCACGCTTACGCCGGTCGCGACGGGGGGACTGGTCGTCGACTGGATCGTGCCGTTGCGCCACGTGCGGTAGCGCTACCCGGAGTCGCGCAAGCGGTACCCGGAAGCAAGTTCGGCGGTGATGGCAACGACGTGGCCGTGGCCCAGCGGTGCCCACCGCGTCAGGGGCGCGAGCTTGACCTCCTCACGGCCGGCGTCGTTGGTGAGCGCCGACGCGAGGCCGGTGACGGTCACGGTCCACCCGCTGTCACACATCGGATCGAAATCGTCGACCTCGAAGGCGACGACCTGTCCGTCGACGGTTGCGGCGAGCCGGTTCTTCGGGCTCGCGCGCACGAAGATCTGTTCGTCGTTGACGCAGAAGTTGACGGGAACCACGGCAGGGAGCGCGCCGCGGCTCAATGCGATGCGCCCAACCGTCGCCTTGCCGAGGAGGCGAAGGCATTCATCCCGCGACAGCACCTCGAGTTCCACGTAGTTATCCATGTACGAACCGCCTCCCGCAACAGGATGCGACGCGCCGCGAAACCCTCGTAGGGCCGATGGTCCCGACGGCAGCAGCCGCGAGTCCTCTTAATAGAGCAGAATGGCTTTCGTGGCTACGCGTGTGTTCCTCCTCGACGACCATGAAGTCGTTCGGCGCGGCGTGCGCGAGCTGCTCGAAGCCGAATCCGACATGGAGATCGTCGGTGAGGCGGGCACGGCGGAGGAAGCGCTGACGCGGATACCGGCCGTGTCGCCAGAGGTTGCGATCCTCGACGTGCGCCTGCCCGACGGCGATGGCGTCGAGGTGTGCCGCGAAATCCGATCACTGCATCCCGAAGTCGCCTGCATCATGCTGACGTCGTATTCGGACGACGACGCCGTGTATGCGGCGATTATGGCCGGAGCGTCCGGTTACCTCCTCAAGCAGGTGCGCGGGACCGACCTCATCGAGGGCGTCCGTCGAGTCGCCCGCGGTGAATCGCTGCTCGACCCTGCCGTGACGGCGCGCGTGCTTGACCGCATTCGTCACCGCGACGAGACCGATGAGCTCGCGACGCTGTCGAACCAGGAGCAGACGATTCTCGAGTTGATCGCCGAGGGTCTCACGAACCGCCAGATCGGTGACCGCATGTTCCTCGCGGAGAAGACCGTCAAGAACTACGTGTCGAACATGCTCGGCAAGCTCGGCATGAGCCGGCGCACGGAAGCCGCGGCCTATGCGGCGCGCCTCGCCGAACGCCGCGGCCGGCAAGGCCCCTAGCGAACGACGAGTTCGCCTTTCATGCCCGCCGATTCGTGGCCGGGGATGGCACAGACGTAGGAGTAGGTCCCGGCGGGGACGTCTTTGAGCACGACGCGGCCGCGGCCGCTCGTGGCGACGCGGAGGTTCACGTCGAACTTGCCGACCGTGAACGTGTGCCAGAACAGGTCTTTGTTGGTGAACACGACGCCGATGTCGCCCGGGTGCGCGGTGAGGCGCGTCGTCGAGAACTTCACGTTGCGCGCGCTGATGCGTAGGTCGCCAGCATGCGCGACGACGCCGTTGCGGCCGGCGATCGGCACCGCGACCAAAAGCGCGACGAGCACGCCGCAGGCGACCCACGCCACCAAGGCGGCTTTGTCTTGTGAAGCGCCGCGCCAGCGCGCGACCGACGCGACGAGACCAAGTGCGGATGCGATCGACAGCACGCTCGGTATCGCCGCGCCCAACACCGACGGCGCGGCGTGCGCAAGATTCACCGTTGCCGTCATCATCCAGAACGCCTGGTTCACGAACAGCGCGGCGACGCCGATCCATCCGAGCGCGGGTCGCCTCGTGAACGTCGCGGCGGTGAACAGCAACAACAACACGCCGATGGCGATCGACTCGCGGTCGAGCACGACGAGCCCACGCGCGATTTCCATGACCGCACTCACGACGGCGCACCCGCGTACGAGTGTGTTCCAGCGCGCTGCCGGGTACGACGTTGCCATGCTGACCATTCTTCTCATAGCGGTGCTGCTCCTGCTGCTACTCGGCGGCTGGGGCTACGGCTACCGCTCCCGGTAACAACCTCTAGAACTTCGGCGCCCGCTTCTCGCGGTGGCTGGCCAAGCCTTCGCGCGCATCGGGTCCGCCGAAGCCGAGCATCTCGTACGCGATCGACGCGTCGAACGCCGCGACCTGCGCGCGATACCAGTGGTTGAGCGTGTGCTTCGTGAAGCGGATCGCGTTCTGTGCGCCTGCCGCGAGTTGTACGGCGATTTGCATCGCGCGGTCTTGCACCGCGTCGTCGTCGACGCACAATGACACGAGTCCGATGCGCTCGGCATCCTCGCCGGTCATCGGATCGCACGTGAGTAGGTAGTACTTCGCTTTCGCCATGCCGCACAGCAGCGGCCAACAGATCGCGGCGTGGTCGCCAGCGGCGACGCCGAGTCGGGTGTGCCCGTCGATGATCTTGGCGGTGCGCGCCGCGACCGACACGTCGGCGAGGATCGCGGCGACGAGGCCGGCGCCGACCGCGGGGCCGTGGATCGCCGAGACGATGGGCTTGGAGCAGTTCACGATGTTCATCACGAGATCGCGCGCTTCGCGCATCGTGCGCAGCCGCGTGTCGTAATCACCGATGATCGACTCGAGCATGGCGAAATCGCCGCCGGCCGAGAAACCCTTGCCCGCACCGCGAATTACGGCCACGCGTGCCGACTCGTCGCGGTCGAACACCGGCCAGATGTCGGCAAGTTGCCCGTGCGCGGCGGAGTTCACGGCGTTGAGCCCGGGAGCATCGAGCGTGATGCGCACGATCCCGTCGGCGGGCCGGTCTACGGCCAATTCGTCGAATGTGGAGTAGGGCTCGGCATTGGTGTGCGGCATCCGCCTAACTTACGAAAATGACGTCAGCGTTAGATCTCGGTTCTGAGAGCCGGATGCTCATCGACGGCAAGCTCGTCGAGGCCGAATCGGGCAAGCAGTTCGACAACATCAACCCTGCGAACGAAGAAGTGCTCGGACAAGTCGCCGACGCCTCTGCCGCGGACATGCACAAGGCGATCGTCGCCGCACGGCGCGCCTTCGACGAGACCGACTGGTCGACGAACAAGGCGCTGCGCAAGCAATGCCTGCTCCAGCTCCAGGCGGCTCTCGAAAGCGAGCAGGAACTGTTGCGCGAGGAGCTCATCGCCGAAGTCGGAGCGCCGCGCGTGCTCACGTACGCACCGCAGCTCGACGCGCCGCTGAAGGACGGCCTACGTTATCCCGCCGAACTGATCGACACGTTCGAATGGGAACGCGATCTGCCGCCGGGCGACATGATGGGCATCCAGAGCCGCCGCAAGGTGTGGAAAGAGGCGATCGGCGTCGTCGGCGCGATCGTGCCGTGGAACTACCCCTTCGAAGTCACGCTGAACAAGCTCGGGCCGATCCTGGCGACGGGCAACACGATGGTGCTCAAGCCGGCGCCCGACACGCCGTTCAACGCCACGCGCATCGGCCGCCTCATCGCCGAGCACACCGACATCCCGCCGGGCGTGGTCAACGTCGTCACGTCGTCTGACCATCTCGTGGGCGAGGAGCTCACGCTCAGCCCGCTCGTCGACATGATCTCGTTCACCGGCTCGACCGTCGTCGGCAAGCGCATCATGGAGAAGGGTGCGGCGACGCTCAAGCGCGTCTTCCTCGAGCTCGGCGGGAAGTCCGCGATGCTCGTGCTCGACGACGCGGACTTCCCCGCGGTGGTGCCGGGTGCGGCGATGGTATGCGTGCACGCCGGCCAGGGCTGCGCCATGCAGACACGCATCTTGCTGCCGCGCTCGCGCTACGACGAGGGCGTCGACATCCTCGTCGCCGCGATGAGCGGCATGTCGTACGGCGATCCGTCCGACATGAGCCACCTGATGGGTCCGGTCATCTCCCGCAAGCAGCAAGAGCGTGTGCTCGGTTACATCCAGAAGGGCGTCGACGAAGGCGCCACGCTGGCGGTCGGCTCGACGAAGCGGCCCGACATGAAGGGTTGGTTCGTAGAGCCGACGTTGTTCACCAACGTCACCAACGACATGACGATCGCGCAGGAGGAGATCTTCGGTCCCGTGCTGTGCGCCATCGCGTACGACGACGAAGAGGACGCGATCAAGATCGCCAACGACTCGGCGTACGGCCTGTCGGGCGGCGTCTTCGCCGCGACCGAAGAGCGCGCCGAGCGCGTCGCCCGTCGCATCCGCACCGGTTCGATCAGCGTGCAGGGTGGCGTCTGGTACGGCGCCGACTCGCCGTACGGCGGCTACAAGAACTCGGGCATCGGCCGTCAGTGCGGCATCGAAGGATTCGAACAACACCTCGAGACAAAGGCGGTGGCGTACCCACTATGAGCTCGGCAGCAGATCGTTTTCGGTATGACGGCAAGCGCGTGCTCGTCGTCGGTGGCGCGACGGGCATGGGGGCGGCGGCGGCGCAGACCGTCATCGACCTCGGCGCCGAGGTCATCGTGCTCGACTACGCGGACGTCACCTATGACGGCGTGAAGGAAGCCGTCAAGGTTGACCTGCGCGACAAGGACGCGGTCGACGCCGCGCTGTCACAGGTCGGCGGACCGGTGCATGCGCTGTTCAGCGCTGCCGGCGTCGCCGACGGCACGCCGGGGCTGATGCGCATCAACTTCATCGCGCACCGGCACATCGTCGACTCGCTCATCGCGTCGGGTGCGCTCGGCCGCGGCGGCGCGGTGTGCTTTATCAGTTCGGCCGCTGGGCTCGGGTGGGAAACCGAAACCGACGTCATCAGCGACTTCCTCTCCAACGACACCTACGAGTCGGCCGTCGAGTGGATCGAGCGCGAAGAGAACGTGTGGCGCGACAACTACCTGTTCTCCAAGCGCGTGATGTTGATGTACGTCGCCGGCGCGGCGTTCCCGCTCATCAAGCAAGGCATCCGCATCAACGCCATCAGCCCCGGACCGACCGATACGCCGCTGGCGCGCGCGAACGAAGAGCTGTGGCTCGGCTTTGGCACCGACTGGCGTGAGGAAACCGGCACCGAATACGGCACCCCGGCCGAGATGGGCGACACCATGGCGTTCCTCAACAGCGACGCCGCACGCGGCATCAACGGCATCAACGTGATCATCGACGGCGGATACATGATGTCGTCGCTCGCCGGCGCGTTCGAGCCCGGCGTCGGCGTCGCGCAGTTCCTCTTCGGCAAGCTCGGCTAACCGATGCGGCGACTCGCTGTGGTCCTCGCCGCCGCGGCAGTCGCCTTCTTCGCGTTCGGCACGGCGCACGCCGAGGACCCCATCGTCACGCCCACTTCGGTCCCGCATACGCCCGAGAACGGAAACTCCACCCAGATGTACGTGCATCCACCGATGCCGAACACGAGTATCAGCACGGTTGCGGTCCACACTCCGGCGGGCTGCTACATCTGGGCGTGCGAC
>JBEEFR010000091.1:0-7512 GCA_041166285.1 Actinomycetota bacterium | reverse complement strand
CACCGTTCGCAGCACGACGGCGTTGGGCCGTGGCCTCGTGGCGTTCGCCCGCGGGGACTGGGCAGCGTGCGTGGCGCAGTTGTCCGCCGTCGACGGCACCGTCGATCTGTACGTTGCGGAGCTGCCCCGCCTGCTCGCACTCGTTCAGCAAGGCGAACACGTTCGTGACGACGTCGAGACAAGAGGCCGCCGCGCGCTCGTACTCGCGCGGGCTGAAGCCGCGTGTGCGCGCGAGGACGCCGCTTCGGCGCGTGAAGGGCTGCGGGACTATCTCCTCGACGACGAATTGACGCCCTACGGGATGGTGTTCGGTGTGCACGCGCTGCGACGCTTTGCCGGGACGTCGCTGGCTGCCGAGCACATCGACGAGGCCGTGAGACTCTTGGCCGCGGCTGCGGCGCGCGCCGAACAGCTCGGCATGTCGCTCGACACGGGCTTCGCTCGCATGACCGCAGGCGAGCAAACCGCCGCGGAGAATGCCGTCGACGCCGGTCGGTTCGCGCAACTGTGGAACGAGGGCGCCGCGATGGCATGGGACGACGTCATCGCATATCTCGCGCGCGGTCGCGGTCAGCGCCGGCGGAGGACGTCGGGGTGGGAGAGCCTTACGCCGACGGAGCGGCAGGTCGTGAGCCTGCTCCGGGAGGGCCTTGCGAACAAAGCGATAAGCGAGAAATTGTTCATGTCCGTCGCCACGGTCAAGAGCCACCTCACGCACGCCTACGCCAAGCTTGGCGTCGCGTCGCGCGCCGAGCTCCTCGCTGGCGAAATAGCGTCACAGCATCCCCACTCGTAAGTCAGCATCCGATAACAGCCTGTTCGAGGAGCAACTGCGTGAGCAGTTGCGCAGGCAGGCGCCACTCGCCGACCGGCTCCGGCCGACCACCCTCGACGAGATCGTCGGTCAGGATCACCTGCTCGGTCCGGGTCGGCCGCTGCGAAGTCTGGTCGAGTCCGACCGGCTGAGCTCGATCATCCTGTGGGGCCCGCCGGGGACGGGCAAAACCACGCTGGCGCGGGTCATCGCCAGCGTCACCAACCGCGCCTTCGTGCCCCTGAGCGCGGTGACCGCCGGCGTCAAAGACGTGCGCGAGACCGTCGACGGGGCGCGGCAGCTGCTCGCCGAGAACGGACGACCGACCATCCTGTTCCTCGACGAGGTCCACCGCTTCAACAAGGCGCAGCAGGACGCGCTGCTGCCCTCGGTCGAAGACGGGACGCTCACGCTCATCGGAGCGACGACCGAGAACCCGTACTTCGAGGTGAACGCGCCGCTGTTGTCACGTTCCACGCTTTTCCGGCTCGAGCCGCTCGCCGAAGCGTCGATGCAGACCTTGGCGCAGCGCGGCCTCGACGCCGAGGGCGCGACCGCCGACGCGGACGCCATCGCCCATCTCATCAACCTGGTCGACGGCGACGGGCGCGCCCTGCTGACGTCGATCGAGGTCGCGGTGACGCTCGCCGGTACGACCAAACACGTCACGCTCGAACACGCGGAGTCGGCCCGCGGCGCCCGCGCGCTGCGCTACGAGCGTGACGACCACTACGACGTCATCTCGGCGTTCATCAAGTCGATCCGCGGCAGCGATCCGGACGCCGGGCTGTACTGGATGGCGCGCATGATCACGGCGGGGGAGGACGCCCGGTTCATCGCACGGCGACTCGTGGTGCTCGCCAGCGAAGACATCGGCATGGCCGACCCCATGGCGCTCGTTGTCGCCACGTCGGCCGCCCACGCCGTCGAATACGTCGGGTTACCCGAAGCGCAGTACAACCTTTCCCAAGCCGTCGTGCACCTTGCGACCGCGCCCAAGAGCAATCGCGTTGCCACGGCGATGTGGGCGGCGTTCGAAGACGTGCAATCCAAGCCCGCCGGTCAAGTGCCGGCGCATCTGCGCGACGCGTCCTACCGCAGCGCGCGCCGAATCGGCCACGGTGTCGGCTACGAGTACCCCCACAACGACGAGACGGGATACGTCGAGCAGCAATACCGTCCCGACAACGTCAACGACCGGACCTACTACGAGCCGTCGGACCACGGTTTCGAATCCGAGGTCAAAGAGCGCCAATCCAAGCGCCGCGGCTCCTAGGGTGGACGCATGATTCGCCGTCTCTTCTGGATCGCCGTCGGCGCCGGCCTCGGATACTTCGTCACCGTTCGCGTGCAGCGCGTCGCGCAGGCAGCCGACAAGCTGCGGCCGGCCAACGTCCGCGACGACCTCGTGCGTGGTGCAAAGTCCGCCGCGACCCAAGCCCGACAGGTCATCCGCGACCTGTCCAGCGACAACCTCGCCTCCTAAGTCGATAGGGAACCACGACGCCCGTCCCGTAGATTGAGTTCTGCCATGGACTCGAATTCGCTGCGCCGCGCCTTCACCGACTTCTTCGTCGAGCGCGGGCACACGGCAGTCCCGTCCTCGGGTGTGATTCCGCATCACCCGACGGCGCCGCTGTTCACCAACGCCGGCATGAACCAGTTCGTGCCGTATTTCCTCGAAGAGGAACGGGCGCCGTGGCCGCGGGCCACGAGCATCCAGAAGTGCATTCGACTCTCGGGCAAGCACAACGACGTCGACGAGATCGGCAAGACGCGCCGGCACATGTCGTTCTTCCAGATGCTGGGCAACTTCAGTTTCGGCGACTACTTCAAAGAGGACGCCATCACGATGGCGTGGGAGTTGCTCACCGAGGTCGTCGGATTCGACGGCGACCGGCTGTGGATGACGGTGCACACCAGCGACGACGAAGCTGAAGCGATCTGGCACGAGGTCGTCGGCGTCCCGATGGATCGCATCCAACGGCTCGGCGACAAGGAGAACTTCTGGGACATGGGCCCGACGGGTCCGTGCGGTCCGTGTTCGGAAATCCACTTCGACTGCGGGCCGGAGTGGGGCGACGCCGGCGGCCCGGAGGCCGGCGACAGCGATCGTTACATCGAGTTCTGGAACCTCGTGTTCATGCAGAACCAGTACGGCGAGCACGGGGAGATCCTCGACCTCCCGCGCAAGAACATCGACACCGGCGGCGGGCTCGAACGTTGGCTGATGTTGCTCGAGAACGTCGAGACGGTGTTCGACACCGACGAGTTGCGTCGCATCATCGAACAGGCCGAACGCCTCACGGGCGCCCGCTACAAGTCGGACGACGCCACGACGTTCGCGTTGCGCGTCCTCGCCGATCACGCCCGCACGATTCCGATCCTGATCGAAGGCGGGGTCGTCCCGTCGAACGAAGAACGCGGGTACATCTGCCGCAGCGTCGTTCGTCGCGCCGTTCGCCGCGCCTACCAGTTGGGCGTCGACAAGGTCGTGCTCCCGGATCTCGTCGGCGCGGCCATCGACATCAGCGCCGACGCGTTCCCGGAACTCGTGCGCCAGAAGGACACGATCCTCGACACCGTCGAGCGCGAGGAAGTGCGATTCCGCCGCACGTTGCGCGACGGGTCGGTCGTCCTCGACGAGGAGATCGCCACGGGAAAAATCCGCGGCGACGTCGCCTTCCAGCTGCACGACACGTTCGGGTTCCCGATCGAGATCACGGCGGAGGTCGCCGAAGAGCGCGGCGTCGAACTCGACCGCGCCGGCTTCGACGAGCGCATGGCCGAGCAGCGCCGCCGCGCCAAGGAAGGACGCAAGGTCGTCGCCGCCGGCGGCAAGGACACCACCGCCTACAAGGCGATCGTCGACGCGTCGAGCACGACGGTGTTCACGGGATACGACGAGACCGAGTCGGAGGCCACCGTCGTGGCGGTGTTCGACAACGAAGACGGCACGGTCGAGGTGTTCTTGGACCGCACGCCGTTCTACGCGGAGTCGGGCGGCCAGATCGGAGACACCGGCACGATCGAGACGGCGAGCGGCGTGCTGCGCGTCTCGGACACGACGGCGGCCCTACCGGGGCTGTTTCGTCACATCGGCAGCCTCGAAGGTGACATCGAACAAGGCCAGCGCGCCACCGCGGCGATCGACGTCGAGCGGCGCGACGCCATCCGTCGCAACCACACCGCGACGCACCTCCTGCACTGGGCGCTGCGTGAAGTGCTCGGCGGTCACGTGAAGCAGCAGGGTTCGCGCGTCGGTCCCGACGAGTTGCGCTTCGACTTCAGCCACCACGGACCGCTGACGGCCGACGAGATCGCGGAAGTCGAGCGGATGGTCAACGCCGAAGTGCTCTCCAATCCCGATGTCGGCAGCGGCGAGTACTCGAAGGACGAGGCCGAGACGATGGGCGCGATTGCCTTCTTCGGCGACAAGTACGGCGACCGTGTGCGCGTGATCCAAGCGGGCGGCAAGTCGATCGAGTTCTGCGGTGGGACACACGTCTCCGCGCTGGGGACGATCGGCGCGGTCAAGATCACCTCCGAAGAGTCGATCGGCGCCAACATGCGCCGCATCTTCGCCGTCACGGGGTGGGGAACGATCGCGTGGATGAACGAGCGCGACCGCCTCGTGCACGAGGCGGCTTCGATGCTGAAGGCCGCGCCTGAAGAGTTGACCAGCGCGGTCACGCGCACGATCGAACGCAACAAAGCGCTCGAGACGGAACTGCGCAACCTCAAGGCGGCGAGCGCTCGCGCCGAAGGCCCGGCGCTGGCCGCGGAGGCGGTGAACGGCGTCGTGGTGGCGCGTCGTGATGGACTCGTCCAGGACCAATTGCGCGACCTCGCGCTGGCCGTGCGCGACCAACCGAACATCAAGGCCGTCGTCCTCGGCGGTTCACCCGAAGACGGGAAGGTGGCACTGGTCGCGGTCGTCAGCAAGGTAGGCCGCGAGGCCGGACTCGACGCCGGGGCGATCCTCGCTGAGGCCGCGAAGGCGGTGCAAGGCGGCGGATCGAAAAACCCCGACATCGCGATGGCGGGCGGCCGCAACGTCGGCGGCATCGACGACGCGCTCAAGCTCGCCGCCAAGGCTGCCGGCGCCGAGTAGTGCCGCGCGCGCTCGGGCTCGACTTGGGCAGCGTTCGCATCGGCGTCGCCACTTCTGATCCGGGTCGCGTCATCGCGTCGCCGTATGGCGTGATCACGCGCGGCAAGGATCACGCAGCCGACCATGCCGCGATCGCGGCCGCGGTCGCGGAGTCCGACGCGTCGATCGTCGTCGTCGGCTTGCCGCGCGCCATGAGTGGGAAGGAAACGGCGGCCGCCCGCACCGTCCGCGCCGAAGCCGAGGAACTGCGCGCCGTGCTCGATGTCCCGCTCGTGTTCTGGGACGAGCGACTCAGCACCGTCACCGCACAGCGTTCGCTGATCGCCGGTGGCGTCCGGCGCCAACAGCGCAAGGGCTCCGTCGACAAGGTGGCCGCCGCCGTCATCCTTCAGAGTTGGCTCGATGCCGGGTGCCCCGGCTGAACGGTTAGGTTCGTCCGATGCCCCGGGTCGCGCGCGCCGCGCTAGTTGCCGTTGTCGCGTTCCTCGTGGTGCTCGCCGCCGGTTTCGTCTGGTTCCAGCGTCAAGTCAATCCACCGGGCAAGCCCGGCGCGTTGGTGAACGTCACCATTCCCGAGGGTTCGGCGTCGGGCACGATCGCGGCGATCCTCGACGACAAGGGCGTGATCTCGAGCGCGCGCGTGTTCAAGGTGTATCTGAAGATTCACCCCGCTTCACTGAAGGCCGGCACCTACCAGTTGCACAAGAAGGCGTCGCTCGGCGACGTCGTCGGTGCGCTCAAGACCGGTCCGAAGCACATCTTCCATCGCCTCACCATTCCCGAGGGCTACACGCTCAAGCAGATCGCGGCGCGCGTCGGGCAATTGCCAGGTAAGTCGGCGGACGCGTTCATGGCTGCCGCGAAGAGCGATCGCGTGCGCTCGCGCTACGAACCGCCGAACATCCACAACCTCGAAGGGTTGCTGTTCCCCGACACGTATTTCATCGAGGACAAGGACACCGAGGAGACCATCCTCACGCGCATGGTCACCACCTTCGACGAGGTGGCGACGACCGAAGGGCTGTCGGTAGGAGCGGCGGGCCACAACGCGTACGAGACGATCACGATCGCGTCGCTCGTCGAAAGCGAGGGCAAGGTCGCGGCTGATCGCCCGAAGATCGCCCGCGTTATCGACAACCGGCTCAACGTCAACATGCTGCTGCAGGTCGACGCCACCGTCATCTACGCGCGGGGAGGGCGTCGGCCGAACGGACGCGTGTTGTACAGCGACCTCAAGGTCGACTCGCCGTACAACACCTACCAGGTGAAGGGGTTGCCCCCGACGCCGATCAGTTCGCCCGGTCGCGCGGCCATCCGCGCCGCGCTGCATCCGGCGGACGGGCCATGGCTGTTCTACGTGAAGTACCAGTCCGACGGCACGCACAAGTTCTCCGTCACCCTCCAGGAGCAGAACGCCGCCATCGCCGACGCCAAGCGGCGCGGGGTCAATCCCTGATGGCGCTGAGTGGGTCGACGCGCGTCGCCGGCGTGATCGGCGACCCGGTGCGCCACTCGATTTCTCCGGCGATCCACAACGCCGCGTTCGCAGCCGAGGACCTCGACTGGGTGTTCGTGGCGTTCGAGGTCGCCGACGGCGATGCGCCGGCGGCGATCGCCGGAGCGCGCGCGCTCGGTATCGACGGGCTGTCCGTCACCATGCCCCACAAGGCGACGGTGATCGAAGCGTTGGACCGCCTCAGCCCGACGGCGGAAAAACTCGGGGCGGTGAACGCCATCGTGCGCGAAGGCACTGAGTTCGTGGGTCACTCGACCGACGGCGCCGGGCTGATCGACGCACTCACGTACGACGAAGGGTTCGACGTCGCCGGCAAGAAGTGCGTTGTGCTCGGTGCGGGTGGCGCGGCTCGCGCCGCCATCCTCGCCATCGGCGAAGCCGGCGCCGAAGACATCGTCGTCGTGAACCGCACGCCGTTGAACGCCGAACGCGCCGCCGCCCTCGGCGGCAGCGCGGCGCGCGTGGGAAGCGAAGCCGATGTGTACGGCGCCGACCTCGTCGTCAACGCGACGCCCGTCGGCATGGTCGGCCACGCCGAACGGTCGGCCGTCGAGCCGGCGCTGTTTCACTCCGAACAGTTGGTCGTCGACCTCGTGTACGCGCCGCCGATCACCCCGACCATTCACGCGGCGCGCGGCGCCGGCGCTCACGCCGTGGGCGGCCTCGGGATGCTCGTGCGCCAAGCGGCGCACGCCTTCACGCTGTGGACAGGCCACCCGGCTCCGCTCCCCGCGATGTCCGCCGCCGCGATGGCGGCGATGGCGCACACGCTGCGATGAGCGTCGAACTCGCCGACGTCGCCGTCACCGTGGCCGCCGCGGTCGCCGGTTTCGTCGCGGCGCCGTACGCAGCGCGTGCCATTCGTGACACGCCGCCCGATCCCGAGGACGACCCGCCCCCCGTCCCGCGTGTCGGGCCGTGGCTGGAGCGCCGCAAGCTGTTGGCGCCGCTGCTCGCGCTCGTCGCCGCCGGCGTCGCGGCGCGCACCGGCGCCCATCCGGTTGCTGCCGCGCACGTCGTCGCCGCCATCGGGCTCGTCACGCTGTCCGTCATCGACCTCGACCTGTT
>JBEEFR010000090.1:0-16629 GCA_041166285.1 Actinomycetota bacterium | reverse complement strand
ACGAATCGGGCGAGTGCTCATCGGGATGCGCGACAACGAAAAAGGCGCGCAGGCCTTCGGCGTCCCGCTCGTACGAACCAAGCTGACGGCGTTCGCTGCCAGCGGCTTCATCGCGGCGGTTGCCGGCGCGCTGTACGCGTACCACCAGCAACAGCTGCGGCCCGATCGCTTCCCGTCGGAGCTGTCGCTGTTCATCTTCTCGATGGTCGTCATCGGCGGCATGGGTTCGATGAGCGGCGCCATCCTCGGCGCCATCTACGTGCGGGGCACGCAGTACTTCCTGCCGGTGCAGTTCCAGCTCCTCGTGACAGGCCTCGGCGTGCTGCTACTCCTGCTGTTCTTCCCCGGCGGGCTCGGACAGATCCTTTACCAACTGCGCGACGCCTACCTGCGAAGAGTCGCCAATAGACGAGGGTTGTTGGTGCCGAGTTTGGTCGCCGACAAACGCGTGACCGAAGACGTCGCGCTGCCCGTCCCGGAAGCGGTGGTGGCGTAAATGGTCAAGCTCATTCGCAAGCCGTTCGAGAACGTGACCGGAGGCCTCGTCGCGTTCCCGCTCATGGTGTTGTTCTTCCTGTACTTCTTCGACGAGTTCGACACCGCAGCGTTCGGCGTGCTGGCGCCGGACATCGAGAAGGCGTTCCACCTCAGCGACAGCCGTTTCGGGACGATCGTCATCCTGAACCTGTCCGTCGTCCTGCTGTTCTCGGTGTTCGTCGGCTACTACGGCGACCGGCTACCGCGCACGAAGCTCGTCGTCGGCGGAGCACTGATCGCAGGAGCGTTCTCCTTCGGGACGGGCCTGGCGACGGCGACGTGGATGCTGATCCTCGTCCGTATCGCCAACGGCGTCGGCGTGCTCGTGAACGACCCGATCCACCGCTCGTTGCTCGGCGACTACTACAAGCCCGACGACCGGCCGCGTGTGTACGCGCTGCACACCAACGCCGCTCGCCTCGGTGGCGTCGCCGGTCCGATGGTCGCGGGCGTCGTCGGGTTCTTCTTCGGGTGGCGCTGGGCGTTCATGATCCTCATCGTGCCGATCTTCGCCATGGCCTTCGTGGCGCGGAAGCTTCAGAACCCCGTGCGCGGCGCCACCGACGACGCGGAGGCTGCGGAGCTTGCGGCCGAAGAACGCGCCGTGAACTTCGGCCGCGGCTCGCGCATTCTCTTCAACGTCAAGACGCTGCGCCGTCAGTACCTGGCGTGGCTGTTCATCGGCCCCGGTTCACTCCCCCTCGCGTTTTTGGCGCCCCTGTATTTCAAGCGCGCCTTCGGTCTCGACCCGCTCGCTCGCGGTGCGATCGGCTCGGTCGGAGCCGCCGCCGCGTTCGCCGGTGTTCTCGTCGGCGGGCGCTTGACCGCGGGCTGGCTGGCGAAGGACCTCGGCGAGCCCGCACGGCGCGCCGGTTGGGCGCTCGTGTCGGTTGGCCCGAGCCTGCTCGCGCTCGCGTGGGTCAAGACCCTGTGGCTGGCGATCCCCGTCATCTTGGTCGCGAACTTCCTCGGCAACATCTTCTGGGCCCCGTTCCTCACGACCCAGGCGCTCGTCTCGCCGGCGCGTGTGCGGTCGATGTCGTTCTCGTTCGGCGCAGTGTTCCTCGTCGCCGGCGTGTGGGCGCTGTGGTTGATCCCCGGCGTGTCCGCGGTGTCGGATCACTCGGGGATCAGGTGGGGCATCTTCGCGTTGGCGCCGTACTGGATCATCGGCGGCCTGGTGTTGAGCTCGGCTCGCAAGTTCGTCGCGTCCGACACGCAGCGTTCGATCGAAGTACTGCAGACCACCGCCGAGTTGCGCAAGCAGCGGTTGTCGGCGTCGAAGAACTCGATCCTCGTCGTGCGCGGTCTCGACGTCAGCTACGGCCCCGTGCAGGTGCTGTTCGGTGTCGACTTCGAACTCGAAGAGGGCGAGATCATCGCGTTGCTCGGCACGAACGGCGCCGGCAAGTCGACGTTGCTCAAGGCGATCTCCGGACTCGTGCCCATGCAGTCGGGCGCCATCTACTTCGATGGCGACGACGTCACCGGCCTCGAACCCGAGGACAGCTTTGCGCTCGGCATGGTGCAGGTGCCCGGCGGGCGCGGCATCTTCCCCGGCCTCACGGTGAAGGAGAACCTCGAAGTCGCGGCGTGGGCGTCACGGCGACCGCGACCGGAAGTGAACGAGGCGATCAAGGAAGTCCTGCGGACGTTCCCGTCGCTCGAGCGCCGCTACGACCAGCCGGCGGGCGTGCTCTCCGGCGGCGAGCAGCAGATGCTCACGCTCAGCCAAGCGTTCATCGCCAAGCCGAAGCTGCTGATGATCGACGAGTTGTCGCTCGGTCTGGCACCGATCGTCGTCGAGGACCTGCTGCGCATCGTGCGACGCATTCACGATGAGGGCACGTCGGTGATCCTCGTCGAGCAGTCGGTGAACATCGCACTGACCGTGGCGACCCGCGCCCTGTTCATGGAGAAGGGCGAGGTGCGATTCAGCGGCGCGACGGCGGACCTGTTGCACCGCGACGACATCCTGCGCGCCGTGTTCCTCACCGGCGCCGGCGCGCTCGAAGGGGTGAAGTAAGTGGCGGTCGCAGAAGTCACCACTGCGAAGCCGATCCTCGAGGTCGCAGGCCTGACCGTTCGCTTCGGCGGCATCACCGCGGTCGACGAGGTCGACTTCGACCTCAAACAGGGCGAGATTCTCGGGATCATCGGACCGAACGGTGCCGGCAAGACGACCGTGTTCGACGCCATTTCCGGATTCGTCCAGTCGACGGGCCGCGTGGTTCTCGACGGCCAAGAGATCTCAGGCAAGACGCCCGAAAAGCGCGCTCGCGCCCGGCTCGGCCGCTCGTTCCAGGACGCCAAGCTGTTCCCGTCGCTCACCGTCGGCGAAGCGCTGAAGATCGCGTTCGAGCGTCACATCCGCGTCGAGGGTGTCGTGTTCTCCGCGTTGTCGGCGCCGTGGGTACGCCGCTCCGAGAAACGGATCGCGAACAAGGTCGAAGAGCTGATCGAGCTCATGGGTTTGGGCGCGTTCCGCGACAAGTTCATCTCGGAGTTGTCGACGGGGTCGCGGCGCATCGTCGACTTGGCGGCGATCCTCGCCCACGACCCGTCGGTACTGCTGCTCGACGAGCCGTCGTCGGGCATCGCCCAGCGCGAGACCGAGGCACTGGGTCCGCTGCTGTTGCGCATTCGTGAGCAGACCGGCGCGTCGCTGCTGGTGATCGAACACGACATGCCGCTGATCACGAGCATCTCCGACGAGATCCTGGCGCTGGAGACCGGCCGCGTCCTCACGCGCGGCAAGCCCGAAGAAGTGCTCAACGACCCGCGCCTCGTCGCCGCCTACCTCGGCACCGACCAAGCCGTCCTCGAACGCTCCGGAGCGCGCGCCCCGGCCAAACCCAAGCGAACGACGGCAAAGAAGGGCGCCGCGCCCGTGAAGAAGGCGGCCGTGAAGAAGAAGGCTGCGCCGGTGAAGAAGAAGGCCGTCGCTAAGAAAACAGCTGCGAAAGCGGCGGGTGCTGCAAGTCCTTCTCGGAAATCAACGCCGGGTCGGGCTCGAGCGGCCAAGAAATAGCCAACTCCGGGTCGCGATACGACACCAGCGTGTACTTGGCGTCGGGCGACCAGTGTTGGTTGACGAGGTAGCCGTAGACGACGTCGTCGGTGAGCGTCTGGTACGAGTTGCCGAGCCCACGCGACACGTAGATCGCGTTCTCGGGCGTGAGCGTGAACGACTCGTGTTGCTTGAACGTCGGCGAGTCGGGGCGCAGGTCGACGATGGCCGCGAACGCTTCCCCACTGAGCACGTGGATGTACTTGTCCCACGGCTCAGCGTGAATGCCGCGCAGCGTGCCGCGGGACGCGTTCGTCGAGACGTTCCACTGGACAGGCCCGAGATGCGGCAGGCCGAGCGCGTCGAGCTTTTCCGCTTGAAACGCTTCGCGGAACGACCCGCGCGCGTCGCGGTTGATGTCGAGGGAGATTTCGTACAAGCCCGCGATCGCGGTCTCGCGCAGCTTCACGGCGCGAACGCTCCGAAGCCGGCGCGGTAGAACAGCAGCGGTCCGTGCGGATGGCCCTCGGTGGTCGCCTCACCCATCTCGTCGACGGCGATGACGACGATTTCGTGGTCACCCGCGGGATACGTCGACTGGATCCGGCCTTCGACCCACGCCAGCGAGCCGTCGATGAGCGGGGCGCCCGTCGTGGGCCCCGGACGCCACCCGACGCCGGCGAACTTGTCCTCGCTCGGAGTCGCGAACCCGCGGCACAACGCTTCTTGATCGGCGCCGAGGATGTTGATGCACAACCCGTCGGCGGCGGCGATGCGCGGCCACGACGTCGACGTCAGTGCAGGACACACCGCGACGAGCGGCGGGTCGATCGACAGCGACACGAAACTCTGGGCGGTGAAGCCGACGGGCTTGTCTCCTTCGAGCGCGGTCACGATGGTGACGCCGGTGGCGAAGTGGCCCATGACGCTCTTGAAGCGTCCGGCGTCGATGGTATTCACGACACCGAAAGTAGTTCCTAGAGCTCGAGGACCATTCCCTCGTAGGTGCCGATCACTTCGGGGATGCCGAGCGCAAGGCCCTTGCATTTCGCGTCTTCGATCAGCTCGTCCATCCGCTCGTCGCTGTGGCCCGGATCGTGGTGGAACATGGCGAGCGCCTGTACGCCGGCACGCTTGGCGAGCAGCAGCGCGTAGTCGATCGTGCAGTGCCCCCAGTACGACTTCACCGCGAACTCGTCGGGCGTGTACTGCGCGTCGTGGATGAGGATGTCGACGCCGTCGCACAACTCGAGCACGCCGGCGTCGATGTGGCTCGTGGGCGTCGGCGTGTCGTTGACGGTCGAGTACGGCGCCTGGTGATCGCTGATGTAGGCGATGCTCACGCCGTCCCAGTCGAGGCGGTACCCGACGGTCGGCCCGACGTGCGGCACTGGCCGGACCAACACCTTGGCGTTGCCGATCGCCATCTCTTCGCTCGTCACGTCGATGAAGTTGACGTCGCCTTGCAGCTCGCTGAAATGAATCGGAAAGTACGGCGGCTTCATCAACCCACCGAAGACTTCGGCGAGGGTGCCGTCGGCCTGGTGCGGTCCGTAGATGTCGAGGCGGTTCCCCGGCACGTGGATCTGCGGGAAGAACGGAAGGCCCTGGACGTGGTCCCAGTGGATGTGCGTTACGAGCGCGGACGCCACGAACGGCGTGATGGGCATGGCCGCGCCGAGAAGCCGCAAGCCTGTTCCCAGGTCGAACAGGATCGGGGGCTCACCATGCACCTCAACCGCGACCGACGCGGTATTGCCGCCGTAGCGGACGTTGGCGTCAGAGGGACATGGGCAGCTGCCACGTACGCCGTGAAAAGAAACTTTCAGCGCTGCTCCCCCCCATTCAGTCCTTCTGTTGACGGCAGGTTACTGCTTTATGGATTCGTTTAACCATGTGTGACCAAGATCACATCGACTAGCGCAAGCAAATCGTCTTTGACTCGTCTTCCCACTTTGCCAGTCCGTCAGCCACGACGCCCATCGCCACTCGCAGCGAACGCTCAGGATCATCGGGCCAACCCATAGTTACCGCGAGGTCACTTGGCCGCGCCGAAACGGGACCGGCGCGCAGCGCGTTGACCAATCGGCCGCGGCCCTGCCGATCGGAGCCTTCAAACCGCGACTGGCGAGCGCCGGCGCCGGCGGGATCGGGGCCCGTCCCGCGCCAGGAACACTCGCCCATCAGTGGACAATCGCCGCATCGTGGGCTGCGTTTCGTGCAGACGGTCGCGCCCAAGTCGAGGATCGCCTGGTTCCACGCCCAAGGCGCCGCTTCCGGCGTGCCCGCGTCAGCCGCGCGTTGGTCTACGGCGCGGCCGCACAGTCGCGCGTGCACACGCATCGCGTTGACGTCGAGCACCCCGACCCGTCTCTCGAACGCGAACGCCAGCACCGCGCGTGCCGTGTACGGGCCGATGCCCGGCAGGGCCAGCAGCGCGTCAAGGTCGTCGGGCACCGCGCCGTCGTGGTCGTCCGCGATCGCGACCGCGCACCGGTGCAGATGCACCGCGCGGCGGTTGTAACCCATCCCGTGCCACGCGACGACGACGTCGGCTTGTTCGGCGGCCGCGCACGCCCTCGGCGTCGGAAAGCGATCGAGGAACGCGCGCCACACGGGAACGACGCGCGCCACCTGCGTCTGCTGGAGCATCACCTCGCTGACGAGGATCGCCCACGGGTCGCGCGTGTGGCGCCACGGCAGGTCGCGGCCGTTCGCCGCGGCCCATTCGATTAGCGCGTGCGACGGCACCAGTACACGAAGGTGTTGTACGCCAGAGCAAAGTGCGCACCGACGTTGGCGGCGTCACACGCCGCGTGGATCTTCTCCTCGAGCGCGTCGCGCTGTGCTTGCGATCCTGCTGCGACGAAGCTGATCGACATCACCCGCGCGACCAACCCTTGGCGGTCCGAGTGTTGTTCGTGGCGAAACGTCGCGGTGTAGAGCGGACTGAAGCCGGCATCGTCGGTGAAGGCCTCGCGCCACACGAAGGACCACGCGCTCGGCGTGTCGCCTCGCAGCGAGTCGAGTTCGTTCCAGATTGGTCGCGCCCACTCGAGGTCCGGTCCGCGATTCCAGACGAGGTCGAGCGCGCCCATCGGCTTGAGGACGCGACGGATCTCGCGCAGCGCCGCGGGAGCGTCGAACCAGTGGAAGGCCTGCGCGACGACGACGGCATCAACGGACGCGTCGGCGAGCGGTATCGACTCGGCCGTGCCGTCGAGGATCTCTACTCCGAGGTTCTGCGCGGCGAGCGTCTCGCGCATGTGGCCGACAGGTTCGACCGCGATCGGCTTCACGCCCGCCGCAAGCAGCGCGCGCGTGGACTTGCCTGTACCCGCCGCGAGGTCGACGACGACTCGCGTGCCACCGAGGCGCTGCAGCAGGTAGGCAACCGCGTCGCTCGGATACTCGGGCCTGCCCTTCTCGTACGTTTCTCCGACGTGGGCGTAGCCCTCTTCCGCTGAGATGTGAACGGGCATCGCCGGTATGTTGCCGCACATGCCAACGGTCAATGCCAACGGAGTCGAATTCGCCTACCTGGAAGCGGGTCCGAGCGATGGTCCGCTTGCGCTGTGTCTGCACGGATTCCCGGACGCCGCGCCCACGTGGAACCCGCTGCTCGCCGCGCTGGGCGACGCCGGCTTCCACGCGGTGGCGCCGTGGTTGCGCGGCTACGCGCCCACGTCGATTCCTGCCGATGGCGTCTACGGCGTCGGCGCGCTCGAACGCGACGCCAATGCCCTCCATGACGCACTCGGCGGTGACGAGCGCGCCGTGATCATCGGCCACGACTGGGGTGCGATCGCGACGTACGGCATCGCGGTGGTAGCGCCGGAACGGTGGCGACGCGTCGTAACGATGGCGGTGCCGCCGTCGGGCGCGCTCGGCACGGGCTTCTTGTCGTTCGCGCAGCTCAAGCGGTCCTGGTACATGTTCCTGTTCCAGACCGCACTCGCCGAGATGGCTGTCTCGATGAACGACTTGGCGTTCATCGAAGCGCTGTGGGCCGACTGGTCTCCGGGCTTCGACGGCGCGGCACATCTGCCCGCAGTCAAGGACGCGCTACGCGATCCCGCGAACCTCGCTGCGGCGATCGGTTACTACCGCGCCATGCTCGGTGGGGGCGAACAACCCGGAACCCAAGGAACACCGACGCAGCCCGTGCTCTACCTACACGGCCGCAACGATGGATGCCTCGGCGTCGAACTTGTCGACAACGCCGCCATGTTCTTGTCGGCCGAATCGCACGTCGAGGTCCTCGACGACTGCGGCCACTTCCTCCAAGTCGAACGACCCGACTTGGTGAACAAGCTCGTCGTCGACTGGGTCTCTTAAGACCAGACGTCGTCGCCGTACGGACGCTGGCGCTTCGGCGCCGCGTCCTTCTTCCACACCATCACCTTGCGGCGGAAGTAGCACACCTCGTCGCCGCGCTGGTTGAAGCCCTTCGTCTCAACGGTGACGATGCCGCGGTCGGGCTTCGACGACGACTCGACCTTGTCGAGCACGCGCGTCTCCGCGTAGATGGTGTCGCCGTGGAACGTCGGCTTCCGGTGCGTGAGCGACTCGATCTCGAGGTTGGCGATGGCGGCGCCTGACACGTCGGGCACCGACATGCCGAGCACGAGGCTGTACACGAGGTTGCCGACAACGACGTTCTTGCCGTGCACGGTCTCGTTCTCCGCGAACCAGGCGTTCGTATGCAACGGATGGTGGTTCATCGTGATCATGCAGAACAGGTGATCGTCGTATTCGGTGATCGTCTTGCCGGGCCAGTGCTTGTAGATGTCACCGACCGCGAAGTCCTCGAGGTAGCGCCCGAACGGCCTGTCGTACGTCGTCATGCGTCCGAATCTACGAAATCCCAAGAATCCCAAGAAATTGACGCCGGGCGCTCAAATCCCAACGAGTTGGGTCGATGGGTGGGCTGTTCACTCGATATGAAAGGAAGCACTCCAAATGAGGCTTCGTCGTTTCAGCACTAAGAAAGTTCTGCTTTCCCTCGGCGCCGTCGGTACTGCTGCCGCCATGGCCGGTCTCGGCACGTTCGCGACGTTCACGTCTTCGACGAGCGCCAGCCAGTCAGTGGCCAGCGGCACCGTCACCATCGGGCTGGGCGCCACCGGCGCCGCGACGAACCGCCTTACCGTCGCCGCGAGCGGGATCGCTGCCGGCGACACGATGCAGCGCTCGGTCGACCTCGTCGACTCGGGCACCGTCAACCTCGCGTCGATCACGCTGACGACCACGGCTTCGCCGAGCTCCGCGCTCGACACCGACACCGCCGCCGGGTTGCAGATGGTCATCGACAAGTGCTCGACAGCGTGGACGGAGGCCGGCACCAGCCCGGCATTCACCTACACGTGCGGCGGTACGTCTTCGACGGTTCTCGCCAGCCGCGCAGTCATCGGCTCGACAATGGCGTTGAGCAACCTCAGCATGACGGCCGGATCTACCGACCACCTTCGGGTCACGCTGACGCTTCCGTCGGCGAGCACGCTCCAGGGCGCGAGCTCGACGATCTCCTACGCCTTCACTGCCACCCAGCGCAACGCGACCAGCGCGTAAGCCAGTGATGTCCGGACTCGTCCGGAACGCACGTCGAGTGACAGCAATCGCCCGCACCACCGCCAAGGCGGCGGTGCGGGCGTTGCTCGTCGCGGCGCTGGCGTTCCTCTTCTTCGTCGGCATCGGCCCGCACGTGTTCGGCTATCGAGTCGTCACCGTGTTGACGGGCAGCATGCGCGGCACCGCCAACCCGGGCGACCTCGTGGTCGACATGCCAGTCGCGCTGTCGCGAGTGCACGTCGGCGACATCATCACGTACGAGACGCCGACGCCCGATCACCACGTCGTCACGCACCGCATCGTCGAAGTCGTCACGCCGGGCGCGAACCCGACGGTGCGAACGCAGGGC
Organism: Actinomycetota bacterium; assembly: GCA_041166285.1. Lineage (GTDB taxonomy): Bacteria > Actinomycetota > Acidimicrobiia > Acidimicrobiales > JACCXE01 > JACCXE01. The sequence continues at coordinate 7,162 of JBEEFR010000090.1, read as the reverse complement.
GATGCCAACAACGCCGCTGATCCGTGGACGGCGACGCTCGGCGGCACAACGGCGTGGAAAGTGCGCGCCGTCGTGCCGAAGGCGGGCACGATCATCCGCTTCATGCGCGCCGGACGCGTCCAAATGGCGACAACCCGGTTCGTTCCTCTTCTGCTCGCACTGTTCTGGCTCTCGATGATCTGGAGCGGCAACAGCGAGCCTGCGTACAAACCCAAGCACCTCCTCTCTACCTAAGACCATGAAACGCGCCCGACACTTCCGAAGCGGATCCACGCTCAGCCGCAAGCTGCTGCTGACGCTCGGTGCTGTCGGTACTGCGGCGTCCATGGCCGGGTTGGGCAGCTTCGCCACCTTCACGTCTTCGACCAACGCCAGCCAGTCGGTCGGCAGCGGCACCGTCGTCATCGGCCTCGGCGCGACCGGCGCGTCGACGAACCGTCTCACGGTCGCGGCGTCAGGGCTCGTGCCCGGCGACACCATCCAGCGTTCGGTCGACGTGGCGAACACCGGCAACCAGAACTTGGCGTCGCTGACGCTGACGACGACGGCGAGTCCGTCGACGGTGTTGACGACCGACACCACCAACGGGTTGCAGATGGTCGTCGACCGCTGCTCGGCGAACTGGACGGAGTCGGGCACGTCGCCTGCGTTGACGTACACGTGCGGCGGCTCGACCACGACGGTCGTGTCGACCCGCGCCGTCATCGGCGCCAACATGAGCCTGACCGGACTGAGCGCGTTGACTGCCGGCGGCAGCGACCATCTGCGCGTCACGCTTACGTTCCCCACCACGGCCGACAACACGTTCCAAGGTGTGTCGACGTCGATTACGTACGCGTTCACGGGCACGCAGCGCGCCGGAACGAACCAGTGAAGCGGCGCATCCTCGTCATCGCGGCGACCGCGCTCGTGTTGTGCGCCGCCACCGCTGCGGCCTCGGCGTTCTTCACGCCGGCGACGGTGAGCAGCGCCGGCGGCGTCACCACCTCCACCATCGCCGCGCCCACGAGCCCCTCCGCGGTCGGCGGGTCCTCGATCACGCTCAACTGGACAGCCACGACGTCCACCTACGCCACCGGCACACGCGTGCTGCGCGGCAGCGCGTCCGGCGGGCCCTACTCGCAGATCGCGTTGGTGACGCCGCGCACCACGACGACCTACGTCGACTACCCGCCCGGCCCCGGCACCTACTACTACGTGCTCCAGTCGTATTACCAGCAGTGGACGAGCGCCAACAGCGCACAGGTGAGCGCAGCCCGAACCACCATCGCTTTCGTACAAAGCGCGACCGCCGCCGGGACGACCACCACAACCGCGACGTTCACGACGACGCCGGTCAGCGGCGACCTGCTTGTCGCCGTCGCCGCCACCCGGAACGCCGGAACGATCACCGGCCCGGTGGGGTGGACCCTGGCGATCGACTCGGGAGCGACGAGCACCCCGCACCAGGCGATCTATTACAAGGTCGCCGGTGCGCTCGAGTCGAAGTCGGTCGCCGTGGCCACCACGGCCTCGGGCACCGGCAACGGTCTGCACGTGTACGAGCTTTCGGGCGCCACGACCGTGCGCGCCACAGGCTCCGCGACTGGCTCGTCGACCACCCCGGCCTCGGGCAGCGTCACGCCGTCGGTGGCGTACACGGGAATCATCGCCGCCACCGTCGCCAACTTCGGCACGGGACTGTCCGGATGGACAAACAGTTTCGGCGAGATCGTCGACTTCACCGCCGGCTCCGGCGGAGCCAAAACGTTGCTCGCAGGTGCTGGCGTGCTGGCAACCTCGGCGGGAACGTATTCCACGACCGCGACCAACACGACGACGGGCGCATGGCTCGGCCAGATCGTGGCTTTCGGTTAACCAAACGTAGGATCGGCGCTCATGGCAGCGCGCTTTTCGATGGATGAGGCCCGGGCCGCACTCGCCGACGCGCAGAGCGTGATCGACACGTGCGTGCGGAAGTTGGTGGCCGACGGGACGGTCGATACCGAGCAGGTCATCGCCTATGACCTCGCGCACGCTGCGGCGGCGATTGCGTGTGGTCGCGCCGCCGCCGATTACGGCGACAAGGGCGGCGTCGAGGCCGACCTGGCGGCGGTGTTCATCGCCGAGGCGGTCTACGACGTCGCGTTGAAGGTGACGGGCCGCGAAGCTGCCTGGGGCGTCGACCCCGGAGTGCTCGACAAGGCCCTGCGCCTCACCGCCGGCGGCCGCGACCCGCAGTACATGGCCTCGCTCTCCGGCCAACAAGGTGCGCGTCGTCTCGAGGGCGCCATGGAGATGGTCCAGGACACGTTCCGTCGCTTCGCTGAGGACAAGCTCAAGCCCGTTGCCGAACACATCCACCGCACCAACAGCGACATCCCCGAAGACATCATCTCGGGCATTGCCGAACTCGGCGCGTTCGGTCTGTCCGTGCCCGAGGAATACGGCGGTTGGGCGACGGGCGACGCCAACGAATACATGTCGATGGTCGTCGCCACGGAGGAGTTGAGCCGAGGCTCGCTCGGCGCCGGCGGCTCGCTCATCACGCGTCCGGAGATCCTCGCCCGCGCGCTCGTTGCCGGCGGTACTGAAGAGCAGAAGCACGAGTGGCTGCCCAAGCTGGCGACGGGCGAGATCATGGCGGCCGTCGCCGTGACCGAACCGGACTTCGGGTCCGACTCAGGCGGCGTGAAGACGACCGCGACGCGCGACGGTGACGACTACGTCATCAACGGCGTCAAGACGTGGTGCACGTTCGGCGCCCGCGGCGACGTGCTCATGTTGATGGCACGCACCGGTCAAGAACCGAAGCACCGGGGGCTCAGCCTCTTCATCGTGCCGAAGCAACGCGGCAACGGGCACGGCTTCGAGGAGACGCAACCGGGCGGCGGCAAGATGGAAGGGCGCGCCATCGACACCATCGGCTATCGCGGCATGCACTCCTACGAAGTGTCCTTCGACGGCTGGCGCGTCCCGGCGGCGAATCTCATCGGTGGCGAAGCCGGGCTCAACAAGGGCTTCTACATGCAGATGAAGGGCTTCGAGAACGGTCGCCTGCAAACCGCAGCTCGCGCCATCGGCGTGATGCAGGCCGCGTACGAAGCGGCGCTCGACTACGCGCAGAACCGCATCATCTTCGAACAGCCTCTGTCGGCGTACCAGCTGACGCAGGCGAAGCTCACGAAGATGGCGGCGATCATCCAGTGCGCGCGCCAGTTCAGCTACCAAGTCGCCCGGCTCATGGCGACGGGCCGCGGCGCGATGGAGGCGAGCCTCGTCAAGGCCTACGTGTGCCGCGCTGCGGAGTGGGTGACGCGCGAAGCGCTGCAGATCCACGGCGGCATGGGCTACGCCGAAGAGTTTCCCGTGTCGCGCTACTTCGTCGACGCCCGTGTGTTGTCGATCTTCGAAGGCGCCGACGAACTGCTCGCGCTGCGCGTGATCATTCCGTTCCTCGTCAACCCCGATCGACTGAACAAGTAGTGGGCTACGGAGACTGGGACATCCCGCGTCCGGGATGGACGTGCGCCGAGTGCGGCTTCGTCTTCGACGACTTCGATCCGCACTCGGTCGTCGACTCAATCGCCAAGACAGGCAAGCGCCTGCGCGCTCCGCTGACGCGAGGCCTGAAGGAAGAGGACTTGCTCGCTGTCTTGAGGACGCGTCCGACGCCGGACGAGTGGTCGGCGCTCGAGTACGCGTGTCACGTCCGCGACGCGCTCGGGATCAATATCGAACGCGTCGCCGCAACGCTGGCCGACGACCCGCCGGAGTTCCAGGCGTTCGGCCGCGACGAGGCCGTCGTGGCTCGTCGGTACAACGACCAGGATCCCGCGTCGGTCGCCGACGAAATCGACGCCAACGCCACCGCGCTCGCAGCGGCCTTCGCCGCCGTCCCCGACGATGGCTGGCAGCGGTTCTGGATGCGCGGCGACATGAAGTTCACGATCGACTGGATGGCCCGCAACGTGCAGCACGAGGTCGACCATCACCTCCTCGACATCGGACGTACCCTCCGCCACGTGCGGGGGAGGTAGAAAGAGGGACGTTATGAACAACGAACAGCTCGCAAAGGTCCGTAACGGTCAAGGCTTCATCGCCGCCCTCGACCAGTCCGGTGGTTCGACGCCCAAGGCGCTCAAGCTCTACGGCATCGAGGAGTCGGAGTACTCGGGCGACGCCGAGATGTTCGACAAGATCCACGAGATGCGCAGCCGCATCATCGAGAGCCCGTCGTTCAATGGCGACCGCGTGCTCGGTGCGATCTTGTTCGAGATGACGATGGACCGGCAGGTCTCGGGCATGGACACCGCCGAATACCTGTGGTCCAAGAAGAACGTCGTGCCGTTCCTGAAGATCGACAAGGGCCTCGCCGACGAAGCCGACAGCGTGCAGCTGATGAAGCCGATGCCGGATCTCGACGCGCTGCTCGCCCGCGGTGTCACCAAGGGGATCTTCGGCACCAAGGAGCGCTCGGTGATCAACGACGCCAACGAAAAGGGCGTCAACGCGATCGCCGCGCAGCAGTTCGAAATCGGCAAGCAGGTCTCGAGTCACGGTCTCGTGCCGATCCTCGAACCCGAGGTCAACATCAAGGCACCGAACAAGGCCGAGGCCGAGGCACAGTTGAAGGCGGCGCTGCTCGCCGGTCTCGACGACGTCTCCGCCGACCAGCCCGTGATGTTCAAGCTCACGCTGCCGGATGAAGACGGCTTCTACACCGATCTCGTGCAGCATCCGAAGGTCGTCAAGGTCGTCGCGCTCTCCGGCGGCTACAGCCGCGAAGAGGCGAACGCCAAGCTGGCGAAGAACCCCGGCGTCATCGCGTCATTCTCGCGAGCGTTGACCGAAGGTCTCAGCGCGCAGCAAAGCGACGAGGAGTTCGACAAGGCGCTCGACGTCGCCATCCAGTCGATCTTCGAAGCTTCGATCAAATAGCTGTCGAGAAACGCGGACTGGCTCCGTCTTCGGGATACACCTTCCACAAAGGAGATCCCAATGGCCAAGTACCTGTTGCTCAAGCACTACAACAACACGCAGAAGTCGCTCGAGTGCAAGCCCATGTCGGAGTGGACGCCCGAAGAGGTCGACGCTCACATCCAGTTCATGCGCGACTTCGCGGCGCGGCTGCAAGACACCGGTGAGTTCGTCGCCGCCGACGCCGTCGCGCAGGACGGCCTGTGGGTCCGCGGCGACGGCGACGGCAAGCCGCCCGTGACCGACGGGCCGTTCGCCGAGACCAAGGACCTCATCGCCGGTTGGATGATCATCGACGTCGACAGCCACGAGCGCGCCATCGAACTCGCCGGCGAGCTGTCGGACGCGCCGGGCCCGAACGGCGACCCGATTCACGAGTGGCTCGAAGTGCGCCCGGTGATGTCCGCGCCGGGGAGCGACTTCCACTCCTAGCGGTGTACGACGACGTTGCTCTGCGTGAGCTCGTCCCCCAAGTCCTAAGTGTCCTCGTCGGTCGCGGCGAAGATTTCGCGACCGCCGAGGACGCGGTGCAGGAAGCGCTGATCAAGGCGCTGTCGGCCGAACCCCCGGCGAACCTCAAGGCATGGCTGATCACGACGGCGTGGCGGTCGTTCCTCGACATGACGCGCGCCGACGCATCGCGTCGCGATCGCGAGGTCCGCGTCGAGTCCGAGCCGCCGGGCGATGCCCCGCCCAACAAGGACGACTCGCTGCGGTTGTACTTCTTGTGCGCGCACCCTGACCTCACGCCGTCGACGGCCGTCGCACTCACGCTGCGCGCCGTGGGCGGTCTGACCACGCGCCAGATCGCCGAGGCGTACCTCGTGCCCGAGGCCACGATGGCGCAGCGCATCAGCCGCGCCAAGCGCGTCATCGCCGACGCCGGCGTGGATCGCCCGGGCGACGTGCGCAGGGTGATGCGCACTCTCTATCTCGTGTTCAACGAGGGCTACTCGGGCGACGTCGACCTCGCAGCCGAAGCCATCCGCCTCACGCGCCAGCTCGCGGCCTTGGCCGACGAACCCGAGATCGACGGGCTGCTCGCGCTGATGCTGTTGCACCACGCCCGTCGCCACAGCCGCATCCGACGCGACGGCAGCCTCGTGTCGCTCGACGAGCAGGACCGCACGCAGTGGGACACCGCGCTGATCACCGAAGGCGTCGCCATCATCCACGCGGCGCTCGCCCGCGATCGCCTCGGCGAGTACCAAGTGCAGGCGGCCATCGCGGCGTTGCACGCGGACGCCCCACGCGTCGAGGAGACCGACTGGGTGCAGATCCTCGAGTGGTACGACGAACTCCTTCGCTTCGCCGACACTCCCGTCGTGCGACTCAACCGCGCCGTCGCCCTCGGACAAGCCGTCGGCGCGGCGGAAGGATTAGAAGCGTTGGCCGCGGTGGATGCCGACGTGCCGCGGCGCGACGCCGTCGCCGCGTACCTGCACGAGAAGAACGGCGATCTTGCGGAGGCGGCGCGCCTCTACGCGGTCGCCGCCCGCAAAGCCATGAACGTCGCCGAGCGTGACCATCAGACGCGCCAAGCGGCGCGCGTGAACGAACGTCTGGCGGCGACGGATCGCGCCCGTTGAGGGCGCCTTACGGACGCGGCGGCGCAGGCGATACAGCTGCGCGTGGCCGGAAGCGCCGCGAGCCGTTCGTCGCCAATCGGGCCGCCGCATGACGCGCAAATTCCATACCCACCCGCGTCGACGCTGGCGAGCGCGTCATCGAGGGCGCGCAGCTTGACGCGCGCGTCTCGGAGCATCGCGGCGACGCGTTGACGCTCGAAGGCAATCGTGCTGCCCTCGGGGTCGTGCTCGTCATCGGTCGCACTCAGATCTGCAGTCGCAACGATGCCGTCGAACTCACCAGTGAGAGCCTCAATGATGGCGACAACGCGAGCGCGCTCGTCACGCAGTCGATCTGCGTCCGACACAGCTCATCAGTTCCTAGCCCGGTGAGCGGGTGCGGCCGGCGCGCTTGCCGCGTGCGACGAGCTTGACCGCGACCTTGCGGCTGGCTTCGTCGATCATCTCGTCGCCGAACATCACCGCGCCCTTGCGGTCGCCCGTCGTAGTCGCCTTCTCGTAGGCGTCGAGCACGTCCCACGCCTTGTCGAACTGCTCCTGCGTCCCGGAAAACAGGTCGTTGAGAATGTCGACCTGGTCGGGGTGCAGCGCCCACTTGCCGTCGAAGCCCAGGA
>JBEEFR010000089.1:0-16766 GCA_041166285.1 Actinomycetota bacterium | reverse complement strand
CTGCCCGTCACCCACGTAGACGAGCCGAGCCTGTCGATGACGATCGGCGTCAACACGTCGCCGCTGGCCGGCAGGGACGGCACGAAGATGACCGCCCGCCTCATCAAGAGCCGCCTCGACGCCGAACTCGTCGGCAACGTGTCGCTGCGCGTGTTCACCACCGAGCGGCCCGACACGTGGGAGGTGCAGGGCCGCGGCGAACTTCAGCTCGCGGTGCTGGTCGAGATTCTGCGGCGTGAAGGTTTCGAACTCACCGTCGGCAAGCCGCAGGTGCTCACCCGCGAGATCGACGGCAAGCTGCACGAGCCCGTCGAGCGCGTCGCCGTCGACGTGCCCGACGACTACCTCGGCGTGGTCACGCAGTTGATCGCGCTGCGCAAGGGGCGCATGGAGGAGATGGTGAACCACGGCTCCGGCTGGGTGCGCATGGAGTTCATCGTGCCGGCGCGCGGCCTCATCGGATTCCGCACCGAGTTCATGACCGAGACGCGCGGCACGGGTCAGCTGCACCACGTGTTCGAAGGCTTCGAGCCGTGGTTCGGCGAGATCAAGACGCGCCCGCAGGGCTCGCTCGTCGCCGACCGACTCGGCCCGACGACGACGTTCGCGTTGACGAACCTGCAAGAGCGCGGCCAGATGTTCGTCGGCCCCGGCGTCGACGTCTACGAAGGCATGGTCGTCGGCGTCAACGCGCGGCAAGAGGACATGGACGTCAACATCACCAAGGAAAAGAAGCTCAACAACATCCGCTCGTCGACGGCCGAAGAAACGATCAAGCTCGTGCCGGCCGTGCAGATGGGGTTGGAGCAATCGCTCGAATTCATCCGCGAAGACGAGTGCATCGAGGTCACCCCCAACAACGTGCGCATTCGCAAGGTGAATCTCTCCGCGATGGAGCGTGGCCGCGCCGCGAAACGCGCCAAGCAATAACGGGTACTCCTTCCGTCAGGGAAAGGAGTCCACCATGTCCAAGCACGCCACTGATGTCCTCGTCGACAAAGAAGGCGGGGAACTCGGCAAGGTCACCGACGTCATCCCCAATCCCCGCGATCTCGAGCCCGAATTCATCGTGGTGAAATCGGGACGGTTCGGCGGCGAGCACCTCGTCCCGGTTGCCGCGGTCAAGCACAAGGACGGCGAGTACGTCGCGCCCTTCGACGCCGATGTCCTCAAGGACACGCCGTCGGTCGACCAGCACACCGCGCCGACGACTTCGGAGCGCGAGGCGCTCTACGAGCACTACGGCGTAAAGCCGAGCAACCCCTAACTCCGTTCCGTCAGACTGGCCCCGATGGGGAATCTGGCGCACGACACTGCTGTCGCGCTCGTCGAGCCCGGGCTGTATCGCGGGCGTCTCGAACGGGCGTGGGAAATCTGGGGACCGAACGGTGGCTACATCGCCTCGGTGGCAATGCGAGCGGCCGCCGCGCACGCCGAGTTGCCGCGGCCGGCGAGCTTCAGCTGCCAGTACCTCGCGGTCGGTGAGTTCGACGACGTGGACGCGCGCGTCACCACCACGCGGCGCACCAAACGCGCCGAGGCCGTCACGGTCGAGCTGCACCAAGGACCACGCGTGCTCCTGACGGCGCAGGCGTGGTTCATCGACGACAACCACGAAGGGCTCGAGCACGACTTCGCGCAGATGCCGGACGTGCCTCACTGGTCGGAGCTTCCGACGGTCCAGGAACACCTCGACCGGATGCAGGTACCCGAGGAGGAACGTCAGCGCGGCTACACGTTCTGGGGCAACTTCGAAGAACGCCCGACGGTTTGGCACGACAACTGGGAGGACCGTCCGGCGGGCGAGCCCGTGTTCACCAACTGGTTGCGGTACGACCCCGCGCCCGACGCCAAGGACGTCGCCGTCGACGCGGCGCGCCTGATCGTGCTCGCCGACACCGTGAGTTGGCCGGCGGCGACGCGCGCCTACGCCGGTCCGTTGCCGTGGATGGCGCCGTCGCTCGACCTCCACGTGCAGTTCCACCGCTTCGAGCCTGAGGTCGAGTGGATGCTCATGTACGGCCGCGCCGACGTTTCGACCCAAGGTCTGTTCGGCTTCCGCGGCGAGGTGTGGAGCGAGAACGCATCGCTGCTGGCGTCGTCGTCAGGCCAGTGCTTCTACCGGGCGCTCCCGCCGCAGGGTTAGTCAGCAGTCGAGGCGTTTCAGCGCGCGCCGAAGTTGCTCGTTGAGGTACCCGAGCGACACCTCATAGCTGGGAACGTGACCGAGCTTGCCGTCCGCTTCGAGAGACTCCGCGAGGTAGTGCAGCGAGCTGACGGCCATGAGGTCGTACACGGCGACTTCGTCCGAGGCACACCCGACGATGTCCGTGTACGCGTGACCGAGCCGATCCGCGATGTCAGGGCCGGCGAGGAGACACACCGCACCCCTGCAGTACGCCAGTTCTGACCAACGTGAGTCGAGTCGCGCGGCACTCCAATCGACGACACCGCTGATGCGACCGCGCGACCAAAGAACGTTGCTCGGGTTGAAGTCGCCGTGGGTGAACACGTGCTCTGACGTAAGCGACGGCAAGTGCGCTGTGACGGCGTTGACCGCCCTTGCGAACAACGCGTCATGCTCTCCCGGCGGCGGGCGCCACGTCTCGGCAAGCGGAGGTCGCGTGAGCGCATCTTCGGCACCGTCGACAGCAGTTTCGTGCAGCTCGGTCAACGCGCGCGCGAGTGACGTCAGCCATGCGTCGACGTCTTTCGGGTCCACGATCGGACGTCCGCTCAACCGCGACATGACGAACGCCGGCCTGCCGAACCACGTCGATTCGAGGTCGACGGCGACGGGCTCGGGCACCGGCATCGTCACTCGCTGCGCGAACTGCAGGCGACTCCACTCTTGCGGTGCCGAGTCGTCACCCTCGCGGAAGACCTTCACCACGACTCGGCTGGGCGGCCGATCGAGCGTCACGTCGTAGGCATCCGCGGACCCGCCGCCACCCAAGCGGCGAACGCGCGTTACACCGGCACCGGGCGCAACTGATTGGGCGAACAACTCCCAACCACGGTGTCTCGGGGACAACCGCTCCGGCCTACGCCTAGATGCCGCGGAGGTGGGCGAGTTCGTTCAGTGAGCCGACGCCGCGCATGCCCGCCGAGTTGGCGAGTACCCGGTTGACCGACGTGTAGCCGGGACCGAAGAAGATCACCTTGTCGAGTCCGAGCACGTGCGCCATGTACGCGTTGATGACGCCGGCGTGGCACACGACGGCGACGGTTTGGCTCGGGTGCTGCTCGATGATGCGATCCATCGCATCGACGATCTTGCCGACGAACTCTTTCGGGCTCGGGCCACCGATCGCGGTGTAGTCGCCGGTGACGATGGCGCGGAACTCGGCGCTGTTGCGGTCGATTTCTTCGAACGGGATGTAGCTCGACGCGTCACGGTCGAACTCGGCGACGTCGGGTTCGGTCACGATCTCGAGACGGTGCGCCTGCGCGATCGGTTCGGCCGTCTGCTGGGCGCGCAGGAGGTGACTGGCGTAGAGGGCGTGGATCTTTTCGTGCCGGAGCCACTCGCCGAGCAGCGCGGCTTGCCGGAAGCCCTCGTCGGACAGCGGGGGATCGGCGCGCCCTTCGGCGAGCTCGACGCGCAACGGGAGCGCGTGACGAATGAGCAGCAGGTTCACGGGGCCCATACTTGTCGGTGATGAGCGCAATTGACGACCTACTGAAGAGGTCTCACGCGCTGGGCGCGGACAAACGGGTTACGAACTACGGCGGCGGCAATACCTCGTGCAAGACGACGCTCGAAGATCCGCTGACCGGCGAGACCGTCGACGTCATGCACGTGAAAGGGTCGGGCGGAGACCTCGCAACGTTGCGGGCCGAGGGACTCGCCACGCTGCGGTTGCGCGAGCTGCGTGGGTTACGCGCGCGCTATCGCGGCACTGACCACGAAGATGAGATGGTCGCCCTCATCGAAATGTGTTGCCTTTCCGCGGGTGCCGCGCCCTCTATCGACACGGCGATGCACGGGCTGCTGGCGCCACCGCACGTGGACCATCTGCATCCCGACGCCGTGATCGCGCTGGCGGCGTCAGCCGACGGCGAAGCGCTCACCAAGGAGTGCTTCGGCGACACGGTGGCGTGGGTGCCGTGGCGCCGCCCCGGTTTCGAGCTCGCCGTCGAGATCGAGGCGCTGTACGCGTCGCGGCGCGACCTACGCGGCGTCGTGCTCGGAGGTCACGGACTCACGACGTGGGGTGCGACATCGGACGAGTGTCAGCGGGCTTCGCTCGAAGTGATCGCACAAGCCGAAGCGTTCATCGCGTCGCGAGCCAAGCCGGAGCCGTTCGGCGCGGTGGTGGCCGGACGCGAGCCGTTGCCCGTCGACGAGCGCCGCCGCGTCGCCGCCGAAATCGCGCCGATGATCCGACGGTTCGCGTCGAGCGAACGGTGGATGGTCGGTCATTACGACGACAGCGACGCTGTGCTCGACTTCCTGGCGCGCGACGCCGCGCCGCGTCTCGTGGCGCTCGGCACGTCGTGCCCTGACCACTTCATCCGCACGCGCGTGCGGCCGTTGCTGCTCGACGCGGCGCGCGACGAGTGGCCGACGCTGCACGCGCAGTACCGCGACGAGTACGCCGCGTATTACGAGCGCCACGCGACGCCCGCGTCACCGCCGATGCGCAGCGCGGACCCGACGGTGGTGTTGGTCCCCGGCGTCGGCATGTTCTCGTTCGGCCCGACGCCTGACGAAGCGCGCATCACGGGTGAGTTCTACGTCAACGCGATCAACGTGATGCGCGGGGCCGAAGCGCTGTCGACGTACGCGCCGGTGCCCGAGGACGAAAAATTCCGCGTCGAGTACTGGGCGCTCGAAGAAGCGAAGCTGCAACGCCGACCGAAGCCGAAGCCGCTGACGGGTCGCGTGGCACTGGTTACCGGGGCGGCGTCGGGCATCGGTAATGCGATCGCGGAGCGACTGGACGACGAGGGCGCGACGGTCATCGTGAGTGACATCGCCGACGGCGCCGACGTACGCATCGACGTGAGCGATGTCGCTTCGATTGTCGCCGGGTTCGCCGACGCGGTGTTGCGTCACTGCGGCGTCGACATCGTCGTCAACAACGCCGGGCTTTCCGTGTCGAAACCGCTCGACGAGACGACCGAGGGCGACTGGGACGTGCAGCACGACGTGATGGCGCGCGGCTCCTTTCTCGTATCGCAAGCGGCGGTGCGCGTGATGGCGCCGCAGGGCGGCGGCGACATCGTCTACGTCGTGTCGAAGAACGCAGTGTTCGCGGGGCCGAACAACCTGGCGTATTCGTCGGCGAAGGCGAGCCAAGCACACCAGGTCCGCCTCCTCGCCGCTGAGCTCGGCGAGCACGGCATCCGCGTCAACGGCGTCAACCCCGACGGCGTCGTGCAAGGCTCGGGCATCTTCGCCGGCGGGTGGGGAGCGGAGCGGGCGAAGGTCTACGGCGTCGCCGAGGAAGACCTCGGGAAGTACTACGCGTCCCGCACGTTGCTCAAGCAAGAGGTGCTGCCCAGCCACGTCGCCGCGGCCGTGTTCGCGCTCGTCGGTGGCGACCTACCGCTCACGACAGGCACACTGGTACCCGTCGACGGGGGAGTCCCGCAGGCCTTCCTTCGTTAGGAGGAACCGAATGATCGCTCCCGAGTTCATCTTGGAGCACAACGCGCCGCTGATTGACGCCCTGCGCCGCGACCTCGCCCACACGTACGACGTGCTCGAGGACGCGGGCATCGACGCCGGTGTCGTCGTCTCCGAGGTGGCGCGCTTCTCCGTCGCCGCGCCGTCGTGGGCGGTTGGTACCGGTGGCACGCGCTTCGGTCGTTTCCCGATCGGGGGCGAGCCGCGGGACACGTACGAGAAGGTCGACGACGTCGCCACGCTCAACGCGCTCACCGGTGCGAACCGCACGATCAGTCTGCACGTTCCGTGGGACAACCCGTCAGACCCCGAAGGCCTGCGTCAGTACGCGGAGGGACTCGGCATCAGTTTCGACGCCATGAACTCCAACACGTTCCAGGACAACGAGCAGACGACGCAGGGCGGGTCGATCTCCTACAAGTTCGGCAGCCTCGCCAACGCCGACGAGGGCGCGCGCAAGGCCGCCGTCGAACACAATCTCGAAGTGATCGACCTGGGCGTCAGGCTCGGGTCACAGGCGCTCACCGTGTGGCTGGCCGACGGCATGAATCATCCCGGGCAGGCGAATTTCCGCACGCAGTTCGAGCGCGTCGCCGACGGGCTCGCGGCGATCCATCAGCACCTGCCCGCGGACTGGTTGATGTTCACGGAGCACAAGCCCTTCGAGCCCGCGTTCTACTCGTCGGTCAACAACGACTGGGGTTCGTCGCTCTTGCTCGCGCTGACGGCCGGCGAGCGCTGCAAATGCCTCGTCGACCTCGGTCATCACCTGCCGAACACGAACATTGAACAGGTCGTCTCGCGCGTCGCCATGACCGGCCGGCTCGGCGGCTTCCACTTCAACGATTCGAAGTACGGCGACGACGACCTCACCGTCGGATCGATCAAGCCGTTTCAGCTGTTTCTGATCTTCCTCGAACTCCTCGACATCGGCGGCGGCGTGATGCCGAACCTCGCCTACATGATCGACGAGAGCCACAACCTCAAGGATCCGATCGAAGACTTGATCCAGGCAACCGACGCGATCCAGCACACGCTGGCGCAAGCGCTGTGCGTGCGCCGCGACGAGCTCGCCGACGCGCAGAGCGACAACGACCCGGCGCGCGCCGCGGAGATCCTGCATCGTGCGTTCCGCACCGACGTGCGCCCATTGGTGGCACAAGCGCGCCGGCAGAACGCAGCGGCGATCGATCCCTTTGGCGTGTACCGCGCGTCCGGGTATCGCCAAGCGAAAGTCGAAGAACGTGGGGCCGGGTCAGTAGCAACGGGCTTGTAATGCGCGTCGCGGCGGTAGACCTCGGCGCGACCAGCGCACGCGTGGCCGTCGTCGACGACGCGCATCCCGACGTCGTCGACATCGTGCATCGGCACGTGCACCAACCCGTTGCCCACGACGACGCCACGCTGCGTTGGGATTGGGCCCGCCTCGTCGCCGAAGTCGAGCACGGCCTCGCATTAGCGCTCGATCGCGGACCGCTCGACTCGATCGGGGTCGACGCGTGGGGAGTCGACTACGGGCTGGTCGACGGAAACGGCGACCTCGTGGCGCCGCCGTTCTCCTACCGCGATCCGCGCACCGACGCCTGGCGCGCCATCGCGGAGCGCCTGGGCGAGAAGCGGCTCTACGCCGAGACCGGCGTGCAGCTGATGCCCATCAACACGATCTTCCAGCTCGCGGTGCACGACCGCGACGAGATGGCGCGGGCAGCGCACGTCCTGATGCTGCCCGAACTGCTGGTGCACCACCTGACGGGCGCAATAACCGCCGAGACGACGAGCGCCGCCACCACCGGGCTCGTGTCGCTGCACACGGGGACATGGGACGAAGAACTGCTCGACGAGATCGACGTACCGCGAGCCGTCATGCCGGAGATCGCGACCGCCGGTACGCGCGTGGGGGAGTGGCGCGGAGTGCCCGTGCACCTCGTCGGCGGTCACGACACGGCGTCGGCGGTGCACGCGCGGCCAGGGGGACGTGACGAGCACCGCGCGTTCGTGTCCACAGGAAGCTGGGTTCTCGTCGGGATTGAACGCGACGAGCCGTGTACGACGCGCATCGCTCGTCTCGCCAACTTCTCCAACGAACGATCCGTTGGTGGTGGCTACCGCTTCTTGAAGAACCTCACCGGACTGTGGTTGCTCGAGCGATGCATGGAGCAGTGGCAGGACGCAACCATCGCGCAGGTCATCGCCCAGGCGACGAGCGCCCGCGGCGGGTTCGTGATCAACACCGATGACCCGCGTCTCGTCGGTACCGCGAGCGTTCCGAAGGTGATCGCGGATCTCACCGAGCTCGACGCGGATGATCGCGGAGGGATCGCCCGGTGCATTTTCGAGTCGATCGCCGCGGCGACTGCAGGTGTCATCGATCAGGTCGGCCACGTCACCGGCACGGCGGTCACCGAGATCGACCTGCTGGGCGGCGGCGCCCACATCCCGCTGCTCGTGCAACTCGTCGAAACGGCGACGCTCCTGCCCTGCAGCGTCGGCTCGGCCGAGGCCACGGCGCTCGGCAACGCCAGAGTGCAGCTGGACGCACTGCGCCGTCTTCCCTGAAATCTCCGATTTCGCGCGAGTTTGCCGGGTTGGGTCCGTTTTCACTCTCGTGCCGTTCACTCTGGGGCGAAGGCCTGCGCTCGACGGCATCCGCGGCTTCGCGGTGCTCGCCGTCCTGGCGTTTCACTCCGGTCTCGACGCCAAGGGCGGGCACCTCGGTGTCCAGGTGTTCTTCGTCCTCAGCGGCTTCGTCATCACTGCCGTGCTGCTCGAGGAGGCCAACCAGACCGGAAGGGTGAGCTTGCGGCAGTTCTACGTTCGCCGCGTGTTGCGACTCCTCCCAGCACTGGTGGCGGTTCTGGCGTTCGTCAGCGTGTACTCGCTGTTGAGCCCGGCGAAGGCACCGCGGCACGAGGTTGCCCGCGCCGGCGCGGGCGCATTGTTCTACGTCGCCAACTGGGTGTTCGAGCACTTCGGCGACAAGCCGTACCTGCTGCTGCACACGTGGTCGCTGTCGGTCGAGGAGCAGTTCTACTTGCTGTGGCCGCCGATCGTCGTCGTGGTGGCGCTCGGACGCGGTGGATATCGCGCGCTACTGCGCGTGGCCCTGTTCGGCGTCGTGGCGTCGGCTGTGCTGCGTTTGCTGTTGATCGAGCGGGGAGCCAACCTTGATCGCATCTACCTCGGCACCGACACGCGGGTGGACGCGCTGTTGATCGGCTGCGCACTCGCCGTGATGTTCTACGCGGGGTGGTTCCCGAGTGGCGCCCGCGCCCGCAGCGTCGTGCGCGTGGCGGGCACCGTTGGAGCGTTGGCCGTTCTGGTCGCCTGCGTGTTCTGGAGCCGGCCCGATGTGGTCGCGGTAGGCGGCATCGGGCTGACGCTGTTCGCGCTCGCGTCGGGCGCCATCATCGCGACCGCGGTCGACGCGCCGGACGGCGCGACGGCGCGGATTCTCGCGTGGTCGCCGCTCGTGCAGCTCGGCAAGATTTCCTACGGCCTGTACCTGTGGCATCTGCCGCTGTTCGTCGTCATGCGGCAAGTGTCTCCGTCCACGCCCAACATCGTCATGATCCCGGTGATGACGGCCGTCGCGGTCGCCGTGTCGATCGCCAGCTACCGCTTCATCGAGGAACCGTTCCTGCGGATGAAGGACCGTTTCCGCCCCGCGCCGCAGCGCGTCGACGCCGTGGCCTGACCGCGTGCACGAGCACCGCCGGGGTGTGAAGATCCGGCGATGACGAAGCTTGCGTACACGGCTGGGCCCGTCGACGAGTCCGTCCTGAACGTCACGGTCGGCGGCGTGCTGCGCACAGCGGCAAAAACGTGGGGCGACGCTGAAGCGCTCGTGAGCCGCCATCAGAACGCCCGCTTCTCTTGGACCGATCTCGACGCCGCGGCCGACGCCGCCGCCAAAGGCCTCATCGCGCTCGGGCTCGCGCACGGGGACCGCATCGGTGTCTGGTCACCGACGTGTGCCGAGTGGACGATCCTGCAGTTCGCGTCGGCGCGCATCGGGGCGATCCTCGTGAATGTGAACCCCGCGTACCGTCCCAAAGAGTTGCTCTACGCGCTGAACAAGGTCGGCGTGCGCATGATGGTGACGGCGCGTCAGTTCAAGGCCTCCGACTACCACGCGATGATCAAAGAAGTCCGCGGCGAGGTACCGACGCTCGAGCGCGTGATCGCGCTCGGCACCGAGAAGACCGACGGCGCCGAGGACCTGTTGTGGTCCGACGTGATTGCGCTCGGCGAGCACGTGAGCGACGAACAGGTCGCCACGCGCGAAGCCGCGGTGCAGACGTCGGATCCGATCAACATCCAGTTCACGTCGGGCACGACCGGGAATCCCAAAGGCGCGACGCTCACGCACCACAACGTCGTCAACAACGGCGCGGCCATCGCCAAGGTGCTCGGCTACACCACCGCAGATCGCGTGTGCATTCCGGTGCCGCTGTACCACTGCTTCGGCATGGGCATCGGCAACCTCGGCTGCGTGACCACCGGCGCCACGATGGTGTACCCCGCGGAGTCGTTCGAGCCCGTCGCCACGCTCAAGGCCATCGTCGAGGAAGGCGTGACGTCGATCTACGGCGTGCCGACGATGTTCATCGCGATGCTCGAGGCGCCCGAGTTCGCCGACCTCGACACCAAGACGCTGCGCACCGGGATCATGGCCGGCGCGCCGTGTCCCGTCGAGCTCATGAAGCGCGTCGTCGACGAGATGCACGCGTCCGAGATGACCATCGCCTACGGCATGACAGAGACGTCGCCGGTGTCGACGGCAACGTTGCGTCCGGATGACCTGGAAACGCGCTGTTCGACCGTCGGCACGGCACTACCCAACGTCGAGATCAAGATCGTCGACCCCGACACCGGCGAGACCCTCGCCGTCGGCGACAAGGGCGAGTTGTGCTCGAAGGGCTACATCGTGATGCCGGGGTACTGGGAGGACGAAGCGGCGACGAAAGCCGCCATCGACGATGACGGATGGATGCACACCGGTGATCTGGCCGTGATGGAC
Organism: Actinomycetota bacterium; assembly: GCA_041166285.1. Classification (GTDB taxonomy): domain Bacteria; phylum Actinomycetota; class Acidimicrobiia; order Acidimicrobiales; family JACCXE01; genus JACCXE01. The sequence continues at coordinate 6,111 of JBEEFR010000089.1, read as the reverse complement.
GAGCGCGGCTACTGCAACATCGTCGGACGCGCCAAGGACATGCTCATCCGCGGCGGCGAGAACATCTACCCGCGCGAGATCGAAGAAGTGCTGTTCCAGCATCCGGCGATCGCCGGTGTCCAGGTCTTCGGCGTGCCCGACAAGAAGATGGGTGAAGAGGTCGCGGCGTGGGTCTCGCTCCGGGAGGGCGCAGAGCAACCGTCCGAAGACGAATTGCGCACGTTCTGCCGCGAGCGCCTCGCCCACTTCAAGGTGCCGCGCTACTGGAAGTTCGTGACCGACTTCCCGATGACGGTCACCGGCAAGGTGCAGAAGTTCAAGATGCGCGACCTCGCCATCGAAGACTTCGGGCTGCAGGACGCAGCCAGCATCGTCACCGCGTAACGCGCGGCTTCAAGCGTTCGTAGCGCGCCCCGCCCGGCACGAACCAGCCCGCCTTCTTTCGCACCGCCGGGTGCGGGTCGGACTCGTGGGCGCGCTGGAGCGCGGCGGCGGCGTCGCCTTCGTCGTACATCCACTGCGCAACCACCCCGACGGCATGTTGGCGCACGTGCTGATCGGGGTCCGACGCAAGCGCCCGGATCGCGGGCGGCAAAACGTGCACTCGGTCGGGGAGCGAGCAGCCGCTCTCCTTGCAGCGTTCGCACGCCAGCGCATGCAGTGTCCACGCACGCACTTCGGCGTTGTCGTCCTCGATCATTGCGATGAGTTCCGGCCAACTCTCCTCGTCGACCAGGTGGTCGAGCACCTTGGTGCATCCGACGCGGATCTCGACGTCGTCTGAAGTCAGACCGCGCCGCACAGCAGGCAGCGCGGGCGGGCCACTGACCACGAGATGCCAGAACGCTTCCTTGAAGCGGTGCTTGATCGCGAGTTCGGCGACGTAGTCGTCGTAGCTCTTCACGGCACCACCGTCGCAAGCTCGATCTCGTCGCGCAACGGAATTCCGTATTCGCCGACGAGGGGAAGATGCGGCTTGATGGTTTCGCGCGCCGCGTCGACCGCGCCGGGACGCACCTCGCGAATCACAAACCCGCGCCGCTGGTAGAAGCGCAGCGCGTCGATGTTGTCGTTGGTGGTGACGAGCCAGACCGTCTGATCGCCGACGAGGCGGAAGAGGGCGTTGAGTAACGCTGAGCCCACCCCGCGATGCCGTGTCACCGACTCGACGTAGAGGACTTCGACGCCGTCAGGACGGCTGGCGTAGGTGAGCACGCCGAGCGGGTCGGCGCGATCGTCCACCGCGATGAAACCCGACGCGTCGAGCACGTCGACGAGCTCGCCCCGTCGCGCCTGCATGCGGCCGCCGAATCCGCCGATCAACGATTCCGCCCACGCGATATCCGCAGGCTCCAACGCTCGGATGTGCATCACAATCATTCTGTGGCGACCGAGACCATCCCCGCGCACATACGTGACGCGTACGCCGATTGGCGCTGGACGCCGGCGTGGACGTACGACGACGTCGTCACGACGTGGCGCCTCGAACGCGACGACGAGACGCGCTACCTCAAGGTCAAGCCGTCGGACGCCACCGTCACGCTGCGGCGCGAGGCCGAAGCCATGCGCTGGGCGGCGAAGCACCTGCGGGTGCCGGAAGTGCTCGACGATGGTTCCGACCACGGACTCGACTGGCTCGTCACGGCGGCGATGCAAGGGACGACCGCGATCAAGGACGAGTGGCGCGCCGACCCGGAGTGGCTCGTGCCCATCGTGGCGCGCGGACTGCGGCGCTTCCACGACGCGTTGCCCGTCGCCGACTGTCCGTTCCGCTTCACCGTGCGCGACGCGCTCGACGTGGCGGGGGCGCGCGCCGCCGATGGTCGCGAGACGTGGAATGACATGCACGAAGAGCACAAGCACCTGACGGTCGCCGAAGCCGTCGCTCGCCTCGAAGCGTCGGCGCCCGCGCACGAGGACCTCGTGGTGTGCCACGGCGACTACTGCTACCCGAACGTGTTCATCGGGGGCGACGCAGTCACGGGCTACCTCGACCTCGGCGAGCTGGGCGTGGCCGACCGGTGGTGGGACATCGCCATCGGCATGTGGTCCACGACGTGGAACGTCGGACCGGGCTACGAAGAACTGTTCGCTGCCAGCTACGGGGTCGATATCGACGCCGACAAGCTCGCCTACTTCCGCCTGCAGTACGACCTCGTGTCGTAGGCCTGGACACGATCGCCATCGCGATATATCGTGATCGCCGATGAGCAAGAAACTGCACTTCAACATCCAAAGCGGCCGCCTTCACATCACGGGTTCACCCGACGCCAACGAACGTCTGGGGAACGTCGACCTCGGCCGCGGGTCCAACATCGAACTCTTCGTTGCCGAGGACTGCCGGGTCGAGGTGCACGGCGACAAGGTCGAAGTGCGCGTCGAGAACATCGCGGCGCTCGAGGCGCACATCGACTCCGGTGAGGTCGAGGCCATCGACATCGACGGCCCGGTGGAGATTCACGCCGACCGGGCCAACATCGCGCTCGACAACGTGCAGGGCGACGTCGAGATTCACGCCGATTCCGGCGACGTCGAGGCGATCCACGTTTCGGGTCGCGTCGAGATCAACTGCGATTCGGGTGACGTGACGCTGCAAGCGACGAGCGACCGAGTCGAGATCAACAACGACTCCGGCGAGGTCGTGCTCGATCTGGTCTCGATCGGCGGTAGCGCCAGGTACGAGGTGAACTCTGATTCTGGCGCCGTGACCGTGCGGCTGCCCGCCGGTATCGGCGTGTACGCCGAACTCGAGTCCGATTCGGGAGACATCCTCAACGACGTGGCCGAGGGGGACGACGTGCGCCTGCTCGTGCACACCGACTCCGGCGACATCACGGTCCTCAGCGGCGTGCCGGCGTTTGGCTGAAAGCGTCTTTCGCCGAGGCGACCTGCGTCTCTTCCTGCTCGGCGCGCTCGAGGACGGCCCCAAGCACGGCTACGAATTGATGCGACTGCTCGAAGACCGCTTCGCCGGGTTGTACCGGCCGTCGGCGGGTTCGATTTATCCGCGGCTGGGTGCGCTCGTGGAGTCGGGGCTCGTGTCGCAGGACGAGCGGGACTACGCACTGACCGACGCGGGGCGCGCCGAGGTGGCTGCGCGACGCGAACAGTTGGACGAACTCGACCGGTCGATTGCTGCCGGTCCGCGCCCGCGCGGCGGACAGAAGCTGCGTGCCGAGGTGCGGGCTGCGGCTGCGGAGGTGCGCGCGCAGCAGCGGCGCGTCAACCGTGAGAAGAAGCAACGCCCGAACACGCGCAGCGCGTCGTTGGAAACGCTCCGCGTCGAGCTGCGCGTCTTCGGTGCGGACGTGCTCGCCGCGGCGCGCCGCGCCGACGCCGACCCCGAACGAATCGCGGCCGTGCTGCGCGCGCTCGACGAGGCGCGCTCCGCCGTGCTCGAGTCGCTGGCGCCTTCCTAGCGGTCGCGCAGCGGCGCCAGTAGTGGGCGGCTGCACACCGCGGCGAGACCGAAGCCGATCGCGGCGATGACGAACGGGGCGCGCACGGTGAACACGTGGGCTTCGAGCCCGCCGAGCGCAGCCCCGATCGGGATCGCACCCATGCCGAACATCCGGTGCACGGAGTTCACGCGTCCCAGCAGGTGATTCGGCGTGACCGTTTGGCGAAGCGAAGTGGCGAGCACGCGCCACAACCCGTCGCCGAAACCGATCACGAAGAACGACGCGATCGCCACGCCCCCATTTGATGCGACGGCAAGGCCGAGAGTGGCCGCCGCCCAGATCCACAGCATCACCGCCATGGCGCCGGCCATGCCGACGCGATTGCGCAGCGGTGAAATGAACCGCTGCATCACGACCGTGCCTGCCGCGCCCGCGAGGAACAGCGCGGTGAACGTCGCCTTGCCGCCGTGCAGTCGCTCGAAGGCGTACAGCACGAGCACTCCTTCGGCGGCGAACCACAGGATGTTGAGCCCGGCGATCATCAGCGCCAGCCGCCGCAGCACCGCGTCGTGCCACAGGTAACGCACGCCTTCGCGAATGTCGTCGCGTAGCCGCGTCGTGGCCGGCTCGACGGCGTGCACGTCGGGCAATCGCGCCGCCAGCACGACCGACCCGCCGAACGACACGGCGTCGGCGATGAACGGCAACGACGGTGCAGCGGCGAATAGCGCTGAACCGATGGGCGGGCCGATGAAGGTCTCGGTCGCCGCCTGCGTCGCCGACATGCTCGAGTTGAACGGGACGATGTTCTCCTCACCGACGACGACAGGCATGAGCGCTTGCGACGCGTTGGCGTGGAGTACCTCGCCGGCACCGAGCACGAACGCGCACAAGTACAACGTCCACACGCGGGCGTCGTGGCTCAGCACGAGGGCTGCCAGCACGGCGACGACCACACCCCGCACGCTGTCGGCCACCATCATGAGAATGCGCCGGTCGAAGCGGTCGGCGATGGCACCAAAGGGCAGCGAGAACGCGAGCCACGGCGTCCGGCTCGCCACCGTCACTCCGGCGATCGTGACGGGATCGCGCGTCAGCGACGCCGCCAGCAGCGGGAATGCGGTGAGGAACATCCCGTCGCCCGTCGACGAGATGGCGGCCTGCCACCACAAGCTGCGCGCCCCGGGGATCGTCCGGAACCGGTAGCCCAAGCGCGTGGATTCCACGCACTTGGCCTACCAGTTCGGACGGCGTTGTTACGGCGTATAAACGCCTGTCTTGCCTTGACGATCGAACTTCTCGCCCGTGCGCTCCATCGCGTGCTTCGCCGCGGAGTACTTGACGAATTCGAGCGACTCGACGCCGTAGGCGTCCTTGGTGCCGTCGAGCTTCACTGGACCGAACAGCAGCGGGGCGTCGAAGTCGAGGCTCCACGCGGCGTTCATCGCGCTGGCGCGGGTGAGGCCGTCGCTTGACTTGGCGGCGTTCTTGAAGATCTCGATGGCAGTGAGTCCCTGCACCCATCCGGCTGCGACGTTGGTGTCGTTGGCGTTGGCACCGGCGCCGTACTTCGCGATGTCGGTTTTGAACGCCTTCACGTCAGGATCGTCCGCCAGCGCCGGATCGCTCACGTCGTCGACGCTCGTCAGTACCTGCACGCCATCGCCCGAGGGATCGATCGGCTTGAAGAACGCCGCCGCCGACGCGCACGTCGAGGAGATGATCGTCTTGCCGGTGTAGTTGCCCTTGGCCAAGCCCGCCATCAACTTCGAGCAGAACGTGGACGTCGTGCCGCCGAGGACGTAGTCGGGCTTGGCTGCCAGCAACGCCGCCACTTCGTTGTCGATGTTCGGCGCGGTGCCTTCGTGCAGCTGTGTCGCCACGATCTGGAGCTTCTTCTTGGCGGCTTCGGCCGTGAACACCTTCTGGTACGCCTTGCCGAAGTCGTTGTTGAAGATCAGCAGTGCGACCTTGGCGTCGGGCTTCTGCTTGGCGATGTATTCGGCCCAGATCGTGGCCTCGGTGTTGTACGCCAGGATGCCGCCGGTCGTCCACGGGTGGTGCGCGGGATCACCCCACGCCGGGAAGCCCGTGTTCACGTTGAGCTGCGGCGTGCACGTGTCCTCGTGCTTCTTCTGTGACGCCGCCACGTTCGGCGTGCCGATCTGGCCGACGCTGGCGAAAATCTTGTCCTTGTCGATCATCTCCGTCACGTTGACGACCGATCGAGCGGGCTCGTACGCGTCGTCCTTGGCGACGAGCTGGAGCTGATGGCCGTCGACGCCGCCGGCGGCGTTCTGCTTGTCGAACGCCACCTTCATGCCGACGCGAATCGCGTCGAAGGCGGCGAGCGGACCGGACTGCGGGAGGCTGAGGCCGATCTTGATGGGCTCACCCGCGGCGAGCTTCGTGGTGGCGTCAGGTGGGCAGCTCGTGGTCGGCACCGTGAACGCGCCGCTTTGTTTCGCGGTCGTGCCGGTGCTGTTCTTGTTCTTGTCGCTGTTCGAGTTGCCGCACGCTCCCGCTGCGAGCGCGACCGTGAGCAACGGCACCAGCACTGTTCTTTTTTTCATGCGGTTCCCTTCGCTTGTGTGGGTGTCGGAGGTTGCGGCGCAAACCGGACGAGCCGGTTCCTCACGCTCCGTACGAACGAGACGATGCCTCCCGGCATCACGAACATCGCGCCGATGAGTAGTGCCCCGTAGACCAC
>JBEEFR010000088.1:0-6673 GCA_041166285.1 Actinomycetota bacterium | reverse complement strand
CGAGGAGGCGGTCGAGGTTGTCTGCGTCGAGACGCGCCCGGTGCTCACCGACGACAAACTCCTGGACTTCAAAGGGGTGACCAGCCGACGTTGTTCCGGTGTGCAGCCATGCAGGCGTTCGCCATCCCGCCGATCTCGCCAACTCGACGAGCCGAGCCGCCGCCCGAGCCTGATCTACAGGCCGCGGCGCGTGCCAAAGCTTCAGCACGGCCCGGGAGCCATCCGCTCGGCGCAACTCGTAGGCGCCCTGCTGATATCCGCCCTCGAGTTTGCCAACCAGCACGTAGCGCTGACCGGACTCGTCGTTGAGCACCGCTACCGCGTCTTCGACATCACTCATAGAAAGGCTCTTTCGGAGCCAACCCGGCTGTCGGTTCGCGGCGTGTCGATCGCCAAGGAGAGAACCGGCTTCATCGGCGAGCAACGTAGGCAACTGCCACGAGCAAGCCCGAGGAATTTCGAAGGCCGCTCGTTGAACGCACAGCTACCGCGCCACGAACTTCAGTCGTGCCGGGACAGACTGCGACCGTGGTGAGCTTCTTGTTGTCCGTGACCTTCGCCTGTGGTGTCTTCATCGCCGTGGCCCATGTTGTCAACCAGCGATTCATCGCTCCGGTGTACGACGTCGTCGCGAATCTCATCGCGTTCGGGTGCGCAGTCGCTGCGTCCGTGCTGCTTCACCACACGCTCCCCGCGGTCTTGGCGGGGCTCGCAATCGCGTGCTGGCTCGTCCTCGCGCAGCGAACGGTCCACGATCGCCGCGAACGCGGGCGCTGACTATCGAGGTCGCTCGAAGTCCCACACGATGATCGCCGGGATCGCCCACGCAGCTTCCGCTGCCGCAGGCACAAGTTCGAGCAGGGTCCACGGCCACTCATCCCATGAACCGAACGCGATCTCTCCGAACGGAGGCGGTTCTTGTGAAGCGGAATCTTGTGACGGCCGTCCCAATTCTTCGCAGCGACGCACCTGGAGACCGGCCGCGAGGGCAGCGCGCAGGAAATCGCCGGGAGTGTGCCTGTAGGCAGGTGCGCGGCCGGGCTCTCCGTTCGGCCCGAGTGCCCGAGTCACCGAACCGCGGAACACCAGCTCGTGGTGGACGTCGCTAATGACGACATGGCCGTCAGGACGAAGAACGCGCGCGAACTCACGCATTACGGGGCCGAGGTCGGGTACGTGGGCGAGCGCGAGGGCGCACACGACGAGATCGACTGACGCCTCCGATACCGGTAGCGAGTCGAGGTCACCAAGATGGAATTCGGCGTCGGGGATCTTCGTCCGCGCGACGTCGAGCATCGCATCCGAACTATCGACGCCGACGACATGGTGTCCCCGCGCCGCGAGCCGAGCCGCGAACCGACCGGTGCCACAGGCGGCGTCGAGCGCGTCGCCGACGGGAAGCGTGTCGACGATGGCGTCGACCGCGGGTTGGTCGATCGCGAAAAGCGTGTTGGGACCGTCGTAGGTCGACGCCCACGCGGCGTATCCGGTCTGCGAGTCGCGACGCGCCACGTCGACGCCCGGATGATTCGCCAGCGTCGGCTCATCGAGAAGCCCGCGCACCTCGGCGAGACGCGCCAGCACGAAATCGCGGTCGAAGTCGCCGGCCCACCCGCGCAGGAGCGCCAGTCCTTCGAGCCCGACCAAGTACGCGAGCGGGTGTTGGTAAATCACGGCGACGCAACCTACGCCGCACCCGGGCGTTCACCCCGCGAAATATTCGGCGCAGCTAGGTCGTCAACAGCACGGCGCTGCCATGGCCGAACAGGCCCTGGTTCACCGTGACGCCCGCGGTGGCGCCTTCGACTTGATGACCCGTCGCCTGTCCGCGCAACTGCCACGTCACTTCGCACACCTGGGCGATCGCCTGCGCCGGTACGGCTTCACCGAAACAGGCGAGCCCGCCGCTCGGGTTGACGGGGATCCGCCCGCCGATCGTCGTGTCGCCGTCGTTGAGCAACTTCTCCGCCTCACCGGCCTTGCACAGACCGATGTTCTCCATCCAGTCGAGCTCGAGCGCGGTCGACAGGTCGTACACCTCGGCGAGGCTCAACTCGTCAGGTCCGATGCCCGCTTCCTCGTAGGCGCCGGCGGCGATCGAGTCGCGGAACGTCAGCTCCGGCGGCGCGAGCGCAGCGGCGGAGTCGGTCGAGAAGTTCGGCATCTCGATGACGGTGTTGGGAAAGCGCGGCGTGACCGTCGACACCGCGCGAATGCGCACGGGCGCGGCGATGCCCTTGCGCTTGGCGTAGTCCATCGACGTCAACACGATCGCCGCGCCGCCGTCAGACGTGGCGCAAATGTTCAGCAGCCGCAGCGGGTCGGCGACAACCGGACTCGCCAACACCTCGTCCTCGGTGACCTCCTTGCGATAGCGCGCGTACGGGTTGTTGAGACCGTGGCGCGCGTTCTTGACCTTCACCTTCGCGAAGTCGGCCTCGGTGGCGCCGTACAGGTCCATGCGGCGACGGGCGTACAGCGCGAAGTACGTCGGATTGGTCGCGCCGAGCAACCGGAAACGAAGCCAGTCGGGGTCGTCCCACCGCTCGCCGGCGACTGGCGCGAGGAATCCTTTCGGCGTGGTGTCCGCGCCGACGACGAGCGCGACGTCGCACAACCCCGCGAGGATGCGCGAGCGCGCCGCGTCGAGCGCGGTGACGCCCGACGCGCACGCGGCGTACGACGACGCCACCCGCGCGCCGTTCCACCCGAGCGCCTGCGTGATCGTCGACGCGGCGACGTACCCGGGATAGCCGTTGCGTACGGTTTCGCCGCCGGCGACGAACTGCACGTCGGCCCAGTCGACACCGGCGTCGTCGAGCGCGGCGAGCGCGGCGTGGATGCCGTACTCGTGAAACGGTCGCCCCCACTTGCCCCACTCGTGCATGCCGGCGCCGAGGACGGCGACGCTCTCGGGCGCGCTCACGCCGTCACCGGCTTCCAGCGGTACATGAGGTGTTCGACGCCGTCGACTTCGTACAGCGGCTCGACGACCAACTCGACCGCCGCGCCCACCGTCAGGTCCTGTACGCCGAAGCCCTTCGCCACTTGTCCGAGGACGACGATCTGCTCGTCGACGAGTTCGACGGCGGCGAGCGCGAACGGCTCGTACGGATCCGACGAGGGAATGTACGGCGGCGGCGGTTGATACTGCGCGTCGGTGTAGCTCCACACCTTGCCGGTGCGAGAAAGCGCGACGTCTGCGAACTCGCGGCCACGGCATTCCGGATTGCGGCAGAACCCGCTGGCACGCGGGAAGAACACCGTGCCGCACGTCGTGCACCGAGTGCCGACGAGGTGCGGTTCGGCGTCGGTGGTGAACCAGCCCTCGACGGCGGGCACAGACGTGTTGGACATGGCCGCGAGATTAATCTGACGGAGTGTCAGGTTTGCCGGGGCGCCGTTCGTGGACCTGACCTGGTCGGAGGACGAAGACGCCTTCCGGCTCGACGTGCGGAACTGGCTGATGACCAACGTCGCGGCGTGGCGCGCCGACTGCGGTGGCGAACCGGCGTCGGGTGACACGCGTGAGGGGTTCGCGCAGCATCTCCTCTGGGAGCGCCGCCTGTTCGACGCAGGCCTCGCGGCGGTGTCATGGCCCGAGGAGCACGGCGGGCGCGGCGCGTCGCTGTGGGAGTGGTTGTTGTTCGAGGAGGAGTACTACCGCGCCGGGTGCCCGCCGCGGGTCACACAAAACGGCATCTTCCTGTTGGCTCCGAGCGTGTTCGAGTTCGGCACGCCGGCGCAGCAGACCGCCATCCTGCGCCGGATGGCCGCGGGCGACGACCTGTGGTGCCAGGGGTGGTCCGAACCCAACGCCGGGAGCGACCTCGCCGGCGTGTCGTCACGCGCCGAGCGCGTCGAGGGCGGCTGGGTGCTCAACGGCCAGAAGACGTGGACGACGCGCGGCGCGTTCTGCACCCACCTGTTCGGCCTGTTCCGCACCGACCCCGAAAGCGAACGCCACAAGGGTCTGACGTACTTGCTCGTACCGCTGGCGACGCCGGGCATCACGGTGCGCGGCTTCGGCCGCCTCGACGGCGACGAGGGCTTCGCCGAAGTGTTCTTCGAAGACGCGTTCCTCGACGACGACGCAGTCGGCGGTGGGGTCGTACTCGGCGAAGTCGGCGGCGGCTGGTCCGTCGCCATGGCGACCGCCGGTTCGGAACGCGGGCTCACGCTCCGCTCCCCCGGTCGCTTCCTCGCGACCGCGGAACGCCTCGTCGCACTCGCACGCACGCGCGGTGACGCCGCACTGCAGCGGCGCGCCGCGGTTGCGTGGATGCGCGCCGACGCCTACCAGCAGCACACGCTCGGCACCGTCACGAAGTTGGCGGGCGGCGGCAAACCCGGCGCCGAGGCGAGCCTCACGAAACTGTGGTGGAGCGAACTCGACATCGAGTTGCACGCCATCGCGCTCGACCTGCTCGGCGCCGACGCCGAGCTCGAAAACGTCTGGACCAAGGGTTGGCAATTCTCGCTCTCCGGTCCGATCTACGCCGGGACCAACGAGATCCAGCGCAACATCGCTGCGGAACGGCTGCTGGGGCTGCCGCGATGAACTTCGCGCTGTCCGACGACCAAGCAGCGTTTCGCGACGCCGCCCGCGATCTGTTCGGCAAGGAGATGACCCCCGCCGACGTGCGCGCCGCCGCCGCGGCTCCCGCGGGCGAGCTCGACCGCGGCGTGTGGGCGAGCCTCGACGCCATGGGCGTGCTCGCACTGCTCGTGCCCGAAGCCGACGGGGGCCTCGGCCTCGACGAGTCGTTCCTGGTTCCGATTCTCGAAGAAGCCGGCCGCGTCGCGTTGCCGCATCCGCTCGTGGAGTCGGCAATCGTCGCGGCGCCGCTCGTCGGTTCAGGCGGAATGGTGAGCTCGGACCTCGGCGGGCCCAACGTCGCGTGCGCCGCCGACTCCGATCGCTTCCTGTTGAAACGCGGCGCGTCGTTGGTGCTCGTCGAACGCGGCGATGTGTCGCTCACGCCGTTGCCCACCGTCGACGCCGCCCGGCGCGCCGCGCGCGTCGAGTCGGGACTGGCGGGACGCATCGTGAGTTCGAAGAAGTCGGTCATCGAGTTGGCGCTCGATCGCGGTGCGCTCGGTACCGCGGCGATGCTCGTCGGTCTCGGCGAGGCGATGCTCGACATGACCGTTGCGTACGTGGTCGACCGCCACCAGTTCGGCGTGCCCGTCGGCAGCTTTCAGGCGGTGAAACATCACCTCGCCGACGCGCGCCTCGCGCTCGAGTTCGCGCGCCCGGTGGTGTGGCGTGCCGCCTGGTCGGTCGCGCACGACGCGCCGACCCGCGCCCGAGACGTTTCGACCGCCAAGGCGATGGCATCCGACGCCGCGGAGCTCGTGGCGCGGAAAGCGCTCCAGTGCCACGGCGCGATCGGCTACACCGTCGAAGCCGATCTGCACCTGTTCCTCAAACGGACGTGGGCGCTGTCGCGCGCCTGGGGCGACGCCGCCCACCACGCCGACCGGGTGGCCGCCGCGCTCAGCTAGAGCGAGACGTTGACGAGGACGCCGAGGTCGCGTTCGAGGTAGGCGACTTCGTTGTCGTTGAGGAAGCCGGCGCCTTGCACGTTGACGAGGTCGACGTGATCCATCAACGGTGCCGGGCCCCAGTGCCACGTCGACAGCGACAGGTTCACACCCGCGCTGCCGTCGCAGATGAAGGCGCGCACGTGTTGCAGGTGGTCGCGCGTCGTGAAGTCGAACTCCTTGGGCGCCACGACGATGAGCGTCGGTTTGCCGGCGAGCGCGACGAGCGCCTGCGTCGCCTTGTGGTGACGGTTGAGGTGGTCGCACACCAGCGGGTAGCGGTCGTACGAGAGCACGTTGAGCGCGAACTGTTCACCGTCGCGCAACTCCATCACCATGTCGCCGGTGTCGATCACCTGACCGAACGGCGCGAACGCTTCGGGCGTCAAGGGCTCGGCGGTGACGGTGAAGGAGTCGGTCACGATTTGTCGAGCCCCTTCGGGTCAAGTCCCAACAAGTCGACCGTCGTCGTGCCTTCCTTCAGTTGACGGAAGAGGTCCTGCTCGTTCTCGAAGCGCGCCGTCGCGGCTTCGAGCACCGCGGTGAGTTGGGCGCGCGGGATCACGACGACGCCGTCGGTGTCGCCCATGACCCAGTCGCCCGGGTTCACTTCGACGTCGCCGACGGTCACAGTCTGGTTGATCGTGCCGCCCTTCTTCTTCTGCGCACCCGTCAACGCGATGAGCGAGTTGAAGACGGGAAACTCGAGCGCTTCGATGGCGTCGGTGTCGCGGGTGCCGCCGTCGATGATGAGCCCCGCGATGTCAGCCGCGCCCGCTGCGGTGGTGAGAACCTCACCCCAGTAGCCGTACTCGGGCGGGGTGGTGGCGTCGACGACGAGCACCGTGCCCACGACGATGTTCTCGGCGACGGCGACGTGGATCGCCAGGTTGTCGCCCTTGCCACACTTCGCCGTGATCGCGGGGCCGGCGACGACCGCGCCCTTCCACGCCGGCTTGATGCGATGGTGCATGCGCAGCGCGCCGCACTCGCCGAGCGTGGCGCTGCCGAGAGCTGTCAGCTCTTCGGCGGTCTCCGCGATCGTCACGCGTTAGTGCTCGGTGTAATTGATCGCGCCCGCGTCGGGCGTGGCCACCGCAAAGCAGAAGCAGTGGATCGGCGCGGT
>JBEEFR010000087.1:0-8188 GCA_041166285.1 Actinomycetota bacterium | reverse complement strand
GTGCTTGATGGCGCCGTCCTTGCCGCCGGTGTCCATGGCCTGGAACACCACCAGCAGCGACTGCTTCGCTTCGGCATAGAGCCGCTCTTGCAGTTCGGCGAGCTTTTCGTTCAGTGCCGCGCTGGCGGCGTTCGTCGCCTCTTTGTCGCCGGGCGCGTCAGGCGTGTCGTCGGGGTCGACGTCGGAAAGTTTGATCGTCATGCGGCGCGTAGAGCTTCCATCCACTTGATGCGTTTACCCGTCCGCAGGATCGAGTTGCTGTAAATGGCACCGGCGACGCGCGCCATGAGCAACGACGCCACCAGGCTCACCACGACGACCAGCACGATCTGCCACGCCTGCACCGACCCGGTGACGATCAGCGTCGGCATGCACATCGGCGCCGTCGGCGGGAGGTAGGCCAACACCTTGACCAGCGTCGACGGATTGGCGCTGCCGATCGACGTCAGCGACGCGAAGTAGCCGACGAACAGCGGAACGGTGATGGGGAAGCCCGCGGCCTGCGCGTCGCTCTGACGATTGACGAGCGAACCGGCGGCGGCGTACAGCCAGCTGTAGAAGCTGAAGCCCAGCACGAACCACCCGACGGCGGCGACCGCGCCGAACGCGTGGGTGCCTTGCAACGCGTCGGAGCCGACAGCGCGCGATGCGACGACGGCGGTTGCGGCAACGACGAGCGCCTGTGCGAGCCCGGTCAGTCCGATGCCGAGGATCTTGCCGCCGACGAGATGGCGCGGCCGGACGGCGGCGAGCAGCACTTCGGCGATGCGCGAGCTCTTCTCCTCGGCGACGCCGACGAGAATCCACGACCCGTACGTCTGGAAGAAGATGAAGATGGCGATGACGCCGACGACCGTTGTCGCCTGATCGGTCTGGGCGGGTTTCGCCTTGCCGAGCGCTTCGATCGGCAGCGGCGGTCGCCGCAGCACCTGCGCGGCCTGCTGCGACGTGAGTCCGACGTCGGTCAACGCCGTCTGCAAGCGGGCCGCCTCTGACACTGCCGCAATGAGTTGCACGCGGCCCGTGACGCGGGTGGGGTCGACCGGATCGTCGACGATGACGTGACGGCCGTCGACGAGCGCGACGTCGAGGTCTCCCTTGTGCAGTTCCGCGCGGGCGACCCGCGCGTTCGCGACGTCGTGCACGCGCACCGTCGCGCTGACGGCGGGACCGATCGAGTTGACCGCCGCGCGAATCGCGGGATCGGTGGCGCCGACGAGCCCGACGTCGTAGCTCTTCGGCTTCTCGTTGATGTGCGGTACCACGATGAGCGCGGCGACGATCGCGGCGCTGATGATCGTCGTGATCCGAAACACACGGCTCCGAAAGCGCTCGCGCAGTTCGCGCATGGCCACCAGCCGGATCGTGTCGAACGATGTCACGCCACGACCTCGCGGAACACTTCGGATAGCTTGCGCTGCTCGTAGCGGAACTCGACGACCGGTCCTCGCTTCTGCGCGGCGGCGAGCACGGCCTGCGCGTCGGCAGTCTTGCCGAGGCGCAGCCGGAGGCGGCCCGACGCGTTGTCGACGACGGTGACGCCGCGCAAGCGACCGGCCCACGTCGAGGTGGTGTCACCCGCGACTTCGACGACCAGCCGCGGGTCGCCCCCTTGGCGCAGTTCGTCGATGTCGCCTTCGGCGACTGCACGGCCCTTGGCGACGATCGTCACGCGCTCGCAGTAGTCCTCGACGAGGTCGAGTTGGTGGCTGGAGAACACGACGGCGACCCCGGCGTCGGCCTGCTCGCGCAGGAACGCGCCGACGTTTTCGATCGAGATCGGGTCGAGGCCGCTGAACGGTTCGTCGAGCACGAGCAACTCGGGTTCGTGCACGAGGGCGGCCGCGAGTTGCACACGCTGTTGGTTGCCAAGCGACAGCGCATCAACCTTGTCATCGATGCGCTCACCTAAGCCGAGTCGCTCGAGCCATTTGTGTGCGCTCTTGGTGGCTTCGGCGTGGTCGACGCCGTAGAGCGTGCCGAAATAGGCCAGTTCTTCACCGAGCTTCATGCCCCCGTACAAGCCGCGTTCTTCGGGCAGGTAACCGAACCGGCGACGCGATTCCGTGTCAACCGGCTTGCCCTTCCACGTCACCGTGCCGCTATCGGGTTCGGAGATCCCGAGAATGCTGCGGAGCGCGGTCGTCTTGCCGGACCCGTTCGGCCCCAAGAATCCGACAACTTGTCCCGGCGCGACGCGCAACGAAAGTCCGTCAAGCGCGACTACGTCACCAAAACGCCTGGTCAGCCCGTCCGCCACCAACATTTGGGGTGCACGTTAACGAGAACCGTGCGTGTAACCGCCGCCGACGCGGGTAAGTCAGACCCTTCGTGGCGGACTCTTCTGATGTGACCCTTCCTGCGCGCATGATCGAGGCCGCGGAGCGTGGCGGCGTCGTCCGATTCGTGAGCGGCGACCAGATCGACGAGGTGCGGTGGAGCGCGCTGCTCGACGACGCCAAACGCGTGGCCAGCGCGCTCGCCGCTGCCGGCATCGGGCCCGGTGCGCACGTCGCACTGCTGGGCACGACGAGCCGGCCTCTCACGACGACGATCCAGGCCACCTGGCTTTCCGGCGCGACGGCGATGGTGCTGCCGCTGCCGATGCGACTCGGTTCCGTCGAGGAATTCGTCATGCAGACGCGCTCGCGCATCCGCGCCGCCGACACCGATCTGATCGTGATCGACGACGATCTCGCGGCGTTCTACGAGCCGATCCCCGGCGACCCGCCGATCGTGCTCATGCGCGAGTTGTTCGCCGATGCGCGCACGCGCCGCGCCGAGCGATTCTCGGTACCCACGATCGATCCCGATTCGCTCGCCGTCCTGCAGTTCACGTCGGGTTCCACGTCGGACCCGAAGGGAGTGATGCTGCCGCACCGCACGATGCTGGCCAACCTCGATGGCGCGGCCGCGGCAGCGCAGCTCACCGACGACGACGTCGCCGTGTCGTGGCTGCCGCTGTACCACGACATGGGGCTCGTCGGGTTGTTCACGCTGCCGATGGTGCAGGGCATCGACCTCGTGCTGGCGTCGCCGCAGGACTTCATGGCCGCGCCGGCGCGCTGGCTCGAGTGGATCTCGGCCTACGGCGGCACGTGCACCGCGGGACCCAACTTCTCGTACGCGCTGGCGGCTCGCGCGCTGCGCCGCGCGAGCAACCTCGACCTGTCGTCGTGGCGACTCGCGCTCAACGGCGCCGAACCCGTCAACCCCGCGACTGTCGCGGAGTTCTGCGAGGCGGGCGCGGCGTTCGGCTTCGACGCCGGCTCGGCGTTCCCGGCGTTCGGCATGGCCGAGCTGGCGATCGCCGGCACATTCCCCGTCCCCGGAACCGGCTTACGCGTCGATACCGTCGACGGGCGCGTGATCGAGTCGGACCGCTACGCGGCGCCGGCTGACGACGGCGCCCCGAACGCCCGCGGCTTTGCACTCCTCGGCCGCCCGATCCCCGGGCTCGAGATCCGCATTACCGACACCGAGACCGGGTCGGCCATGCGCGAGCGCGAGGTCGGCGAGCTCGAGATCCGCGGCACGTCCGTCACGCCCGGCTACTACAAGCGGCCCGACGACACCGCGGCGAGCTTCAACGGCGAGTGGTTCCGTACCGGCGACCTCGGCTACTTGCTCGACGGCGAGCTCGTGCTGTGCGGCCGCATCAAGGACGTGATCATCGTCGGTGGTCGCAACGTGTTCCCCGAAGACGTCGAGCGCGCCGCCGAGCGCGTCGAGGGCGTGCGTCCGGGCAACGTGATCGCGTTCAGCGTGCAGAACGACCGCGGCAAGGAACGCCTGGTCGTCGTCGCGGAGACGAAGGCCGACGACCACGAGCCGATCCGCAGCGGCGTCGCCACGAAGGTGCGCGAAGCCGTCGGCCTACCGACTGACGAAGTAATCCTCGTGCTCCCCGGCAGCTTGCCGAAGACGAGCTCGGGCAAGCTGCAGCGCAGCCTGTGCCGCACCCGCTACCAATCCGACGAACTGCAGCCCGCGTAGACACCGTCATCACTATCGGGTGATGCCGGTCTACGCGCTGTGGAGCGCACCGCGATCGCGTTCGACAGCGTTCTTCCGATCGATCGTCGAGCGCGGGGATCTGCTCGCGCTCCACGAACCGCTGGAGAGGTTGCACTTCGTCGGACCGGTCCAGGTCGGCGAGCGCACTCCCAGAGGCGCTCACCTGGGAGCCCGGCGAACGAGATGAGTGGCGACAGTCCGCGCGCTGGCATGCCGACGTCAGCGCCAGCTCCGGCTTTTCGTCGAGCGAGCGTGTGTACCCCGCCACCACCGAGAACTCCGAGACGTTGGCGCGCTTCGCGGGGCATCACGCGCCGTTTTACGAGCAGCTCCGCGCGCAGCGTCTCGACGTAACGGCATGGGAGTAGTGGGGGCGTCGCGACTTTTGAGCACCGTTACCGGCGTGATTCGGGCGGCGACACCGGTGGATCACGCCGCTTCGGGTGCTCGAAACTCGACGCGGGGGTTAGGACACCGCGCCTTCGCAGACGATCGTGCCGTCGGCCTCGCGCATGCGAATGGTCCGCACGGTGTCGACGGGAACGGGACTGCGGGCACCGAGCGTGCCGTGTCCGTCCTTGAGCACGAGTTGGCCGACGGTCAACGTCCTGCCCGAGTCGTCGACGACCTCGACGTGGATCACGTGGTCGGTGTCGCGATACCGCATGTCGGCGTAGATCCAACCGGGTGAGCCGGCGTGCACCCAGGCCTTGCCGACGTAGTTGCCTTCGGCGCGTAGTGCGACGGCTTGCAGCTTCGGCGCGGGCGTCGGTGCGCTGAGTCGCCCAACGCCGACGCCGACCACGAGCAGCGCAGCCGCTGCGGCCAGCATCGCCAGCGCCGCGCGGCGCCGACGCTGACGCGTGGACGCGCCCACACGACTGAGCACCGCGGCTTCGAAACCCAGCGGCGGCTCGGCGCTCGGCGCCAGCGCCAGCACGCTGTCCGCGACTTCGACGTAGGTATCGGCTTCGGCGCGGCATTCGGCGCACGACTGCAAGTGCTGTTCGATCATCGCCCGGTCGCGCCCGTCGAGCGCGCCGGCCGCGTACTCGGGAAGTAGCGCCCCCACAGACGCGCAGTCGGGACTCATGGTGATTCCTCCGCGACGTGCAGGCTGGACAGTTGGTCGCGCAGCCGGATCATCGCTTGGCGGATGCGCGTTTTGGCGGTCCCGAGCGGGATCGACTCGGCTTCGGCGACCTCGGCGGCGGTGCGGCCACCGATGACCGCCAGCAGGATGGCGCGGCGTTGCGGTTCGGGCAACGCGGCGACCGCGGCACGGACGAGCTCGGTCTCGGACGCTTCGATGGCGGGGACATCGACGAGGCCGATACTCGACGCCGGCAGGATGTTCGCCAGCACGTCGGGGTCTGCGGGCGTGACCCGGCGCATGCGCACCGCGTCGATGGCGGCGTTGCGCGTGATGGTGAGCAGCCACGTGGACACCGACGCCCGCCGGGCGTCGAACACCGCGGCCGCTTTCCACGCGCGGACGAACGCTTCCTGCGATACGTCGTCGGCCAGCGTGGCGTCATTCGTCACCGCCAACGCGAGACCGAACACGCGGCGTTGGAATCGCCGCACGAACGCGATGGCGGCGTCTCGATCCCCGGCGGCCATTCCCGCCAGGAGCGCGTCGTCAGTCGCCGCCCACACGCTCATATACGAACTGTGCGGCGCGGCGGATTGTTTCGCTAGGCGACTGACAGGTCCATGAAGTATTCGGACATGCCGGTGATGTCGAGAATGCGCGTGACGGCGCGGGAAGGCGTCACGATCCGGACCGCTCCGGGCGACCGGCGCTGAGTCATCACGAGAGCCGATACACCCGAGGAATCGATGAACGACACCTCGGACATGTCGAGCAAGATCGGGAGACGATCAGCGACCGCGATGGCAGCACTGATCGCGGTACGCAGTGTGGGGGCCGTTGCGACGTCGATTTCGCCGGCGATGGAGAGTCCTGCGGCCGTAACGGTTATCGCAAGAGGAGCATCTGAAACCATGGGTGTTGCCTTCCTTTGCGCGAAGCAAATGGCAGGCAGCGGGCTGTCGGTTAGATGCTTTTAGCAATTAGCGAAGTCGCTTCTGCAACTCCATGCGCAGTTTACCCAGAATTGGGCCGGTTGAAACGGCTAACCGGCCTTTAGGTCGGAAACGACCTGCGACCACACGTCGCGGTCGCCGGCGTACGGCGCGTAGAACGACAAGCGGTCGAGGATGTCGCCGTAGCGCCCGAGCAGACCCTGCGCCACCTTGTCGGGCGGCGCGACGACCGCGAAGGCGTCGAGCACGTCGTCGTTGATCGCTGTGCCCATCTCTTCCCACTTGCCTTCCTTCGACATCGCGTTGAGCCGCGGGTGCAGGTCGTCCCAGCCGTGGAGTTCGAGCACGCCTTTGTAGGCGGGCGTCGACCCGTAGAACGCGATCTGGCGCCGGACGCCGACTGCCGCCTTTTCCATCTCCTCGTCGCTGCCGCCCGTCACCACGAAGGCCGGGATCGACAACTCGAAGTCGGACCGCTCCCGGTTGCCGGCTTTGAAGCCGCGCTCGAGCGCAGGCAGCGTGACCTCCCGGATGTAGCGCTCGGTGGTGAAGCCGTGGACGAGCATGCCGTCGCACGTCTCACCGCATACTTCGGTCATCTTCTCGCCGACGGCCGCGAGGAACACCTTCGGAGCGCCGTAGGGATTCGGCCCCGGTGAGAAGAACGGCGTCATGAGCGAGTGCGTGTAGAACTCGCCCTTGAACGCGAGCTTCTCGCCCGTTTCCCAGCTGTGCCAGATGGCGCGCATGGCGAGCACGAACTCGCGCATGCGCGGCGCGGGATGCGACCACGGCATCGAGAAGCGCTTCTCGATGTGCGGCTTGATCTGACTGCCGAGGCCCAGCAGGAAGCGGCCCTTCGACGCCAACTGCAGATCGTTCGCGGTCATCGCCGTCGTCATCGGGTTGCGCGCAAACGCCACGGCGATGCCGGTGCCGAGCTCGATGGTCTCGGTGTGCTCGGCTGCGAGGAGCAGCGGGAAGAACGGGTCGTGCGACGTCTCTGCCGTCCACACGCCGGCGTAGCCCTGGTCCTCTTGCAGCTTGGCGAGCGCGCCGACGCCGTCGGTCGATCCTCCGAAGCCGAGTCCTCCGTCAACTTTCATGCCCGGCACACTAAGCCAGCGCCGATAACCTGCGCGGTGTGGAGCCCGGCGGCCTACGACCACTCCGAGTCGGTGAAACCCTCGACGTCGCGATCAAGCTTTATCGCGCGAACTTCGGCCACCTCGTGCGCATCGTGGCGATCGTCACCGCGCCGGCGCAGGTGTTGCTCGTACTGCTGCAAGCGTCGCTGCCGACGAGCGAAAGCTTCACGACGTCAGGATCGGGCTTCGAACGATTCGGGCAGCAACCTGTCGATCCGGAAATCGACGGGAAGAAGTTCGCGGCATTTCTCGTCGGCACCCTCGCCATCGGGATCATCAGCTTCGTCGCCAGCGCCATCGCGACGGCTGCGAGCTTTCGCTCGATCGGCGCCGCGTACCTCGGTGAGCAACAGGACTGGCAGGACAGCCTGCGGTTCGCTGCGCGGAAATGGCGTTCGATCGTGTGGCTCACGATTCTGAATGGTGTGCTCGTCGGCATCGGCTTTGTCGCCTGCATCGTCCCGGGCGTGTACTTCTACGCCGCGTTTGCCGTGGCCATGCCGATCCTGATGCTCGAAGGCATCAAAGGCCGCAAGGCGCTCAGCCGGTCGCGCGCGCTCGTCAAGGGCCGATGGCGCCCGGTCGCCGGCGTGCTGTTCATCGCGTACCTGATCACCGGGATCGTGAGCGCGGGGTTCTCGGGGATCGTCGCCGGCGCGCTGTTCGCCGGCAACGAAATCGCGTCCGACGTGGCGCGCATCATCGCCGGCATCGCCGGTTCGGCGTTGACCGTTCCTGTGTTGGCGGCGGTCATCACCGTGCTCTACATCGACTTGCGCGTCCGCAAGGAAGGTTTCGACCTCGAACTGCTCGCGGAGTCTGTCGGCGTGGATCCGACGGGACTCGCCGTGCCGTCATTCGTGAACGACGCCGTCGTCATCGGCGACGACGACGAGCAGCCGCCGTTCTGGCCGCCGCCGCCGGGATGGAAGCCACGCTCGCAGCGTGACTGACCCGGCGTCGCTGCAGCAGCG
>JBEEFR010000086.1:0-3914 GCA_041166285.1 Actinomycetota bacterium | reverse complement strand
GAGGGTGACGGTGATCTCGTTGCCGTAAATGTGCACGAGCTTGACCCCACCGCGTTCGAGCAACGCCTTCGCGAGGCGGTCGGGCGGACGATCGAAGATGACGTCGGCGAGCGACGAGTAGCGCTCGTGTGCCATTCCGGTGAGGCCGCGGTCGGCCTCAAAGCGCACGACACTGGGTATCCGCGTCTGGTGTTCGGTGACGTTGATGGCGAGGCCCATAACGCCTTCAACCTACCGCGGCCGTCCGCCACAACCGGTGTCCTTGCCTTTACGGTTGGCAGGCAGTGAGTCCTTCGAACGCCACGATCGCCCGGATCACGCTGATCGCCTGCGCGGTGGTCGGCGCGGTGTTCGGCACCGTGTACGCCGTCCATCGGCTGTCGCACATCGTGACGCTGGTCGTCGTGGCGCTGTTCATCGCCATAATCCTCGCCCCATCCGTCGACTTTCTCGTGCGGCGGGCGCACTTCCGCCGCGGCCTGGCGGTGCTCGCGGTGTTCCTGGTGGCGCTGCTCGCCTTCTCCGGTTTGACGTTCGCGTTCGTGCGGCCGATCGTCAAACAGTCGCGGTCGTTCGTGGACGATTTCCCGTCGTTTGTCGAAGACGCCAAGGCGGGCCGCGGCCGCGTCGGGTCACTGGTCAAGAAGTACAAACTCGACAACCTCGTCGAGAAGAACCAGGGCAAGCTGAAGGACGCTCGCAAGCAACTCGGCAAGCGAGCCGTGCCGCTCGCCAGCACCGTCGCCAGCAGCTTGGCGGCAACCGTGACGGTGCTCGTCCTTTCCGTACTGATGCTGATGTCGGGCCCCGACATTCAGCGGGGGTTACTCGAGCTCATCGACGACCCAGTAACGCGAGAACGCGTGCGAAGAGTCGCGCACGACTCTGGCCTCGCGATGACGCGCTACATGGCGGGCAACCTCATCATCTCCCTTATCGCGGGCTTTGCCACGTACATCGCGTTGCTGGCGACGGGCACGCCGTTCAAGGAAGTGCTCGCGCTGTGGGTGGCGTTCGCCGACCTCATTCCGCTCGTCGGCGCGACGCTCGGCGCCGTCCCCACGATCCTCGTGGCGTTCCTGCACTCGACGACTGCAGGGATCATCGTGCTGATCTTCTTCATCGCGTACCAGCAGTTCGAGAACCACGTGCTGCAAGTCACGATCATGGCGCGCAGCGTGCGGCTCAATCCGCTGGCCGTGCTGGTCAGCGTGCTCGTCGGCGTCGAGTCGTTCGGCATCCTCGGCGCGCTCCTCGCCATTCCTGTGGCCGGGGTGATCCAAGTGATCGTCGTCGACCTCATCGCCGAGCATCGGCGAAAGCGACTGTCGCTGTCTCCGGTTACCGTCGCACCGCATGACGATTGAGTTCTGGACCACCGGCATCGCGCACGCGCAGGTCGCGGCCCGTCAAGCAGAACGCGCGGAGAACGCCGGATTCGACGGCATGGTGGTCGTCGATTCGCAGAACCTGTCGGGTGATCCGTACGTCGCACTAACGCTGGCCGCAGCAGCCACGACCGACCTGAAGCTCGGCACCGGCGTGACCAACACGTCGACGCGCCACCCCGCGGCAACCGTCGCCGGCATCCTCTCGGTGCACGTCGCGTCGGGTGGTCGCGCTGCGCTCGGCATCGGCCGCGGCGACTCCGCGCTCGCGCACCTCGGGTTCGCGCCCGCGCCGGTCGGCGAGCTCGAGGCGTACGTGCGCGTCGCACGCGCCTACTTGCGCGGCGAGTCCGTGCCCTTCGACGACCTTCGCCGCTTCGGCCACGCCGGCACGAAGGCGTTGGATTCGCTCGGTCTCGCCGACGCGCCCGACGACAGCCGCATCCACTGGCTGCCGTCGGATCTCGCACCCGTTCCGGTCGAGGTCGCAGCGACGGGACCGAGGGTGCTCGCGGCGGCGCGCCACGCCGATCGCGTGCTGCTCGCCGTCGGCGCGGATCCCGAACGCGTGGCGTGGGCGCGCGATCTCGCGGGCGCGCCGGCGACGGGCGCGTTCGTCAACGTCGTGGCGCATCATGACCGCGACGTCGCGCGCGACCTGATCCGCGGCGGCCTGTCGACGTTCGCCCGATTCAACACGATGCACGGCGAGACCAACGGTCCGCTGCACGAAGACGACCGCGTGATGCTGAAGTCGTTGCACGAGTCTTACGACATGACGAAGCACACACAGACCGGCTCCGCGCAGGCGAACCTGCTGACCGCCGAGTTCGCCGATCGCTTCGCCATCGCCGGCCCGGCGAGCTACTGCGTCGAGCGGCTGCAAGCGCTCGCCGAACTCGGCATCGACAAGTTCGTCATCGTCGGACCATCGCTCGGCTCGGACCCGGCGGTGGCGCGCGTGGCGTTCGAGACGCTCAGTAACGAAGTGCTCCCCGCGCTGCGCGGCGCATGAGATACGACACCTGGGACTACCACTCGCGCGCGTCGCTCAAGCACAAGTACGTCACCGTGGCGACGCCGAAGGTCGGTTGCACCACGATCAAGCGCGCGCTGCACGCGTGGGAGGGACTCCCCCCGGCCGATCCGTGGTGGGACGTGCACGATCGGGGCGAGCAACTCCGTCTCGAGCATTACGCACGACGCGACGTGGAGACGATGCTCTCGTCGCCGGAGTTCACGCGCTTCGCCTTCGTCCGCAACCCGTATACGCGGATGTTCTCGGCGTGGAAGTCGAAGTTCTTGCGCGACGACTCGTCGTACTGGAGCCTCGCCGCCGAGGTGCGCGCCGCGAACGGCTGTCCCGACAACACGGTCATCGCCTTCGGCGATTTTGTGCGCTACGTGCTGGCGACAAGACATCCGGATGCCCACTGGCTTTCGCAGACCGACGTGCTGGCCACCGACCGCATTCGATACGACGTGATCGGGCGTTTCGAAAACTTCGTCGACGACTTTCGCGCCATCCTCGACCGCCTCGGCGCGCCCGCCGACGTGATCGCACTCGCAACCGAGGTCACCAACCCGACCGACGAGTTACCGATGGCGGCCGCCTACGACTCGGAACTCGCGGCCTTGGTCTACGACTACTACCGCGCCGACTTCGAAGCGTTCGGCTACGAACGCGACAGTTGGTTCACGCCGCGCTGATCGCGTCGAGCACAGCGGCCCACACCTCCGAGCCGGTGTTGATCACGTCGAAGTGATCGCCGACCGGTTCGACGATCGCCACGTCGTCGCCGACCGCGCGTGCGGCCGCGGCGTACGTGCGCGTGAGGTCGCGTCCGGGTTCGTAATCGGCCGTCGGGCTGATCAGCACCGTGGGCACCCCGACCGGAACACGCGACACCGGATCGGCTTCGTCGACGCGGTCGCCGGCAAACGAGTTGATGGCACGATCGCCGTATCCGAGCTCCGTCGCGCGCCGCAACGCGTTCACGCCGGCGACGCTCACGACGACTGCTGCCCGCACTTCCTTGGCGGCCCACAACGCCAGCTGCCCGCCAGCGGAGTGACCGACGATGGCGCGCAATTCGCCGTATCGCTGCAGTTCGGTCAGCGCGTCGACGACGTCGGTGCACGTGTTCGGGAAGCCGCCACCGCGCTCGCCGACGCGTCGATAGCCGACGTTGCCGGCGACGAACCCGCGGCTTGCCAGGTCGTGGCAGCAGTCGGCGAGTCCTTCGCGCCCGTAACTCGCCTGCCAGAACCCGCCGTGAATGAGCGCCACCACGCCGCGGGGTTCACCCGCAGGCGAATAGACGTCGACCGTCAACCAGTGACTTTCATCTCGGCCAAGCCGCGCAGCGTCATGTTCGGGCGGTAGACGAGGTCGCCCGTTCGCTCGAGTTTCGGGAGCCGCTTGAGCAGCGCCGGGAATGCTTCTTGACCTTCCATGCGCGCCAACATCGCGCCGAGGCAGAAGTGGATCCCGTTGCTGAACGCCACGTGGTTGTTCGGGCTGCG
>JBEEFR010000085.1:0-2888 GCA_041166285.1 Actinomycetota bacterium | reverse complement strand
CCGCGAGGTGGCGTTCTTCAACCAGATGGCCGCGGCGTCGCCCGTGCGCGTGCCGAAGTCGTACTTCGCCGGCGTGGACGAGGAGACGAGTCAGTTCGCGGTGGTCATGGAAGACATGGGCGCGATGCGCATCGTCGACCAAGTCGCGGGCATGTCGATACCCGACGCCGAGCGCGCCGTGGACGCGTTGGCCGACTGGCACGCGCAGTGGTGGGGGCAGGGCGACGACCTCGCGGCCCGCGGTGTCACCGTCAGCCTGGCCGACCCGATCTATCCCGCGATCCTGCCGATGGTGTTCGACGAGGGCTGGCAAAAGGTCACCGCAGCGATGCCCGTCGCCGACGCCATCAAGGTCGCGGGCACGCGCTGGATCGCGTCATTCGAGCGGCTGTTGACCGACCTCGCCGCGGGACCGACGACGATGCTCCACGGCGACTATCGCGGCGACAACATTTTGTTCGACGCCGACGACTCCGTCGTCCTGCTCGACTTCCAACTCATCGGCACCGCGTCTGGTGCCTACGACCTTGCGTACTTCGTCACGCAGACGATCGATGCCGAGGTGGCCGCGGTGAACGAGCGAGCGTTGTTCGACCGCTGGGTCGATCGCCTGCGCTCCGCCGGCGTTGCCGCCGATGACCTGTCCAACGCGTGGGAGGACTACCGCAAGGCGGCGCTGTTCTGTCTCGTGTATCCGATCGTCGCCGCCCGCGGCATGGATCTGACCGACGAGCGTCAGTACAACCTGATCGACGTGATGAACACCCGTTGCGCGCGCGCCGTCGACGAACTCGGGCTGGCCGAGTTCCTGTCGGCCTAGTTCTGCTCGCGGAGGAAGCGCTCGGCCTGAGCGGCGATGTCGAAGCGATCGGGATCGTCCATCGTCTCGCCGTTGTCGATGACCCGCTCGAGGCCCTCGACGTAACTGGCGATGTCTTCGTCGGCTTCGATCATGTCGTCGACCTGGCGCTCGTAGGACGACGCCGCGATCTCGAGGTCGGTGGTGTCGAGCGTCGCTCCGACGATGTCGGCGGCGCGGCGCGCCAACGCCAGCGTGGCCTTGGGTGACGGCTGTTGGCTGACGTAGTGCGGCACGGCAGCCCACAGTGACGCCGACTTGATGCCGGCAGCAGCGAAGCGCGTGTGCAACACGCCCACGATTCCGGTGGGGCCTTCGTAACGCGAACGACGAAGGTCGAGCCGTTCGATCAACTCGGGATCGGACCCAGTACCCGTCACCTGCACGTCGCGGGTGTGGGGGACTTCGGCCGCGAGCGCGCCGAGGGTGAGCACGAGCTCGACGTCGAGTTCTTGTGCGACGCTCACGACGTTGTCGCAAAACGTGCGCCAGCGATTGTTCGGCTCGATGCCGTGACCGAGCACGATGTCGTGGTCCGACGACGGCGGCGCGGTGGCGGCGAAGCGCGTCGTGCGCCAGTCGATCTCGCGCGTGTAGCCGTCAATCAGTCGCACCTGCGGTCGGACCACGGTGAAGTCGTAGAACTCTTCGGGATCAATGCTGGCGAAGACGCGCTCGTCCCACGTGTTGCCGAGGTAGTCGACTGCGGCCGACGCCGACTCGGCGGCGTCGTTCCAACCTTCGAACGCGGCAATCAGGACCGGGCGGCGGAGCTTCGGGCGGGTGTCCCATCGGACGTGATCCATGCCAAAAGGCTACTCCCGCTCCGAACGCGCGAAGTCTCTTGCCACCCCCGCCATGGCGACGTCGAGCAGCACTGCTTCGTCGCGTGTCAACGCGTCGCGAATCGCTTCGTATGTCGCGCGACCCGTGAGTGGATCGGCGATGGCGTCGCCTTTGAAGCGCGGCGTGCCATCGGGTGTGTAACGCACGAGACCGCCGGCGACCGCGGCGTCGTCACCGAACGCGACGCGGTTCGATGTCCTTCCGTATCCCGTGACCGACGCCCACACGTGCACGCCAGCGCGCCGCGCAAAGATGCCGCGTTGCTCCAACGCGCGTGGGCGCGCGGATTCGATCACGACGTCGGCGTCGGCGATGAGCGACGGCAACGCGTCGGGATCGTCCCAGTCGAACGTAACGACGGTTTTGTTGTCGTTGAGTTCCGCGTAGAGATCGGGCCGGCCCGCTTTGAGATTGTCGGGCCGCTGCAACGACTCGGCCTTGATCACGTGCGCCCCGTCACGCGCGAGCAGGTGCGCCGCGAGCGGACCCGCCCACAACGACGACAGGTCCAACACCCGCGTTCTTGTGTTGTTTCGTAGAGGTCTTCTCGACAGGACATCACAAGAAATCGTTGGGCCGGTGTATTCGCCCAGCGCGGCGACGGGAAGGCCGAGCAGTTCGGCGCCGGCGACGAGTCCGGCGCACGTGCGCTGCGCGACGGCCTCTTCGAGGCGGTCTTCGCTAGTGCCGATCCACGCGGGGAGCAGTTCGACGTCGGACGGGCGCGCCAACGTGACCGCGATCCAACCGTCAGCGCTGCGCAACAACCTGCTGTTCAATGTGCTCGTGACCGTAGACGACGCCATCGCGGAATCACGTCGCCGCTGGCCGCTGGCGTGCGCGGCGTACGAAGCCCTGCTCGACCGCGCCCCGTTCCCCACGGTCGAAGACGGGTTGCGCGAGGAGTCACTCGTCTATTCGGCGTTGCAAGACGGCCCCGAGTTCAAAGCGTGGCGCGCCGCGACCCCCGTCAAGGCGAAGCGACGCAACGACGAACCCGCGGTGCTCGTGGAACGCGTCGACGACGTGTTGCGCGTCACGCTCAACCGTCCGGAACGCCGCAACGCCCTCGGGGTCGACGTGCGCGACGGACTGCTCGACGCGTTTGCCGTCGCGCAGGCTGATCCGTCGCTGCGCGTCGTGGTCGACGGGCGCGGGCCGAGCTTCTGTGCCGGCGGCGACC
>JBEEFR010000084.1:0-29285 GCA_041166285.1 Actinomycetota bacterium | reverse complement strand
AATGAAAACACCAACACCTACATCTAAAAAAATCAAAACAATCAATCCCTAAACGACGCTATTACGAAAACTATCCTCGCCGACGACCTCCCGGTGCGGCTCATCGCGCCGGCGTTCACGCTCGGCGTGTCCGACGGCCAACTCAACGGCACCGACCGGATGCGTTACTCGCTGATCGGCCGCGAGCTTGTCAACGACAACACCGACGCACACGTGCGCGCGTCCGACGCTGCGGGCGTCGTGGCCGTCGTCGCCTGCGACAAGCCACCCGTCGGAACGCTCGCCGCCCTGCTCGAGTACGACAAGCCGGCGGTGATCCTGTCCGACGGCACGATCAAACCCGGCCACGATCCTGAAACCGGCGACCCGCTCGACATCATCTCGGGGTTCCAGGTCGCGGGCGATCCCGATCCGGAAGTGCGAACGCGCGTCGCCCTGCACGCGTGTCCGGGCCAGGGCAGCTGCGGCGGCATGTTCACGTACAACACGATGCAGACGTTCATCGGCGTGCTCGGGATGGAGCCGTTGCACATGATCTCGCCGGCGTCGGATGACCCGCGGCGCGTCAAGGAGTTTCCGGCGCAGCTCGTCGACTGCCTGTTGACGATGAGCGACAAGGGCATCACGCCGCGCGACATCGTCACGCCCGCGTCGTTGCGCAACGCGCTCACCGTCACGATGGCGATGGGTGGGTCGACCAACGTCGCGCTGCACAGCGTCGAGATCGCGCGCGCCGCCGGCATCGATCTGTGGACCGAAGTCATGACGCAAGCCGAGTTCAACGAGCTGTCGCACCGCTTGCCGGTGCTCGTGAACATGCGGCCCTTCGGCATGTTCTCGATGTTCGACCTCGACGGCGTCGGCGGAGTGCCCGTCGTCGTGAAGGAACTCCTCGACGGCGGGTGGCTCGACGGCACCACCGTCACCTGCACCGGAGAGACGCTGGCCGAGCAGGTCGCGCGTCTCGATCCGCCGGCGCCCGACGGCAACGTCGTGCTGCCGCTCGCCTCGCCGTTCAAGCCGACCGGCGGCCTGCGGATGCTGAGCGGCAACCTCGCACCCGACGGCGGCGCCATCCTCAAGGTGGCGGGTGTCGAAGGCGGCATCGTCGACGGCAAGTTCGTCGGACGCGCGCGTGTGTTCGAACGCGAGTCGTCGCTCATCGCCGCCTTGGAAAACGCGCCCGACGACTTCCAGGACGGCGACATGGTCGTCATCCGTTACGAAGGGCCGCGCGGCGCGCCCGGCATGCCGGAGATGCTCGACCCGACGTCGCGCATCACCACGTTGTGCCGGCAGCGCAACATCACGATCGCGTTGATGACCGACGCGCGTTTCTCGGGTGGTTCGGTCGGCCTCGTCATCGGCCACGTCGGGCCCGAGGCGTTCCTCGGCGGACCGATCGCCTTGATCCACGGCGGCGACGAGATCGTGGTCGACCTCAACACCGACCGCCTCGACTGCACGCAGCTGTCGGAGGCCGGCGTCTACGACGCCCGCCTCGCCGCCTGGCACGCCGCGACCGACGGCAACGGGGGAGTGCACCCCGACGCCGTCCCCGTCACGACCCGGGTCCTCAGTCGCATGCGCGCCACCGCCGCCCCCGCCCTCCGCGGCGCCGGCATGCACTGACGAACCCCCCCATTCGAACTGGTCTGACGAGCGTGCCGTATCCGGCACGCTCGTCAGACCGATTCGGGTGCCGCCGACGGTGTTACACCCCGTCGGCAGAATCGGTGTGTGACGGACGCGGACAGGTTGAGTCGTGAGATGGCGGCGAAGACCGCGGGGGTTCTCAGCACGCGGGCCGCACGAAGCGTTGGGCTGCACGGCCGGCTGTTGGCGCGCCGGCTGCGTGACGGCGAGTGGTCGGCACCGACCCCGCGCGTCCTCGTGCTGTCGGGATCGCCGTCCTCATTCGAACGAGACGCGTGGATCGGTCTCTACGACGCAGGCAAAGACGCGGCGTTGTCGCACGACACGCTGCTTGCGCTCTGCAACGTGCCGGGGTTCGAGCGCTATCCGATCCACGTTTCGTGTCCTCGCGGGCGCACGACCTCCGCTATTGAAGGAGTGACTGTTCACCACCCGGGGCTATGGAGGGCGGACCATCGCATGCTGCTCAACGACATCCCCGTTGTGACGCCGACGCGGGCGTTGTTCGATCTGGCCAACGACGGCCACGTCCACACGCGTCGCGTCGAGCGTGCGATCAACAATGCGTGGGCGCGGCGCCTCACGTCGGGTGAGTTACTGAAAGTTATGGCGGACGACTCGTGCAGACGCGGGCGCCGCGGCAGCGCGTTCTTCCACGAGTACCTCGCGACGCGCCCCGTCGACTGGCAGCCTCCGGAGAGCAACCTCGAGGGGCGGTTCGTCGAACTGATCGTCGGCTCCGGACTGCCGGAACCGAAGCGACAGCGCAATCTGGGCGACGACGTGTCTTGGATCGGTCGCGTCGATATGGTCGATCCGGAGGTGCCGCTCGTCGGCGAGATCGACAGCGACCTGTTCCACACTGCGCCTTTGGATGTCGAGTCGGACTCGATCCGCGACGAGCGACTGCGCGCCGCAGGCTTCGTCGTCGAACGGTTCACCGAGTTCGAGGTGTGGCACCGCCCCGCCGTTGTCATCGAACGCTGGCGGGCGGCCCGCGCCCGAGCCCGACGGCCCAAACCTTGACCGAACTGGTCTGACGAAACGACCATCGACGGCCTTCTGGTCCGACCGGTTCGGAACGTGGGGCGAACTGGTCTGACGAAACGACCATCGACGGCCCTCTGGTCCGACCAGTTCGCTGAGTGGGAGGCTGAGGGGGGAGTTCCGTTTGGGGGAGCGATGCGTTACTATGGCCGCGTCATGTCGAGCCGCATCATTCTCGTAGTAGGTACGTAGCGGACGCCGACTGCATAACGCGCGCTTCCGCTACACGGTCTCCCACTCGGGAGGCCGTTTTTCGTTTCTTGGAAGGAAATCCCGAATGAAGTCCCAGCAGATGAACGGCGGCCAGGCCCTCATCAAGTCATTGGAACTCGAAGGCGTCGAAACGATCTTCGGGTTGCCCGGTGGGTGCATCCTGCCCGTCTACGACCCCATCATTGATAGCCCGATCCGGCACATCCTCGTGCGCCACGAGCAGGGTGCCGGCCACATGGCCGAGGGCTACGCCCACGTGACGGGCCGCCCCGGCGTGGCGATGGTCACCAGTGGCCCGGCGGCGACGAACATCGTCACGCCGCTGTGCGACGCGTACATGGACTCGATCCCGATGGTCGTGATCACCGGACAGGTGCCGACGTTCGCGATCGGCACCGACGCGTTCCAAGAGTGCGACACCGTGGGCATCACGCGCTCGGTCACGAAGCACAACGAACTCGTGACGAGCGCTGCCGACATCCCGCGCGCGGTGCGCGAGGCGTTCTACATCGCGCAGACCGGACGACCTGGCCCCGTCCTGCTCGACATCCCGAAGGACATCGTCGACCCGAAGCACCCGAACTCCGCGATGGACTGGTACTGGCCGTCGGACTCGGAGCTCGAAGACGGGCTGCCGGGTTACAAGGTGCAGATGCACGCCGAGACCGAAGCGATCGCGGCGGCGGCGCGCATGATCGCCGAAGCGCGCCAGCCGGTTCTCTACGTCGGCGGCGGCGTACTCAAGTCGCGCGGCGCCGAGGCGCTCAAGCAGTTCGCAGAGATGACGGGCATCCCCGTCGTCACGACGCTCATGGCGCGCGGCGCGTTCCCCGACGACCACGAACTGTGCCTCGGCATGCCCGGCATGCACGGCAACTACACCGCGGTCACCGCGATGCAGCGCGCCGACGTGCTCGTCGCACTCGGTGCGCGCTTCGACGACCGCGTCACCGGTCGTGTCGGTGCGTTCGCCCCCGACGCCAAGATCATCCACGCCGACATCGACCCCGCCGAGATGGGCAAGGTGCGTCGCCCCGACGTTCCGCTCGTCGGCGACGTGCGCTGCACGATCGAAGACCTCATCGCCGCCACGAAGGAACTCAAGCTCAAGCAGGCCGACCGCAGTGCGTGGCGCTCGACGGTCAGCGGTTGGCAGGAGAAGTTCCCGCTCAAGTACGACGAACCCCAGCCCGGTGGCGGCCTCAAGCCGCAGATGGTCCTCGAGCACCTGCGTGACAGCGCGCCCGACGACTGCATCGTCGCGTCAGGCGTCGGCCAGCACCAGATGTGGACGAGCCAGTACTGGAAGTTCAACAACCCCTACACGTGGGTGAACTCCGGCGGCCTCGGCACGATGGGCTTCGCCGTGCCCGCCGCCATCGGCGCCAAGGTCGGTCGTCCCGACAAGATGGTGTGGGCCGTCGACGGTGACGGCTGCTTCCAGATGACGGCGCAGGAACTCGTCACGGCCAGCGCCGAACGCATCCCGGTCAAGATCGCCATCCTCAACAACGCCTACCTCGGCATGGTCCGTCAGTGGCAGGAGATGTTCTACGAGGAGCGCTACTCCGAGGTGTACCTGTCGCCGGACCTGCCGAACTACGTGCAGTGGGCCGAGGCGATGGGCTGCGTCGGCACCCGCGTCGACTCGCCGGAGGAGATCCAGCCGGCGATCGACAAGGCGAACTCGATCAACGACCGACCCGTCGTCATCGACTTCCGCACCGACTCGAGCGAGAAGGTGTTCCCGATGGTCCCCGCCGGCGCGAGCAACGACGACATCATCACCGGCCCGATCGAAGGGATCGTGCAGTAATGGCAGCGAATCACCACGTGCTCAGCGTGCTCGTGAACAACCAGGCCGGTGTGCTCGCCCGCGTGTCGAACCTGTTCGCCCGCCGCGCCTACAACATCTTCTCGTTGGCGGTCGCGCCCACCGACGACGAGCGCTTCTCGCGCATCACGATCGTCGTCGACGTGTCGGGCACGCCGCTCGAGCAGATCAGCAATCAGCTCAACAAGCTGATCGACGTCGTCGAAATCACCGAGCTCCGCCCCTCCGACGCCGTCGAACGCGAGTTGCTCCTCGCTACCGTCAGCACGACGGGCAAGGGCACTCGCGGCGAGATCATGGAACTCGTGCAGGTGTTCAACGGCCGCGTCGTGGACGTCGGCCACGAGGCCATCACCGTGAGCGTGACCTCGTCGCCCGACACGATCGACGGCTTCGAAGACCTCCTGCGTCCGTACGGCATCGAAGCGCTGGCTCGCACCGGACGGGTTGCGTTGGCCAAGCTGGAGAAGCAGGCACCTGAAGCGAAGATTCTCAAGACCAAGAAAGCGGGCTGACCGATGGCCACCGTGTTGTACGACAAAGACGCAGACGTCGAGCTGATCAAGGGCCGCAAGGTCGCGGTCCTCGGCTACGGCAGCCAGGGACACGCGCACGCGCTCAACCTGCAGGACTCGGGCGTCGACGTACGCGTCGGTCTCCGCGAAGGCTCGTCGTCGAAGGACAAGGCCGAAGCGGCGGGACTCAAGGTGCTCCCGACCGCGCAAGCCGTCGCCGAAGCCGACGTCGTGATGGTGCTGCTCCCCGACACGGAACAACAGTCGGTGTTCGAGAACGACATCGCACCAAACCTCAACCCCGGCGACGCGCTGTTCTTCGCGCACGGCTTCAACATCCACTTCGGTCTCATCGATCCGCCCGAAGGCGTGGACGTCGCGATGTGCGCGCCGAAAGGCCCCGGCCACCTCGTGCGCCGCACGTACACCGAAGGTGGCGGCGTGCCGTGTTTGATCGCGGTCGCGCAGGACGCGTCGGGCAAGGCGCGTGAACTCGCGCTGTCATACGCGTCCGCGATCGGTGGCGGTCGCGCCGGCATCCTCGAAACGACGTTCCGCGAAGAGACCGAGACCGATCTGTTCGGCGAGCAAGCCGTGTTGTGCGGCGGCGTCACCGCGCTCGTCCAAGCCGGTTACGAGACGCTCGTCGAGGCGGGTTACGCGCCCGAGTCCGCGTACTTCGAGTGCCTGCACGAGCTGAAACTGATCGTCGACCTCATGTACGCCAACGGAATTTCCGGGATGCGCTACTCGATCTCGACCACGGCGGAGTACGGCGACTACACGCGCGGCCCGCGCGTCGTGAACGCGGAGACGAAGAAGGAAATGAAGCGGATCCTCGACGAGATCCAGTCCGGCAAGTTCGCCGAAGAGTGGATCGCCGAGCACCGAAACGGCGCGCCGCGCTTCAACGAAATGCGCAAAGCGGGGCAGTCACACCCCATCGAGGTCGTCGGCGAGGAACTACGCAAGCTGATGCCTTTCGTGTCAGCTGGTAACGCCCGCCCGCAGGACGTTTCCGGGGGTTAAGCGCCTGCCGATGGATCTCGCAATTCGTTGACATATAGGCTCCTGCGCCTATGCGCACTTCCCTACGTGTCTTCACCGCGGCTGTAAGCACACTCCTGCTCGGAGCGCTCGTGACGGTTCTTCCGTTCGCGACGCCGGCGGGTGCTGTGAACGGCATCCACACGATCAACATCTCGAGCCGGAACTGCGCCGAAGGCGTCAACCCGTGCAACGTCGACGTCACGCTGCAAGGCGGCGTGAACTTCGGCACCACCATCACCGCAGACATCACGTCGAGCGACGGCTCGGCGCGCGCCGGGCAGGACTACACGGCCGTCAACCAGCAGGTTTCGTGGGCTTCGGGTGAGAGTGGCACCAAGACGGTCCAGGTGAACACCACCGGCGACAACGTCAAAGAGCCGAACGAGACCTTCACGCTGTCGGTCACGAACCCCGTGCAGGCCGCGGCGGGCACGCAGGGCACGATCACCATCCCGAACGACGACGGCACTCCCGTCCCGACGTTGAACATCGTGCCGTCGCCGGGGACGGCCGACGAAGGCAACGCCGACAACACGCGGCGCGTCGACGTGAGCGTGTCGAATCCGACGACGATCGGCATGGACGTCAACTACGCGACCAGCGACGGCAGCGCGACGTCTGACACTGCGAAGGGTGCGAAGGACTACACGCCGGTCGCGGGCACGCTGCACTGGAACGCCAACGACGGCAGCGTCCAGCACATCGACATTCCGATCAAGGGCGACACGATCCCCGAGCCCGACGAAACGCTGTTGCTCAACTTCGGCAGCCCGAACAACGTCGCCATCAACGGAGGCAATCCGGCGAACATCGTGTTGCACAACGACGACGCCGGCGCGGTGCCCGCGCTGACGATCGATCCGATCCAGGACAAGACAGAGGGCGACACGTCGCAGACGACGCAGACGATCAACGTGACGCTGACTCCCGCCGCGGCGCAGATCGTCACCGTCGACTACACGACCTCTAACGGCACGGCAGTTGCGACGGCGGGCGACACGAAGGGCGACTACGAACTGACGAAGGGGACGCTCACGTTCCCGCAGGGGACGACGTCGAAGAGCTTCACCGTCCCGATCAACGGCGACACCGCCGACGAGCAGGACGAGACGTATCACGTCACGCTGAGCAATCCGATCAACGCCACCCTCGGCGATCCCGCGACGCGCGACGCCAAGATCCTCAACGACGACTTCGGCCAGATCACGACGGTCCCCGGCCAAGGCGGCGGTCCCCACACCCGCATCTGGGGCGCGAGTGGCGCGGACCTCGGTGGCTTCATGGCCTACGACCCGAGCCTCACCAGCGGCATTCACGTGTCGCGCGGTGACTTCTTCAAGCCCGTGCAGAACGGTTGGGCAGTGGGCGCGGACGGTGTCGACGAGATCGTGACTTCGCTCGGCGCTTACCCGTCGAACTCGCGGACGCGCACGCTTCCGCGTGTGACGATCTTCGCCACCGACGGCACGAATCTCGCGAGCTTCCTCGCATACGACTCGGGCTTCGGCGGCGGCGTCTTCACGGCCGCGGGGAACCTCGACGGCGACCCGACCAACGGTGACGAGCTCGTCACCGGACCGGGCGCCGGTGGTGGCCCGCACGTCAAGGTGTGGCGCATCAAGGGCCTCGGCGACAACGCCGGTGTCATCAACGGCTTCTACGCCTACGACCCCGCATTCACGGGCGGCGTGCGCGTCGCCGTCGGCAATGAGATCGGTGACGCCAAGGACGAGATCGTGACCGCCCCCGGTCCCGGTGGTGGCCCGCACGTCCGCGTGTTCTCGCCCACTGCCGACGGGTCGGCCACGGGTACGCCGGGCTTCATGGCGTACGACCCGAGCTTCACCGGTGGCGTCAATCTCGCCGCTGTCGCCAACCGCATCGTGACCGCTCCCGGTCCTGGTGGCGGTCCCCACGTCCGTGTGTTCGACGGCGGCGGCGCGGCCCAGGGTGGCGGCTTCATGGCCTACGACCCGACGTTCACGGGTGGCGTTTCCGTCGGCCTCGGCAACCTCGACAACGACCTCGCAGCTGAGATCGTGACCGGTGCCGGCCCCGGCGGCGGTCCGCACGTGAAGGTCTTCCGGCAGGACGGGTCGATGCCCTTCGGCACCGGCTTCTTCGCCTACGACCCGAACTTCCACGGCGGCGTCGAAGTCGCCATCTCGGTCGCCGGCACGCCGTAACCCCGCAAAAACTCGCAAAACCTTCGAACTGGTCCTCTCAGCAACCGTCATACGGTTACTGGGAGGACCAGTTCGCGTTTTAGCGGCGGCTGCCGACCTCGTGGAAGCGGTCGGCGAGTTCCTCGTGCGGCTTGTAGTGCGGCGTGAGGTCGGGGTTGCGACGGCGGTGCACTTGGCGCCGGACCTGCGCGTGTGCTCGACGATGCCGGCGGTAGCGTCGGCGCACGATCACACGCGCCCGCAACATGCAGCACAGCACGACGACGAGTGCGAGAAGTACGAACAGCAACCGCAGCGCGATCGGCGTGCCGTCGCGGGCGGGCAGCGTCGCTGACACGGTTGCGCCGCCCGCCGGTGCGCGATCCGTGAGTGACTCGGTGGCAGGGGCGAGACGCAACCCCGCGTGCAGCGCCGGCAGGTGATCGGCGGCGCGCGGCACGGGTTGCGCGAAGCCCGCGTCGAGAAGTTGCGCGGCCCATCCGTACGTGTCGGCGACATTGAGGACGACGACGATCTCGGTGCGCCCGTTACGCGTCGCTGCGGCGATCAGCCCGCGTCCGGCGCGGCGCGTGTAGCCCGTCTTCATGCCGATCGCGCCGGCATAACGCGTGAGCATCTTGTTGTGATTGACGAGGCGGTGGTGGATGCCGTCGGGTCCGACGAACTCGGTGATCGGACGGGCGACGATCGGCGCCAGCCGCGGTTCGGCGAGCACCGCGCGGGCGGCAATCGCGAGGTCACGCGCCGAGATGCGGTTGCCGCCGCGCACCGAGAACGAGTCGTCGAGGCCCGCCGCGTCTTGCAGCGTCGGCGCGTCCGCCAACTGCAGGTGCTGCGCGAGCGCGTCGAGCGCCGTGTCGAAGTTCTCGAGCGAACCGCTGACGCGTTCGGCGACGGCGGCCGCGGCGTCGTTCGCCGACGACGTCAGCAACGCCGACAGCACTTCGTCGACGGGCCACACTTCGCCCGCCTTCATGTTCAGCTTGTGCGCCGGCATCGCGGCGGCGCGCTCGCTGATTGGCACCGTGTCGTTCGGCTTGAGCGCGGCGACGGCGACGAGCGCGGTGAGAATTTTCGTGAGACTGGCCGGCGGCAGCGGGGTGTGTTCGTTGCTGCCGGATATCACCGCGCCGGTCGCATGGTCCACGACGATGAACGCTTTCGGGGGTGGGCCGAACGGCGCGGTGGACGTCGTGGTCTGCGCGATCGCAGGTGCAGCCGACACGATCGTGGCCGCGGACACGACCGACGCGACGACGCGAAAACCCCGCAGCCCAAACACGGGCCAAAAGGTTAAAGCAGGCGTTCCGCGATGTAGTCGATGGTCGCCGTGAGGGCGGCGACGTCGTCAGGTTCGACGGCGGGGAACATGCCGATGCGTATCTGGTTGCGCCCGAGTTTGCGGTAGCTGTCGGTGTCGAACACGCCGTTGGCGCGCAGCACGCTGCACAGGTCACCGGCGTCGAAGCCGTCGATGTCGATCGTGCCGACGACGGGCGAGCGCTCGTCGGGGTTGGCCACGAACGGTGTCGCGAACGACGCCGCCTCTGCCCATCCGTACAGGATCGACGACGACTTCTCGCTGCGACTCGCGGCCCACGACAGGCCGCCGTTGTCGAGCATCCAGTCGATCTGCTCGGCCAGCATGATGAGCGTGGCGATGGCGGGCGTGTTGAGCGTTTGGTTCGACCGCGAGTTCGTCACCGCCGTCTGCAGGTCGAAGATCGCCGGAATCCACCGGCCTGACGCACTGATGCGCTCGATGCGTTCGATCGCGGCGGGCGAGCAGGCGGCGAGCCAAATGCCGCCGTCGGCGGCGAAGCACTTTTGCGGTGCGAAGTAGTAGCAGTCGAACTGCGTCGGATCGACGAGCGCGCCGCCCGCGATCGACGTCGCGTCGACGGCGACGATCGCGTTCGCGTCGGCGCCCGACGGGCGCACGATCGGCGCGACGACACCCGTCGAAGTCTCGTTGTGCGTGAGTCCGTACAGGTCGACGCCCGGTGTCCCGACGGCGTCCGCGCGCGTACCGACCGGCGCCTCGATGATGTCGGGATCGTCGAGGAACGGCGCAGCTTTCGCCGCCGCCGCGAACTTCGACGAGAACTCCCCGAAGCTGAGGTGCTGGCTCTTCTTTTCGATGAGGGCGAACGTGGCCGCGTCCCAGAACAGCGTGGTGCCGCCGTTGCCGAGCAGGATCTCGTAGCCGTCGGGGAGTTCGAACAGATTCGCCAGGCCGTCGCGCACGCGCCCGACGAGGTTCTTGACGGGCGCTTGGCGGTGGCTCGTCCCGAGCAGCGTCGAGCCCGCCGACGCCACGGCGTCGGCCTGCGCTTGGCGCACTTTCGACGGTCCTGAGCAGAACCTTCCGTCGACAGGCAGGAGTTCTTTCGGTACCGCGATATCGAGTCTTGGGTCCTCGCTCATCTCTGCAAGCATTACAGCCGTGAATCGCCTCTCCCGACGAATTGCCGCAGTCGCCCCGTCCGCAACTCTTGCTGTCGATGCCAAGGCCAAGGCCCTCGCCGCGGCCGGTGAGGACGTGGTCGGCTTCGGCGCCGGCGAACCGGATTTTCCGACGCCCGACAACATCGTCGAGGCCGCAATCGCCGCGGCGCGTGACCCGAAGAACCATCGCTACACGCCAACTCAGGGCCTGCCCGACTTGCGTGAAGCGCTGGCCGTCAAGACCAAGCGCGACTCCGGTTACGAAGTGAAGGCGTCGCAGATCCTCGTGACGAACGGCGGCAAGCAAGCGGTGTACGAAGCGTTCGCCGCGCTGTGCGATCCCGGTGACGAGGTGATCGTGCCGACGCCGTTCTGGACGACGTATCCCGAAGCGATCCAACTCGCCGGCGGCGTGCCGGTGTTCGTGCTGGCCGACGAGACCCAAGGCTTTCGCCAGACCGTCGACCAGCTCGAAGCGGCGCGCACCGACAAGACCAAGGCGTTGCTGTTCGTGTCGCCGAACAACCCGACCGGCGCCGTGCACACCCCTGACGAAGTCAAAGCGATCGGGGAGTGGGCGCTCGCCAACGACCTGTGGGTCGTGACCGACGAGATCTACGAGCACCTGGTGTACGGCGACGCCAAGTTCGCGTCGATCGCGGTGCAGGTGCCCGAGCTCGCCAACCAAACCGTCGTGCTCAACGGCGTCGCCAAGACGTACGCGATGACGGGGTGGCGCGTGGGGTGGATGATCGGCCCGCAAGACATCATCGACGCCGCGACCAACTTGCAGAGTCACTCGACGTCGAACGTGTCAAACGTCGCGCAGCGCGCCGCACTCGCCGCGGTCTCGGGCGACCTGTCGGCGGTCGCCATGATGCGCGAGGCGTTCGACCGGCGCCGCCACACGATCGTGTCGATGCTCAACGAGATCCCCGGCGTCGTGTGCCCGACGCCCGACGGCGCGTTCTACGCCTACCCGTCGCTCAAGGGTCTGCTGACCGACAAGCTGCCGACGACACTCGATCTCGCCTCGTACGTGCTCGAGGAAGCGAAGGTGGCGTTCGTGCCCGGTGAGGCATTCGGTTCTCCGGGATTCGCGCGCTTCTCCTACGCGCTCGGTGACGACGCCATTGTCGAAGGCATCACGCGCATGCAGAAGCTGTTCGGCTGATGGCACGCGTCCTCGTTACAGAACCGCTCGCGCCGTCAGCGACCGCCGCGTTGACCGCCGCCGGTCACGAAGTCGTCGAGCGCATCGGCCTATCGCCCGAGGAACTGCTCGACGCGGTGAAGGGCGCACAGGCGCTGATCGTGCGTTCGGCCACGAAGGTGACGGCGGAGGTGTTCGCGGCGGCCGACGAGTTGATCGTCGTGGGTCGCGCCGGCGTCGGCGTCGACAACATCGACATGGCCGCGGCGACGGCGAGCGGCGTCATGGTCGCCAACGCGCCGTTCAGCATCGGCGTGTCGACGGCCGAGCACGCCATTGCGCTGCTGCTGGCGCTGGCGCGCAACATCCCCCAAGCCCACGGTGCGCTCGTGGCCGGACGGTGGGAGAAGTCGAAGTGGGAAGGCGTGGAG
This sequence comes from Actinomycetota bacterium, assembly GCA_041166285.1. Classification (GTDB taxonomy): domain Bacteria; phylum Actinomycetota; class Acidimicrobiia; order Acidimicrobiales; family JACCXE01; genus JACCXE01. The sequence goes on along the minus strand of JBEEFR010000084.1, from coordinate 16,752 downwards.
CTGCACGGCAAGGTCTTCGGCTTGCTCGGCCTTGGACGCATCGGGACGCTCGTCGCCCAGCGCGCCAATGCGTTCGGGATGCGCGTCGTGGCGTGGGACCCGTGGACATCGCCTGAGCGCGCCAAACAGATGGGCGTCGAGCTGCTCGAACTCGACGAGCTCGTCGCCGTTGCCGACTTCATCTCGATCCACTTGCTCAAGACGAAAGAGTCCACGGGCTTGGTCAACGCCGAGCTGATGTCGAAGATGAAGCCGACGGTGCGCATCATCAACGACGCACGCGGCGGCATCGTCGACGAAGCCGACCTCGCGGCCGCGCTGCAGGACGGTCGCATCGCCGGCGCCGCGCTCGACGTGTTCGAGAACGAGCCGCTGAAGGAGTCGCCGCTGCTGGCGTTGCCCAACGTCGTCGTGACGCCTCACCTCGGCGCCAGCACTGCCGAGGCGCAGGACAAGGCGGGCGTGCAAGTGGCCGAACAAGTCGTGCTCGCGCTCGCCGGCGACTTCGTGCCGAACGCGATGAACGTGAACGCGCACGCGGCGTCTGAGACTGTCCGGCCCTTCGTCGCCCTTGCAGAACGCCTGGGCGGCCTACTCGCCGGTCTCGTGGGCGAGAACCGCACGACGGTGCTTGAAGTCGAATACCGGGGGCCCGTCGCCGACAATGACGTCAGCCTGGCGACGCTCTCGGCGCTGCGGGGTGTCCTCGACGCCGTGAGCGACGAACCGGTGTCGTTCGTCAACGCGCCGCACGTGGCCGAGCAACTCGGAGTCGACGTCAAGGAGTTGAAGGTCGGCGCCACCGAGCAGCGCAGCGTGATCACACTGCGCTCGGGTGAGCGCTCCGTCGCCGGCACCATCACGGGCCTCACCCGCGACGCCCGGATCACCGCCATCGACGGCATCAGCTGCGAAGTGCCGCCGGCGAAGAACCTGCTCGTCGTGCGCAACGACGACCGCGTCGGCATGCTGGCCCTGGTAACTGCCGCCATGCGCGACGCCAACATCAACGTGTCGAACATGCACCTCGGTCGTTCGACCGACGGCTCGGCCGCGCTGATGGTGCTGGCGACGGACGCGGGCGTGCCCGACGCCGTAGTCGCCGCGCTTCAAAGCGAGCCGGGCATCCTCGACGCCCGCGCCGTTACGGCCTAGCGCTTCGCCTCGCGGAAGCCTTCGGCTATCGCCGCGTCTTCCGACGCGTAACAGCGGTCGGGTTTGCTGGTCGCGTAGCCGGAAGAGTTGGGGCGGCGGAACACCTTGCTGCTCAACTTCGCCTTGATCGGGTGCGTTGTCGGGCACACGTCGCCTTGCGGTTCAACCCACGCAACGTCGGGCGGAGCGGGTTCTGGACTACGTGGTGACGCCGGCGGCGTGGGCGCGGGCTCGACCTTGGGCGGCTCAGCGAGTTCGACTTCCTTGTCTTCGAGTGCCTTGAGCACGACCGCGACGAGAACGGCCAGTACGCCCAGCCGGACCACAAACCTGACTATGCGACGCACCACAGACCCCTCACACCACCGTTTCGTGTCGATGTCGCTCGCGGCCGAACATAAACCGCTCGAACGCTAGGAATTTCAATACCCACAGCATGCCGAACGCAGCGATCGATGCAGCATCGACGAGCGCAGTCTGCGCCGCGCGACTCGAGAGGTGGTCGCGTCCATACGTTCCGGCGTATCCCGCGAGCCACGTGGACAGGCCGAGACCGACAAATGACAGCACCCAGAACGGCGTGACCTCACGCCACATGTGCGAGCGTCCTGACTTGGCCCACACCCATCGGCGGTTCAAGTAGTAGCTCGGGATACCGCCCGCGACACAGGAACCGATTGTCGCGGCGCGAGCCGACCAGTGGCCGAAATAGAACAGCGCGATTAGCGCCACCTGTCCGACCGCGACGGCGATCACCGAGACGGCCGAGTACCGCAGCAGTTTGCGATAACGCGTGAACGCATCCGTCACGGAGGTCGGTCGGTTCACGATGTCGATGCTACGGCGGCTCGCGACGGTGACGGCGTTGTGTCTCCTATGACAGTCTCCTGTGGTGCGGCACCGGTTGCGAACTCACGCGTCCGACGTCGCGTTCGCCACATTGGTCTGTGCCGCCGCTGCCGTGCGCGCGCACTACTTGGGACGTGCTGGCGCGCCTCCCGGTTTCGATGGAGGCGACTGGCTGGCAATAGGTCGGGGGCTAGTCGGTCGGAACGTGCGGCCGGCCGGCGTCGTCGCAGTGCCCGTGGCCCCGCTGCTCACGCTCGTCGCAGTGTCGCTCTTCGGTGTGAAGGTGGCGTTCGTCGGCCTCGGAGCTGTGGTGTCGTGCGCGCCGGCCACGGGTGCGTACGTCGTCTTGCGACGCATTGCGCCGTCCCCGGTGGGGCTGCTTTTGGCGGCGCTACTGCTCTTCGGGGCCGCCGCGGGCGAGGCCGCCTCCTGGGGTGGCTACCCGCAGCTGATCGGCCTAGGGCTGGTCCCCGTCGCGGTGTATCTCGTCGACCGCGCGCTGGTGTCGCCGCGTCTGTCGAGAGCGGTCGCTGCCGGTGCATTGCTGCTAGCTCTGGCGTTGTCGTCCGACTTCGTGTTCGCGCTTGGCGCTGGTGCAGTCGCAACGCTGCTCGTCGTCCACGTCGCGGAAAGGCCGCGCGAGTTCGGCGCCGTGGTTCGGCGAGCTGTGCTTGCCGCTGTGCCTTTGCTCGTCGCTGCTCCGTGGTACGTGCAACTGGCACGCGCGCGTCTCGGCGCCGTCGCGCAGCCTGCGGCTGTTACTCGGCCTGACCAGCCGAACGTGTGGCTACGCACGGAGGCCGTCTGGTTCGACGCGCCAACCGTATGGCGCGCACTGACTCTCGCCGCCGTTATCGGGGTGTTGCTGTTGTGGTCGCACCGTCGCGACCCGGTGTGGCGCGTCGGCGCTGCGCTGTTGTTGCCTTCACTCGTGGCAGTGGCTGTGTGGCCCGAGACGCGGCTCGCGTACTTCTTGCCCACAGCGGTCGTATTGGGTGCGGCTGTGTGGGCGACGGCGGAAGACTCTGGTCGGAGTATCGCGGTGCCTCTACTCGCGTCGGCGGCGCTAATCGCCCAACTCGCTGTCTTCCCATCAACGTCGTCGCTCCAGCAGCGCCGTTACCAGGCGCTGACGCCCGAACTGCTGCGTGGCATCGACTGGCTGCGCTCGCAAACGCCGCCGAACTCGACCGTTGTCGTCACGCCGCTGCGGACTGCGCCGCCGCTTGCCTGGTGGATCGAAGGGGTAGCGCGGCGGAGGACGCTTGCGGCATCTTCCGATGCCTGGGTGTACTTCCCAGTCGAACGACGCAATGCCGCGAAGGCGGCGCGCGTTCTGTCCGCTGGGGTCCCGACTCCCGCGACTCTCGCAGCGGCCCGCCGATTTCGCGCCGATTTCGTCTTCGTTGACAAAGGTTGGTCGGATTATCAGTCGGGACGAATTGCAAGCCTCAAACGAGAGTTGCCTGGGGTCGTGGCGTTCGAGAACCGCGGCGTGGTGATCCTTCGAACCGGGACGGCCGTGTCGATGCGGACTCGCTCCGCATGAAGGTCGCAATCGTCTACGACTGTCTGTTCCCGTGGCGGATCGGCGGTGCCGAGAGGTGGTACCGGTCGCTCGCGGAGGAGCTGTCGCGGCGCGGCCACGATGTTGTGTACCTCACGCGACGCGAGTGGGACGAAGCCCCGTCGTTGTCCTTTGCCGTCGTCGGCGTGTCGGGGCGCCGTGCTGACGAGATCTACACGCAGTCCGGCAGGCGGAAGATCCTTCCGACGCTCAAGTTCGGGTTCGGGGTGTGGCGGTATCTTCGCGCGCACCGGGATGTCGACGTCGTACACGCGGGTTCGTTTCCCTTCTTCTCCATCTTCGGGATTCGCGCATCGCGTTTTGGTCGCGGCCGCCCCCCGCTCGTGGTCGACGTGGTTGAGGTGTGGCCGGCGGCTTATTGGCGTTCGTACGCCGGGCGAGTTGTCGGCACGCTCGGGTGGCTGATCGAGCGGACGGCGCTTCTGCTCGCCGATCGTCGATTTACCTTCACGCGTCGCCAGGCCGAAATGCTCCGTCACGACGTGGCTGTCTTACCTGGGTTGTTCGACGGTGCGGTTGCCGATCACGTCGACGCGCCGAGTCGCGACGCGGCCGTGCTGTTTGTCGGTCGGCTCATTACCGAAAAGGGTGCGCACCTCGTGCCGCCGGCGATAGAGGTGGCGCGACGCGCCATCCCTGACCTTCGATGCGTCGTGATCGGCGATGGTCCAGAGCGCGCCCGGCTCGAGTCGGCGATAGCCGCGCGTGGACTCGAGGCAAGCATCGAGTTACGAGGGTTTGTCGACGATGACCAACTCGCGGCCTCGCTGCGTTCGGCGGCGTGTTTACTGCTGCCGTCGTCGCGCGAGGGCTACGGGCTGATCGTTGTAGAAGCGGCGGCACTCGGCACACCGACGCTGACTCTCCACCACGATCAGAACGCGGCCGCGACGCTGATCGAGCCGGGCGTTAACGGGTGGCTCGTCGAGGATGAGCGCGCAGAAACGTGGGCGGCCGCGATCGTCGAAGCGGTCCGTTCGGCTGCGGACATGAAGCTGACGGCGTGGGAGTGGGGGAAGCGCAAGGCCGAAGAGGCGTCCGTCGCCCGTAGCGCCGACGTCATCGTGAACGCGTACGACGCATGTCTGCGTCGAAGATGACGACTGACTGATTCGAATACGCCACCGAGTACCCACGCGCCGCGAACTCATCGTCCGAGCGGCTACCACGCGGAGCCCAGATCCAGCGGATGTGACGCTCCTTGAGCAGAGCGGGTGCCGCGTAGTCGCGCTCCCGCGCCGACCGCGTCTGCAGCGGACCGTCGATCTTGACCTCGACCTCGGCCCCGCCGTTGCTCGCAACGGCGTCGCCCACGTGCACCGTTACGCCGCGCGCTGCGTCGAAGGTCACGGGTGACGAACGCAACTCACTCGCGTCCGGTTGCCGCACCGCCAGCGTCGTTGCATGCGGCGGCAGGTGCACCAGCAACCTGCCGTTCGCCACCACGGTCGCGGTAACGGCTCCGGTGTCGCTGCGTAACGCCGCGAGCGGTAACCAGCTGTTGTCGTAGCGGCCGAGTACGAACATCTCGCCGAAGGATGCGCGCCTGCCGAAGGCGATATTGCGTTGCACCGTGCCGGACGCACCCGAGATCAGCAATGCCGCGTCGTCGCTCCCGCGGCGGTCTGACTCAATGAGATTGCGATAACCCTCGGTACTGCTGATTGAGCGTCGCCGTGCCAACCCCTGTGCAAGCCACGAGATTGTCGTGCCGTCGTAGAAGTCGTCGTCGGAGGGCGACACGAGGAGGTCGCCTTGGTGTCGCTTGAGCCACCGCAGGGCGTCCACCTGCGAAACGGTCACGCGGTTGTAATAACGCGTTGCTTGGGTCAACCGGACGTCGAAGGCGTGGCCGGACCATGCGAGGACGACGACGGCAGCGACGATGGTCGCCACGCCTGGCACGTAGTGAGCGGCGCGGACAAGCGACGCTCCACGCGCCACGAGCACTACAAGTCCGACGCAGATGCACGGCGCCAGCAGGTACACCTGGCGGTTTTGGTACGACGCGTCGCCGCCGAGCGCAATCAGGTTAAAAATCGCGACCCAGCCCGTCGCTGAACCCCAAAGCGCGAATCGCATGTCTCGTCTACCCAGTCGTGCGACGAGCGGTGCGCCGACGAGCCCAAAACACAGTCCGGCGATCCACACGACGTTGTGGCGAAACCCGAACGACCAAATCAGTCGCAAATGGCCAAGTCCTGGCGCGAGCGCAACCGCGCTTTGCAAATGCGATGAATTGACCAAGTTCACGATCCCCGCGACGAGAAAGAACACGGCTGCCGTCGGTGCGGTCCGCCAAAACGGGTCTCGGGCGGCCGCCCGCACGTCACGGCCGTGTCGGTTCCACATCTGCACGGCGTGGCCAACTGTGAAGACGGCCGTTATCTCGACGGCCCAAAGCAAAGGCACCGCATGGGTTAGCGACACCAACACGACCGCGGCGCCGGCGAACATGGCGCGGCGCTGGGTGGGCGCGATGAGCCAGTTGTCGATCATGCGGAGGGCAACGAGCGCCAACGCGATACCGACGAGCATTGTCAGCCCGTACCAGCCGACGGCTTCAGCGGTCGTGGGCGCAACGGCGAAGAGAAGAGCGCCGATGACCTCGGCCGCGGGCGACCTCGTTCGTCCGTGCACGAAGAACAAGAAGGACGCGGGAAGCGCGAGCGCGGCCGCAACCGCGAGAAGCCGAAATGCGCCGAGATCCGACGACATGAGGCGCGCGAGCGCTGTCAAGGCCGCGAACACGGGAACGTGGCCGGCGGGCCGGATCCCGCGGCCGAGAAGGTTGTCTGCGTCCGCGAGACTGATTCCCGCGTCGGCGGTCGCGTAGACCGGTAGGCGGCTCACGGCGAACCCGACGAGAGCGACCGGCCAGGTAAGCCCGGCGACGAACAACACATCCCAGTCGCGACGAGAGGCGCGAGGCGCAACGAGCGGGCGGCTCAACGCGGCTTTCGGGCGGTGAGCTCGATGTTCGTCGCAACCGCTCGCAACGGGGGGATCCTGCTCAGCAATCTGTTCGCGCCCCAGAGCGCGCCGCCGATCCGATCGCCGAACGTCCCCGGCAGCGTCAATGGCAACACGTTGGCGCGCCGTACCTCGAGAACCTCGAACCCGTGCCGATGTAGGAGTTCGCACGCGCTCCTCTCGGTGTAGACCCGGTCGTGCTCCCACGCGCCGTGGTAGTAGCCGCCCGCGATTTTTGCGACGCGCTCGAGGTACGAATAGCGGTTTGGCAACTTGAAGACGTAGAACGTGCCCCCGGCGTGCAGGACTCGACGAATCTCATCGACGCTCGCTTCTGGATCCTCCACGTGCTCGAGTACGCCGCAACTGAGCACCGCGTCGAAGGACTCCGACGCGTAGGGAAGCGCGATGGGATCGTCTGTCAAGACCGCGGTGAGGTGAGGAAAACGCTCGAGCGCAACTTCGGTTGTCTTAGAGATGTCGGGATCGAACTCGAGGCCGCGGGCGGATACGCCCCGGCGTTCAAGCAGGTCGATGAGCTGCCCAAACCCGCATCCCCAGTCCAACACGGGGCCGCGCGTGTCCTGCGCGACGCGGTCGGCGATGGCCGCGTACTCGAGCATCTGTGCGCGCGAGCGCAAGTTGATGTCGTCGCCGGGTTGCCGCGCGAGGCGAGTCATCGCGCCGCGGAAGCGTCGCGCGCCAGCACTGCGTTGACCACCGCGAAGATCGCCACGGACACACCACCGATGAGCAGGCTTTGCGCCAAGGACGCGAGAGCTATGAAGCGCGAGGGTGACGGTCCGGGTTCGACATTCACGAGGAACAACGTGAAGTCGATGACTAGCCCCGCGAGGGCGCCGAGAACGCCGAGCGCGGCACATCGAAGCGTGAATCGCGGATGTCCGACGAACGCGAAGTGCTTACGGACAACGTCGTTCAGCACATCCGAGCGGTGGGCAAGAACCATGCCGGCGAGCGCGGCTTGAAGTCCGAGGACCACAGCAATTCCCGAGAAGAAGGTCGGCTGCCAGCTGAGGCTGCCGATCTCGATCCCTTGGCCGTTGATCACGCTCGCCGCGGTGAGCAGAGAACCAATGGCAAGCAATGTCAGTCCGGGCCACACGAGCAGGAGGTGCGGCGCCATGAGGAGGATGAGCTGAAGATGGCGCCATCCGTCGGTCAACGTGTCGAGTTTGGAATCGCCTACGCGTTCTCGATAGCCGGTTGTGACCGAACGGATTCGCAACCCGCGCTGGCCGGAGCGGATGAGCATCTCCGACGCGAATTCCATCCCGTCCGATCGCAGCCCGAGATCGAGGATCTTGTCGCGCGCGAATGCCCGGAAGCCGGACTGGCTGTCGGTCACGCGTATGCCGTTCGAAGCCCTGCGCACGAGAAAGCTCAAAGTCGGCGTACCGATGTACCGATGGAGAAACGGCATCGCGCCAGGGGATACCTCATCCAGCCGCTCGCCGATCATGAGATCGACGCCGCCGTCGCGCACGGGCTTTACGAGCTCACCGAGCCGTTCGAGGGGATAGGTGCGGTCAGCGTCGGCCATCACGACAACAGGACCACTCGCGGCCTCGATACCGGTTCGCAGCGCGCGCCCGTAACCTTTCCTCTGCTCGGTAATCACCCGCGCGCCGTGACTAGTTGCGATCCTCGCCGAGGCGTCGTCCGACCCGTTGTCGACGACGATGACTTCGCACGTGAGCCCCAGGCTCAAGACAGCGGCGCGTGCTTCCTCGACGCACGTTCCGACCGACGCCTCCTCGTTGAGGCACGGGAGCACGACCGACACGTCGACCCCGGGTGTCGCAGCCCTCGTCCCCCTCGTCAGCTCCTCGCTCACAGCCCGTCGTAACGTAGTGCTCTGACCGCCTGTCGAAGTGGTTGCCACCGAGGTTCTAGGACTCAATCGCCCACGGTGAACGACTAAGCCGGTACTCTGGGGATTCGACCCACTCTCGGGTCCAACGAAGCTCTTGTTGGACCGCGCCCCAGGAGCATGAATCCATTGAATATTTCTCGTCTGGCCCGTACCTGGAAATTCGCACTCGCCGCCGTACTTGTGCTCGCAGGCTTGGGGCTGGCCGATCGTTACGCGTTTGAGGGCGTCCCCGCGACCTATAACTACGGCTTCTACGGGGGTGGCACACGACTCGCCATTGAGACGGGGCCCGGCCCCGGCGGTGGTCCGCACATTCGCGTCGTCAACCCCGCGAACCTGAACAGCGACTGGGGCGCGTTCATGACGGTCGACCCGTCGAGCTACTCGGGTGGCACGTACGTCGCACGCGGTGACCTCAACCATGACGGCATCGGCGAGATCGTGATCGGTCAGCTTGGTGTGGTGAAGATCCGCAACGTCAACGGCCTTCCGCCGGCGCAGGACATCACGCCGTATGCGAACTACCACGGCGAGGTCCGCGTCGCGGTTGCCGACCTCGACGGCAACGGCAGCGCCGAGATCATCACTGCTCCTGGTCCGGGCGGCGGTCCTCACGTCCGTGCGTTCGAGGAGAACGGCACGCCGTTCGCCGGCCAGCTCGGCTCGGGGATCATGGCGTACGCGCCCAGCTTCACCGGAGGCGTCTACGTCGCTGCGGCTGACCTTGACGCCGACGGCAGGGCCGAGGTCATCACTGGCGCTGGTCCTGGCGGCGGTCCGCACGTGCGGGCGTTCAGCGCCAGTGGCAACAAGATGGTGGGCCAGATCGGTGACGGGTTCTACGCCTACGCGTCGAACTTCGCAGGCGGTGTGCGTGTTGCCGCGGGTTACTTCGACAACACCGGCGTCGCCAATATCGTCACGGCTCCTGGACCCGGCGGCGGCCCCCACATTCGCCAGTTCACCGTTTCCGGCAACCCGGTTCCGGGCCAACGTGGTGACGGCTTCATGGCATACGGGTCCAACTTCACCGGCGGCGTATTCGTTGCCGTTGGCGACATCGACTCCGACGAGCCGGCCGAAATCATTACTGGCGCTGGCGCCGGTGGTGGGCCGCACGTACGGGCTTTCGACCTGACGACGGCCCCGGTACCCGGGCAGCTGGGTGACGGGTTCATGGCGTACTCGCCGAGCTTCACCGGTGGCGTCACGGTCGCGGCGGGCAAGGTCTAAACCACCAGCCATATCGCACTGGTACTGCCCAGCACCGCCCTGCGGTGCTGGGCAGTTTCCGTTTCTGGGAGAACTGCGCTGACCGGGCAAGCCGGACATAAGGCATGAAAGGTTGCGCGGGTGGGTACTGCCGGGAATGAGAATGACTAAATGGCGGATCTTTGGCGCGCTTGCGCTTATGGGATCCGGCGTGGCGATGATCGCCACCGGTGTGTTCAGCCCAGCTTCCGCGGCGATGGGCGACTGCACCGCGCATCCCGCGACTCCGCCAACGTCGTCGACATCGACGACGACGACGTTGCCCGGGCAATCCGCCCAGCCCGAGTCGGTCATCGTTACCGGCGCGGGCGCAGGCGGTGGCCCGCACGTAGAAGTGTGGGCCGACTCGCAGACGGTCATCGGCAGCTTCTACGCGTACGCGCCGAACTTCACGGGCGGCGTCCAGGTCGCAGCGGGTGACGTAAACGGCGACGGGTACGACGACGTCGTCACCGGAGTCGGTCCCGGCGGCGGACCGCACGTCAAGGTCTTCAACGGCGCGCCCGGCACCGACGGTAAACCCATGCTCAACGAGATCGGCAGCTTCTATGCGTACGCGCCGAACTTCTCGGGCGGCGTCAACGTCGCCGTCGCGGACGTCAACGGTGACTCGAAGGCCGACATCATCACCGGCCCCGGCGCCGGCGGCGGTCCGCACGTGCGCATCTTCGGCGGTGCGACCGTGCTCGGCGCGAACCCGACACTGGCGATCCTCGGCGAGTTCATGGCGTACGACCCGAACTTCACGGGCGGCGTGAGCGTCGCCGGTGCTGACATGGGCGGCGGCGACAGCACCGCTGAAATCGTGACCGGCGCCGGACTCGGGGGCGGCCCGCACGTGCGCGTGCTCGAGCCGACAGGTGCTGCAATGGAAGGCACCGGAGGCGGCTTCATGGCCTTCGGCACCACGTTCCACGGCGGCGTCAACGTCGCCGCCGACTGCACCAACGGCGTAGCCCGCATCGCCGTGTCGACCAAGTACGGCGACTCCGGATGGAACGACTATCGCCCCGACGGCCTCGGCCTGAACCACGGCGCCTTCTACCGTCCGGCGCACCCGTACGCGCAGCCCGGTCTTGGCATCGCGATCGGCCCGCTCGTCCCCGACGAGAGCCCGGGCGTCCAGGTGATCACTGGGTTGGCCCAAGCGACCGACTCGCCGCAGGTTGTGATCTGGGGACTCACTACGCAGAACGACCCGCTCGACGGGTTCAATGCCTACGCCTCGACGATTCGCGTCAGCGTCGCCTTCGGTCGGATGTAGCCGTTACGTAAGCGAAGGCAGCCAGCTCTTGCGGCTGGCTTCATAGGTGGTGATGGCATCGGCGTTGCGCAGAGTGAGGCCGATGTCATCGAGGCCTTCGAGGAAACGCATGCGCGTGAAGTCGTCGAGCGGGAACTGCTCTTCGATGCCCGCGGCGAGACACCCGATCGTGCGCGAGTCGATGTCGACGATGAGTTCGAGTGTCGGATCGTCCTGCACGGCCTTCATCAGCGCCGCGCCGGTTTCTTCTGAGACCTGCACCGGCACGAGGCCCGCCTTGGTGGCGTTGTTGCGGAAGATGTCACCGAACCTCGGCGACACCACGGCGCGAAACCCGTAGTCGGTCAGCGCCCACACAGCGTGCTCGCGCGACGAGCCGGTGCCGAAGTTCGGGCCGGCGATGAGGACGACGGCGTCTTCGTAGCGCTTGTCGTTGAGCGGGAACGACGCGTCCTTGCGCCACGCGCCGAACAGTCCTTCGCCGAAACCCGTGCGCTCGACGCGCTTGAGCCACTCCGCGGGAATGATCTGATCGGTGTCGACATCGCTTCGCTCGAGCGGCAGCGCGGTGCCGGTGATCGTCGTGATCGGTTCCATGTCAAAGATCCTTCGGGTTGATGAAGTGGCCGGCGACAGCGGTGGCGGCGGCGACCGCGGGGGAGACGAGGTGCGTGCGACCGCCCGGACCTTGGCGGCCTTCGAAGTTGCGGTTCGACGTGGACGCAGCGCGTTCGCCGGGCGCGAGCTTGTCGGGGTTCATGGCGAGGCACATCGAGCACCCGGCGCCGCGCCAGTCGAAGCCGGCGGCGGTGAACACCTTGTCGAGCCCTTCCGCCTCGGCGGCTTCCTTCACCTGAATCGAGCCGGGGACGACGAGGGCCCGCATGCCCTTCGCCACGGTCCTCCCTTCGAGCACCGCCGCCGCGGCGCGCAGGTCCTCGATGCGCGCGTTCGTGCAACTGCCGATGAAGACGGTGTCGACCTTCACGTCGGTCATCGGAGTGTCGGCGGTGAGACCCATGTACTCGAGGGCGCGCGCCGCGGCGTTGCGGTGCACGTCGTCGGCGAACGCGTCGGGCGACGGGACGCGCCCCGATAGCGGCACGACCTGGCCGGGGTTCGTGCCCCACGTGACGTGCGGCTCGATCGCCGCAGCGTCGAGTTCGACGGTCTTGTCGAACGCGGCGTCGTCGTCGGTGCGCAACGTGCGCCAGTCGTCGAGGGCCGCTTCCCAGTCTTTGCCCTTCGGTGCGTGGCGACGACCTTCGAGGTAGGCGAACGTCGTGTCGTCGGGGGCGACGAGGCCGGCGCGGGCTCCCGCCTCGATCGACATGTTGCACAGCGTCATGCGTCCTTCCATCGTGAGGGCGCGAATGGCGGACCCGCGGTACTCGATCACCGATCCGATGCCACCGCCCGTGTCGAGGCGGCCGATGATCGCCAGCGTTACGTCCTTCGCCGACACGCCGGGCGACAACTCGCCTTCGACGACGACGGCCATCGTGCCCGGCTTGCGCTGCGGCAACGTCTGCGTGGCCAGCACGTGCTCGACTTCGCTCGTCCCGATACCGAATGCGAGAGCCCCGAAGGCACCATGGGTGGACGTGTGGCTGTCGCCGCACACGATGGTCATGCCGGGCTGCGTGAGACCCTGCTCGGGCCCGATGATGTGCACGATGCCCGAGTCGCGGTGACCCATCGGATACAGCGTGATGCCGAACTCCTTGCAGTTCTCCGCCAACACCTCCATCTGACGGGCGCTGATCGGATCCTTGATCGGCTCGAGCAGATTGGTGGTCGGGACGTTGTGGTCCATCGTCGCCAGCGTCAGGTCGGGCCGGCGAACTTGCCGGCCGCCGATGCGCAGGCCGTCGAACGCCTGGGGCGAGGTGACCTCGTGGATCAAGTGCAGGTCGATGAACAGCAGGTCGGGTTCGTCGGGCGCCGAGTGGACGACGTGACGGTCCCAGATCGTCTGGCTAAGCGTGGTAGGCGCCATTTGGATGTCTCACTATCTGAGATTAGATTCTCGCTTTGTGGAACGGATCGTAACGGGGGTGGGTGTGCTCGACAAGTCGGTCGCGGTGCTCGACGCGCTGGCGTCGGGCCCGCTGCCGCTCGCGGAGCTCGCTCCCGCCGCCGGGCTGCCGCGCGCCACGGCGCACCGGCTGGCGGTCGCGCTCGAGGCCCACGGCTTCGTCGACCGCGACAGCGAAGGCCGCTTCCTCCTCGGTCCGCGGATGGTCGGCAGCGACCTCGTGACCGCGGCGGCGCCGGCGCTCGCCGCGCTTCGCGACCGCACCGGTGAGAGTGCCCAGCTGTACGTGCGCCGCGGCGACGAGCGCGTGTGCGTGCTGGCCGCCGAGTCGCCGCATTCGCTGCGCACGATCGTTCCCGTCGGCTCGGTGCTGCCGGTCTCGCGCGGATCGGCCGGACGCGTGCTGCGCGAGCGGTCACCGTCGACGCTGTGGCTGGCCAGCGTCGAAGAGCGCGAGCCCGGGGTGGCCAGTGTGAGCGCGGGCGTGTGGCACCGCGGCGAGATCGTGGCGGCCGTATCAGTCTCGGGTCCCGTCGACCGCCTCGGTCGCACGCCGGGCCGCAAGCACGGCGACGCCGTGCGCAACGCCGCGCGCGAAATCGAGAACGCGCTGTCACAGTGAACGCGCTGGCACAGTGAACGCGCTCGACCGGCGGATCCTGGCGCTGGCGATTCCCGCGCTGTTCACGCTCGCCGCGGAGCCGCTGTACGTCCTCGCCGACACGGCGATCGTCGGCCACATCGGCACTACCGCGCTCGGTGGCCTGGGGCTGGCATCAATCGTGCTGACGACGTCGTCAGGGCTGTGCAACGTCCTGACGTGGTGGACGACGAGCCGCGTCGGCTACCTGCGCGGCGCTGGCGACGACGCCGGTGTGCAGCGCGTCGCGGCAACAGTGTTGTGGCTGGCGTGCGCGCTCGGCGCGCTCCTCGTCGTCGTGCTCACGCTCGGCGCGTCGCCCATCGTGCGTGCCCTCGGCGGGCACGGCCACGTGCTGCACGACGCCGTCGTGTACTTGCGCATCGGTGTGTGGGGCATGCCGGCGCTCCTGCTCAGTTGGGCCGGCATGGGTGTGGCGCGCGGAGAAGGCGACACGCGCAGCCCGTTGTTCGTCGTCGTGGCGTCGAACGCTGTCAACCTCGCGCTCGAGGTGTGGTTCGTGTACGGCCTGCACTGGGGCATCGCAGGATCGGCGTGGGGAACCGTGCTCGCGCAATGGGGCGGTGGTCTGGTGTTCGCCACGCGACTGGCGCGCCGCGCGCAGGGCGGGCGGCGCGACCGCGACGAGTTGCGAGCCATCGGGCGCGTCAGCCTGAACCTCGTCGTGCGCACCGGCGCGCTGTTCGCCGCGCTGACGCTCGCGTCCGCCGTCGCGGCGCGCATTGACACGGCGTCGCTGGCCGCGCATCAAGTGATCGCGCAGCTCAACCTGTTCGCGGCCCTCGTCCTCGACTCCGTGGCGATCGCGGCACAAACGCTCGTCGCCGAGGCAGCCGGCGCGCGCGACGCGGCCCGGTTCCGGCTCGTGGTGGCGCGCTCGGCGCGGCTCACGCTCTACGGCGCGATCGTCTTGGCGGCGGTCGTGTTCTTCGGCCGCCACGCCATTCCGGGATTGTTCTCCGACGACGCGCCGGTCGTGCGCGTCGCTGCGGGCGTCATGCCGGTGTTGGCGCTGATGCAGCTTCCGGCGGCGGCCGCGTACCTGCTCGACGGCGTGCTGATGGGCAACAACGACTTCATCACGGTGCGTTGGTCGACGCTCAGCGGGCTGGGCGCATTTGCGGTGGCGGCAGTGGCTGTTCTCGTCCACCCGAGCCTCGGATTGCGAGCGCTGTGGGTGGGCCTGACGGCCTGGGCGTTGGCGCGCGCCGCCGTGAACGCGACCGGATTGCGCTCCACGCGCGCCACACTGGTCACGTGAGGCCGACAGCACTGTTCGTTGTGCTCGGTCTCGTCGTCGGCCTGCTGGGCGCCTGCGGTGGCAACCACGACATCGAGGCAAACTCGCCGACGACGCGCCACGGCAGATTTCCGGCAGCTGTGGTGTCGACGACGACGCCCGACACGACGCCCTTCGGCGCGGCGGTCGGCACGACGACGACCACCGCCCACAAACCGACGACAGGTACGACGGCGGCGACCCGCGTGGCGACGACGACCACCGCGGTCGCCGGACGCGTCAAGCCCGCCGAGACGCCGCTACCCGTCGCGCGCACCGGGGTCGCCGGTACCGCGTGGCAGGGCGTGATCGTCGTCGCCGGTGGAGTCGGCAGCGGTGGCGGGTACTCGGTGCGCGTCGACTCGTACGACCCCAAGTCAGGCGTGTGGTCGCGGGGCCCGAACCTGCCCGTCGCGCTGCGCGACGCCGCGCTCGGCGTGCTCGGAGACGACCTGTGGATCGTCGGCGGTACCGCCATCGAAAACGGCCAGCCGGTCCCGCAGTCCAAGACGTACGTCTTCCACTCGGGCGGCGACGCATGGCAGGACGGCCCGTCGCTGCACACGGCGCGTTCGGGGGTCGCGGCGGCGACGCTCGGCAGCTTCTTGGTCGCGCTCGGCGGCCAGAGTTCCGACGGTACGATCCTCGACAGCGTCGAGGTGCTGCCCAAGGGCGGCGGCGACTGGAAGGTGACCCAGGCGATGTCGATCCCGCGGGCGTTCGCGTCGGCACTGGCGATGAACGGACGCATCTACGCCGTGGGTGGCCGCAACCCCGGCGCGCCCGCGGTCAACAGCGTCGAGTCGTGGCGCTCGGGCGCGGGCGGGTGGCGTACGGAATCACACCTCGACAAAGAACGCGTACTGGCAGCCGGCGCCGGTTCCTGCGTTGGCGGTGGTCAGAACAGCAGCGGAGTCGTCGCCTCGGTGGAGTGTTTCGGGACAGGCTTCTGGGTCACGCAATCGCAAATGCGCGTTCCGCGCTTCGGACTCGCGGCGGTCGTGCTCGACGGGTGGCTGCACCTCATCGGCGGGAGCACACCGGAAACGCCGGTCACCAACATCCACGAGGTGATCGACGTGTCGGCGGTGCCGAGCTAGCTAGTTCAGCTCCGCGATCTCGACGCGCAGGGTCGCTCCCGCGGGCGTCGAGTACTCGACGACGTCGCCGACCTTGTGGCCCAGCAGAGCGCTGCCGAGCGGTGACTCGGGCGACGCCACCTCGATGCCTTCGCGGCGCTCTTCGATCGAGCCGACGAGGTACTGCTCGACGTCGTCGTCGCCTTCGTAGCGCACGCCGACGACGGAACCGACCACGACAGTGTCACTCGTCGCGGCGTCGACGATCTCTGCCCGATCGAGCAGCGCCTCGAGCTTGCGGATCCGCGCCTCCATGTGGCCCTGCGAGTCCTTCGCCGCGTGGTAGTCGCCGTTTTCGGAAAGATCACCGAGCGCTCGGGCGGCTTCGATGAGGTTGGCGATTTTGGTGCGGCCGACGGTCGTGAGCTCCTCGAGCTCGGCGGAGAGCCGTTCGTATGCCTCGCGGGAGAGTTGAGCTGGCGCCATAGCGGCAAGAGGTTAAACTGTGCGACGAATGTTGACGAACGTCGTAGCGATTATCACCTAGCGCTTCTGCATCCCCGCAGAAGCGCTTCGCCGTCCGGCTCCTAGAGCAGGGCGGTTTTTCATTTCATAGGGAGACTTTGTGCAACATCGGGTAGCGGTAATCCAGGGCGACGGGATCGGCCCCGAGATCACCGCGGCCGCGCTCAACGTC
>JBEEFR010000083.1:0-12185 GCA_041166285.1 Actinomycetota bacterium | reverse complement strand
GTCGCGCAAGCACACGGCTTCGCCACCAAGACACTGGGCAGCGTGCCGGCGCTGCAGGCCCACATCATCGACGTCTCGAACCGCGCGTTCGTGTCGGGTTTTCACTACGCGGCCATCGTCGGCGTCGGCGTGTTGCTGCTGACGGCGTGCGCGGTGCTGCGGTTCCTGCCGTCGCGTCCCTCTGACGAACCCGACGCGCCGCTAGGCCTCCCAGACGACGCGCAGATTCCGGCGAACGTCGGCGGCTGACGCACCGATAAGCAGTTCGAACTCACCGGACTCGGCGCGCCACTCGTGCGCCGCGGGATCCCAGAACTGGAACGCACGGTCGTCGAGCGCGATGTCGACGGTGCCCGACGCGCCGGCGTCGAGGTGGATGCGCGCGAATCCCTTGAGTTCCTTCTCGGGGCGAACGAGCGACGACTCGACGTCGCGCACGTAGAGCTGCACGACGGCGTCGCCGGCGCGATCGCCGGTGTTCGTGACGGGCACGGAGACCGTGAGGCCTTTGCCAGGACCGGTCGTCGCTGACGACGTCGGCTCGCCGAACGCGAAGGTCGTGTACGACAGCCCGAATCCGAACGGGAACAGCGGTTCGAGCTTCGTCTTGTCGAAGGCGCGATAACCGACGAACAGGCCTTCGCCGTACAGCACCTGGCCGTTCTCGCCGGGGTAGTTCAGCATCGCCGGGATGTCTTCGAGGCGGTGCGCGAACGTCGTGGGCAAGCGGCCCGACGCGTCGACCGCGCCGGTGAGCACGTCGGCCAGAGCGTTGCCGGCTTCCTGACCGAGATACCAGAGCTGCACGATGCCCGCGACCTCGTCGCGCCATGGCATGGCGACGGGCGCGCCGGCGTTCACGACGACCACCGTGTTCGGGTTCACGGCGGCGACGGCACGGATGAGGTCGTCTTGTCCCGGCGGCAGGTCGATGTTGGCGCGGTCGTGGCCTTCGGATTCCCAGATGGAGTCCATCCCGACCACGACGACGGCGACCTCCGCGTTGCGCGCCGCCTCCACCGCGGGGCCGACCAGATCGTCGGGGATGGGCTCGAGCACGCGGATGTCGAGGAGCGATCCGAAGACGTTCTCGCCGAACGTCGACGCGTAGTCGAGGCGCACCGACACCGATTGACCGGCGCGCAGGTCGACGGTTCCGGCGATGTTGCGGCGGTCACCGGGGTTGTCCCACTCGTCGACGAACACGCCGTCGCCCACCCACAACCGGCCGCGGTCGTTCGTGCGCGCACTGAAGGTATGCGGCCCGTCGAACTCCGCGGTGAAGGTGCCCTCGACGTGGGCCGACCACATCCCGCCCGCACCCGCCGGCTCGAACTGATGCGACCAGCGGAACGCCGAACGCGGCGACAGCTGTTCGAGCACCGGCGCGCCCGACGGGTCGCTGCCCGCGAAGTAGGTGACGCGCAGTCCGCCGCCCCATTGACCCGGGTCGATGTGCGTCGCGGCGCGACCGAGCGTCGCGCCGCGCGCGCTGACGATGTTCACGCCTTCGCCCAACGCGGCGCGCAGCCCTTGCAGCGGTGAGATCTCGTACGGCGGCGTCACGCCGGCGCTGCCACCGCCTTGAGTCGACGCCGTCGACGCCAGCGGCCCGACGAGGGCGACGGTGTGCAATCGGTCGGCGTCGAGCGGCAGCACGTTGTTCTCGTTGCGCAGCAGGACGATGGCGCGGCCGGCGACGCGCCGCAGCAACGCGTTGCGCTCGGGGTTGTCGTCGTAACGCTCGTCCGCGGGGCCGGTTCCGTCGAGGACGCCGGTGCGCTCCGCGAGCTGGAGCACTCGACGCGCCCGTTCGGTGACGACCTCCTCGGTCACTTCGCCCGACTCGACGGCCTTGATCAGCAGCTGACCACGGTGGACGGGCGGCCCGGGCATCTCGAGGTCGAGTCCGGCGTTGGCGGCCTCGGCGGTCGTGTGCGTGCCGAACCAGTCGGACATGAACATGCCGTCGTATCCCCACTCGTCGCGGGCAATGGTCTCCATCAACGGTGCGTTCTCGCCGCACCACGTACCGGCAACTTTGTTGTAGCCCGTCATGATCGCCAGCGTGCCGGCGTGCACGGCCGACTCGAAGGGGACGAGGTAGAGCTCGCGCAAGGCGCGCTCGGGCACCTCCGAGCTGATCGTCATGCGCTCGAACTCCGAGTCGTTGGCGACGAAGTGCTTGACGGTGGTCGCCATGCCCTCGCTCTGAACGCCGTCGATGTAGGCCGCCGACAAGCGCGCTGTGAGGAACGGGTCTTCGCTGTAACACTCGAAGTTGCGCCCGGCGAGTGGCGTGCGGTGAAGGTTCACCGTCGGCGCCAGGATCACTGTCGCACCCTTGCTCCGCAACTCGGCCGCCAGGGCGACGCCCACTTCGCGCAACAGTTCCGTGTCCCACGTCGCGCCGAGCGCGGTGCCGCACGGGAACGACGCGCTCGCCGGCCCGCCGCTGACGTGCGCGCCGCGCACACCGGCGGGCCCGTCGCTCACCTTGAGGCGCGGGATGCCGAGGCGTTCGATGGCGTTCACGTGCCACCAGTCCTCGCCTGCGAGCAGCGACACCTTCTCTTCCAAAGTCAGCTCGCTCAGCAGCTTGTCGATCCGCTCCGTCATGCCGGTGATTGTTGCCGATGCACCGACACGGCGTACGGGGCGTCAGCGCCGAGCGGGTCGCCGTGCCACGTGCCGAAGCGCTCGGCGAGATCGAGTCCGGCGTCGCGCGCGAACGCGTCGTAGTCGCCGAGCGCGACCTCGCGTCCGAGTTGGAACCCGGCGATCAGCACGCCGTCGTGCGCCACGTGACGCGCGCACGCAGCCACCAGCGCCGCGTGCGTGCCTGGTGGCGTGAACAGCGGCACGTTTCCGGCCATCACGACGACGTCGAACGTACGGCCGAGGTCGAGCGCCGTGAGATCCGACTCGACCCACTCGATCTGCGGAGCGCGCTCGCGCGCGACGGCGAGCATCGATGGGTTCACGTCGACACCCACGACGTGGACGCCGCGGCGCGCCAGTTCGACGGCGACGCGTCCGGTGCCGCAACCGGCGTCGAGCACGGTCGCCGGCCGGTAGCGCATCACGAAGTCGGCCTCGCCGTGGACGTGCTCGCCCGAGGCCGCCAACTTGTCGAAGCGCGCTTGGTAGTCGCCGCCGTCCCAGTCCGTCATCAACTGAAACGTAGATTGACCCGATGCACGATGGCGGCGCCCGAGCGATCATCGCCGCCTTCCTCGCCAATCTCGGGATCGCGGCGGCGAAGTTGGTCGGATTCGCGTTCACGGGGTCGGCGTCGATGCTCGCCGAGGCGATCCATTCCGCGGCCGACACGACGAACCAGGGCCTGCTGATGCTCGGCCGTCGCAAGGCACTCCAGCCGGCGACGCCCGACCACCCGTTCGGCTACGGGCGCGAACGGTTCTTCTGGTCCTTTGTCGTCGCGCTGGTGATCTTCTCGTTCGGGTCGGTGTTCGCGTTGTTCGAGGGGATCGACAAGGTCCGGAGCCCGCACGAACTCGACTCGGTGGGGTGGGCGATCGCCATCCTGTTCTTCGCCATCGTGCTCGAGGGTTACTCGTTCCGCACCGCGATCATCGAGAGCCGCCCGATCAAGGGCAACGGTTCGTGGTGGGCGTTTATCCGGCGGTCGCGCGTCCCGGAGCTACCGGTGTTGTTGCTCGAGGACTTTGGCGCGCTGCTCGGCCTGACGTTTGCCCTCATCGGGATCGCGCTAGCGGAACTCACGGGGAACGCGCGTTTCGACGCGCTCGGCAGCATCGCCATCGGTGTGCTGTTGGCGTTCATCGCGGCAACGCTCGTCGTCGAGATGAAGAGCTTGCTCATCGGCGAGTCGGCGACGAGGGCGCAGCGCGAGTTGATCGCCAACGCCATCAACAATCATCCGAAGACGGCGAAGCTGATCCACATGCGCACCGAACACCTCGGGCCGGAAGAGTTGCTGGTCGGCGCCAAGATCGAATTTGTCGACTGCATGGAAGCACCGACGCTCGCGGCCGCCATCGACGACGTCGAACTCGCCATCCGCGACGCCGTCCCCGACGCCCGCGTCATCTACATCGAACCCGACATCTTCAGGGACCCGGAAACGCTTTCGTGAACGCGGCGGCGAGTTCGGTGTCGCCGGCGTAGACCGCTTCGGTCTCGAGCGGACGACCGAGGAGCAAGGCGAGCATGTCGCGACGTGACGCGGTGATCGTGGCGTCGCTGCGCGTGTCGTAGTCGGCCATGCGCACTTCGGCGCGCCGAGGCTCGAGTGTGACGGTCCACGCGTCGCCTTCGGTCGTGCGCAACAACCACGTGCCTTCGTAGGACGTGTCGATCGGTGGCTGGTTCGCCAGACGCGTCGCCAACCGCTCGAAGCGCAATGGCAAACCGGCCTCGACGAAGGTGTCGCTCCACTTGTCGAGCCCGAGCAGCAAGTCTCCGGCGTGCACCTCCACTTCGGTCAACCGCAGCGTCAGCAATTGCTCGATGGTTTGCGTACCGAGATCGAACGCATCCTCGGGTTCGTGCACCTCGATTGCGAACTCGTCGTCGCGCAGCGTGGCCAAGGTGGCGTCGAGTTCGGCGCAGCGCTCCGCGAAGGACGCGACGACGCTCTGCGGCGTCTCGCGCGGACCGGGGTGCAGCGTGCCCGGTCGCTGCTCGACGCGTCCGCCCGGGTAGTAGAGCGCCGGTTCGCCGGCGAGACCGGCGCGGACCATGGCGTTGACGGCTTCGGCGCCGTAGCGGATGTGGCACACGATCGTGAGCCGGTCCCATCCCGGCAGCAGCGTGGGTGCGCGCAGGCG
This sequence comes from Actinomycetota bacterium, assembly GCA_041166285.1. Classification (GTDB taxonomy): domain Bacteria; phylum Actinomycetota; class Acidimicrobiia; order Acidimicrobiales; family JACCXE01; genus JACCXE01. The sequence continues at coordinate 7,371 of JBEEFR010000083.1, read as the reverse complement.
TTCGTCGTCGAGTGGTTCCAGCGCCCGCACGATCGACTGCTGGCCGGCGGCGATGGCCCGAACGATGGCCGGGCCCGACATTTACCCCTGATCGCCGATGAGGCTGAAGAGGGTGTGCTCCGGGTCGTAGGCGCCTTCGGGGTTCTTGCGGACAGCCTCGTCGAGGCGGCGGGCGTCGTCACCGACGAGGATGCGCCACTTCCCGGCGCGCACGCCGTCGAGGATGATCGTCGCCGCCTGGGCGGCGGTGGTGGGCGCGTTGTTCTTGAACCCCTCCTCCATCATCACGCTGATGTTCTTGAGGTCGTCGTCGGTCATGCCCGACGCGTCGAACCCGCGGCGCGTCATCTGCTCGCGGATCATCGCGGGGTTGGTCATGCCGTCGCCGAGGACCAGCCGGCTGTTCTTCACGATGTCGGTGCCGATGTGTCCGGGCATCACGACGGCAATTTGCACGTGCGGCGCGTTGACCCGCATGTCCTCGATGAGCGCCTCGGTGAATCCCTTCACTGCGAACTTCGCGGCGCTGTACGCCGTGTGCGGGACACCGGCGCCGATCGACGCGAAGAACCCGTTCACGCTCGACGTGTTGACGAGGTACCCGTCGTCGCTGGCGACGAGGAGCGGCACGAACGCGCGGCATCCGTTGTACACGCCGCCCCAGCAGATGCCGAACGTGCGGTCCCACGATGCGCGGTCACCGGCGACGAAGCTGCCGCCGCCGCCAACGCCGGCGTTGTTGAACAGCAGGTTGATGTAGTCGGTGTCGTGCTGTTCGACGACCTCGTCGCGGAACATGAACATCGCCGCTTCGTCCGACGTGTCGGCGATGTGGGTGGTGATTTTCGTGTCGCTCGACGGCGCTGCTTCGCGCGCCAGCTTCTGGGTTTCCGACAGCGTGTCGGCGTTCACGTCGCACGTCGCCACCGACGCGCCCTCCGCGGCCAGTTGGATGACGAGCTCGCGCCCCATACCCGTGCCACCGCCCGTGACCACTGCCAACTTGTCCGCGAAAGATTCCATTTCCGTAAGTTAGGCCGATGCCCGATGACGCGCTCTCCGACTTCGAACGCACCACCTTCACCCACGACGGCAAGACACGCGACGTGTTCCGCAAGGGCACGGGCCCAGCCGTGATCGTGATCGCCGAGATCCCGGGCATTACGCCGAAGGTCGCCGACTTCGCCCGCAAGGTCGCCGACATCGGCTGTACGGCGGTGATGCCGCACCTGTTCGGCGAACCCGGGAAGGACCCGCTCGAGGCCGGCGCCGTCGGCGCGTTGACGCACATGGTCAAGACGATGGCGCCCCTGTGCATCAGCCGCGAGTTCAGCATTCTCGCGACCGGCAAGACGTCTCCGGTCATCGACTGGTTGCGAGCGCTGGCGGCGTCGGAACACGAACGCTGCGGAGGCCCGGGCGTCGGGGCAATCGGCATGTGCTTCACCGGCGGATTCGCACTGGCGATGGCCACGCACCCAAGCCTGCTGGCGCCGGTGCTCAGTCAACCGTCGACGCCGTTCGTGGTGCCGTGGAAGAAGCAGAACGCGCACACCATCGACATCTCGCCGCAAGACCTCGAGATCGTGAAGGGCCGCTGCGCGGCGGAAGGGCTGACCGTGCTCGGCATGCGCTTCAAGGGCGACTCGTTCGTGCCGCAGTCGCGCTTCGACTTCCTGCGCGAACAGCTCGGCGACGCCTTCGTCGCCATCGAGTTGGACGACTCGGCCGCCAACCCCGCGGCGGCGATGAAGAACCCGCACTCCGTCGTCACCGAGCACCTCGTCGACGAGGAAGGGACCCCGACGCGCGCCGCCCTCGACGAGGTTCTCAACCTGTTTCGCAAGCGGTTGCTGACCGTACCGTGAGGTACGGTGACCGCCATGCCTGATGTCGACGTGGTCGTGGTGGGAGCCGGATTTTCCGGGCTGTACATGCTGCACAAGCTGCGTCAGCTGGGGTTCTCGGCGCGCGCGTTCGAAGTTGGCGACGGCGTCGGTGGCACGTGGTTCTGGAACCGCTACCCCGGCGCCCGCTGCGACACGGAGTCGATGGAGTACTCGTACGGCTTCGACGACGACCTGCAGCAGGAGTGGCACTGGACCGAGCGCTACGCCACGCAGCCCGAGATCGAGCGCTACGCCAACCACGTCGCCGACCGTTACGACCTGCGCCGTGACATCACGTTCGAGACGCGCGTGACGTCAGCGACCTTCGACGAAACCGACCACACGTGGCGCGTGCAGACCGACCGCGGCGACGACGTAGTGGCGCGCTACGTCGTGTTCGCGACCGGCTGTCTGAGCTCGGCGAACATGCCCGACTTCGAGGGCGCCGACACCTTCGCCGGCGAGAAGTACCACACGGGTCGTTGGCCGAAGGAAGGCGTCGACTTCACCGGCAAACGCGTTGCGGTCATCGGCACGGGTTCGTCGGCGATCCAGTCGATCCCGATCATCGCCGAGGAGTGCGCCGAACTCACCGTCTTCCAGCGCACCGCCAATTACGCGGTCCCGGCGTGGAACCAGCCGCTCGCGCCCGAAGACGTCGCCGACATCAAGGCGCACTACAACGAGTTCCGCGCCGCCAACCGCACGATGGGCGCGGCGTTCGGCTCACGGCTGCCCGAAGGCACGATGAAAAACGTCGCCGACTGCACCGACGAGGAGATCCGAGCCGAGCTCGACAAACGCTGGGAGTACGGCGGCCTCGGCTTCCTCGCCGGATTCCTCGACGTGCTCCTGACACCGTCGGCCAACGAAGTCGTCGCCGAGTACGTGCGCGAGAAGATCCGCGAGACGGTGAAGGATCCAAAGGTTGCCGAGCTGCTGTCGCCGCAACAGGTCCTCGGCTGCAAGCGCCTGTGCGTCGACACCGGCTACTACGCCACGTTCAACAACGAGCACGTGCACCTCGTCGACATCAACGCCACGCCGATCCAACGGATCACGCCGGCGGGCGTCGAGACGAGCGAGCGCGAGTACCCCGTCGACGTGATCGTGTTCGCCACCGGCTTCGACGCCATGACCGGCGCCCTGCTGTCGATCGACATCAAGGGACGCGACGGCGTCTCGCTGCGCGACGCGTGGCACGCCGGACCGCGGACCTATCTCGGGCTCGGCATCGTCGGGTTCCCGAACATGTTCACCATCACGGGACCAGGCTCGCCCTCCGTGCTCACGAACATGATGGTGTCGATCCAGCAGCACGTCGATTGGATCGGCGATTGCCTCTCGTACCTGCGCGCCAACAAGGTCGCCACCATCGAGGCTGAGCAAGCGGCGCAGGACGCGTGGGTCGACTACGTCAACATGATTGCGGCGTTCACGCTCTTCCCGACGTGCAACTCGTGGTACCTCGGCGCCAACGTCCCCGGCAAAACCCGCGTCTTCATGCCGCTGCTCGGTTACCCGCCCTACGAAGAAAAGTGCAAGGACGTCGCGTCCAAGCACTACGAAGGCTTCGTCCTCGCCCCGTCCTCCTCTTAGCGAACTGGTCCAGTTCGGGGTTCTGGGGGTTAGAGCGGGGCGCGTTCGGTGGGTGTGGCGGCGGTGATCGCGTCGGCCGTTGACAGGCCGTGGTCGACGACGAGTTGCTCGAGGGCGGCGGCCCAACTCTCGTAGTACTCGCGGTCGGGGTCGTCGGCGATCGCGGCGATCAAGCGCGACTGGAAGTCGCTCCACGGCAGTTGCAGCTTCTCGACGAGCGCGACCGCCATCGCGAAGACCCGTGCGTGCCACGGTTCGGCGAAGACGAGTTCGCCGTTGTCGCGCGGCGGCGCGCCGTCGCCGGTCCAGTCCTCAAAGGACACGTTGCACGCCGATCATCGCGTCGCGGGTGACGAGAGCGGCGAGTTCTTCCTCGCTCAGACCGTCCGTGTTCGGCGGCCTCTCGGGCAGCACGAGGTACCGGACCTCGGCGCTCGAGTCCCACACGCGCACGTCGACGTCGTCGGGAATCGGCGAGCCCATCTCGGCGAGCAACGCACGCGGCTCGCGCACTGCGCGTGAGCGGTACGCGGGCGCCTTGTACCACTTGGGCGGCAAACCGAGGACGGGCCACGGATAGCACGAGCACAGCGTGCACACGACGAGGTTGTGCACCTCCGGCGTGTTGGCGACGACCACCATGTGGTCGCCCTCAGGTCCGCCGAAGCCGAGCTCGGCGATCGCCGGCGTGCCGTCGGCCAGCAGACGCTCCCGGTACTCGGGGTCGACCCAGGCGCGGGCCACGACCTTCGCGCCGTTCATCGGCCCCATCGTGTGTTCGAACGTTTCGATGACGGAATCGAGCGCCTCGGGCTCGATGACGTTCGCGTCGCGCAACACCGCCTCGATCGCGGCGACCCGCGCTTCGATCGGCGCCAGCGGCGCAGGGTGATGATCGTGTCCGTGATCGTGGTCGTGCTCGTGCTCGGTCACGCAGGCTCCAGGTAGTTGTCGTAGAGGTCGACATGCATGTGGGCGTTGGGTTCGGCGGCCTCGCCCCAGAGTTCGGTCGCTTCGAAGCGCACGGAGTACGCCGGCACCGGGATCTGCCCGCCGCCGTGCGCTTCGACGTCGGCGAAATTGTGCAGCCCGTCGTACCGCACGATCACGCCGCGCTTGCCCTGCACGTAGCGCGGCGCACGCGTGTGCCCCGCGGGATGCCAGGCGCGTACGCGCACGGCGTCGCCGACGACGAACCGCGGCTGCGTTGGCGCGACGGGTTCGAGCACACCGCGACCGGGCCGGGACAGCGGGAAGTGACCGCCGGACCGACGATCGAGGTCTTCCTGGGTCGTCTTGCCTTCCTCGACGAGCAACGTCGCCGTGCCCGTCACCCAGTGTTCCTTGTACGACGAACCGAGGTAGTGCGACGGTTCCATGCGCTCGATGCTGTGGCGGAACCGCGGCATCGGAATGCGGAGTCCGAGGGTGGCGGCGATGGTGGCGCGCGCGGCGCGCCGCTCCCAGTCCTCGGCGAACACCGGTTCCGTCTTGGGCGCGTCGACGGGACCGAACCCGTCGAGGCCGCCGAGGTCGTGGACGCCGTCCATCAGTCGGACGGCGGCGCCGGCACGCTCGGGAACAGTTCCTGGAACGCGCCGATGCGGATGCGGTGCGAGGTCTCGGCGTCGACGTCGTCGAACAACGCGTGCAGCGTCTCTTGCGTGTGGCCGAACGTGCCCTCGAAGTGCGGGTAGTCGCTGCCCCACAGCACGTTGTTCCAGCCCATCGCCGAGCACGCTTTCACCGCGGAGCTGTCGTGCTGGAACGACGCGTACACCTGCTCGTAGAGATACTGCGACGGCGGCTTCGACAGCGTCGGCTTCACCGCGGCGCCGTGCTGGCGGTAGCCCTCGTCCATGCGGTCGGCGAGGAACGGCCCCCACGTCGCACCGCCTTCCGACACGAGCACCTTCAGATCGGGGTGACGGTCAAGCGCGCCGCACGCGATCAGCTGCGTCACCGCGCGCTGGCCGCCGTAGGTCGTCTCGACGTAGTTGAGCACCGCACCGCCGGGCCCGCGGTAGTAGCGACCCTGTCGCTCGTTGGGCGCGAACGGTTCGGTCCCGATGTGGAAGCCGATGCGCATGCCCGACTCTTCGAAGGCCGCCCACAGCGGCGCCCACTCGTCGTCGTGCCACTCGGGACGTCCGGCCGGCGGCTTCACCGGCAGGAAGGCGATCAGGAAGCCTTCGTCGCGGCAGCGCTTCAGTTCGGCGACGGCGTCGTCGACGTCGGCGAGCGGCAGCGACGCGCAACACACGAATCGCTCTGACTTCGACTGGAAGTGACCGACGAACTCGTTGAGCACGCGCGCGCCGGCGCGCGCCACTTCGGGCGTGCGGATGTTGAACTGCCAAATACCGAGGCCCGGATAGATGACCTCGCCCCAGACGCCTTCGTTGTCGAGATCCTTGATGCGGTGCTCGGCGTCGTTGCCGTTGATCACGCGCTCGATGAAGTCGTTGTCGGTGGTGCCGATCGGCCGGGCGTTGATCCCGCCGAAACCCTTCTTCGGCTTCGCCGGCATGTCGCGGCGGAACTCTTGGCCGTCGACGTAAATCGTTTCGAACCCGCCGCTCGGATCCTTCACACTGCGGGGCATCCGCTCACGGATGTGCTCCGGCAACCTGTCGAACAGGTTCATCGGCTCGATGATGTGCGAGTCGCCCGAGTTCGCCCAGATCTTCATGCGCTAGATGATCTCGCGGTCGAGGGCCGACGGGTAGTGCGGGAAAGGCGCGACGGGAAGTGTCTGATACCAGAAGGCGGTCGTCGCGATGTCGTCCTGGAGTTGGTTGTACTTCCAACCGGCGCGCCAGCCGAGCGCTTGCATGGTGACGCGCAGGTCCGTCTTGAACCGGATCGGGTCGGTGATGTGCCAGCGGTACAACGAGAATCGCTGCTGGGACTTGTAGGTCCCGTCGGGGCGGATGACTTGCGGCATGCCGGCGTACGGCGTGACGAACTCGGTGTATTGACCGTTGCGGTCGAAGTTGTACGAGCCGCAGAAGTAGTCCTCGGTGCCCGTCCCGCAAATGGTCGGGAATTCGCCGTCGCCGTCGAGGAAGAACTTCAGCTCGCCCTCGCCCCACCAGCCGGAGTTGTTGACACCCCAACAGCAGTGCAGGCCGACGAACTGGCCGCGGCCGGACACACCGTCGAGGATGGTGACCACGTCACCCTTGGGCAGAGGATTCACGCGGCGCCACTGCGCGCATAAATACGCCGCGTCCTCCGGCACCTCGCACTCCGTGTAATCGATTTGGTAGTAGAGGACGCGGTCCTCGTCGCTCTCGTTGGTGAGCGTGATGCGCGCCCCGGTGCGGAACGGCATCTCCCAGTAGCAGTTGAAGGCGCTTCCGGGATTGACGCACACCGCCAGACTCGAGATCGGCGCGTACTCGCCCCATCCCGACGCGAAGAAGTCACCGAGCGGGCATTCGACCGACGGGTTCTCCTGGCCGTCCCAGTAGATTCGCAGCACCTGATCACGCCACTTGCCCGTCGGCGTCAGCCAGATGTGCTGGATCGCACCTTGCGCCTTGATGTCACACAGAGTGAACGTCGCGCCCGGATCGATCTTGACCGACGGCGACATCTTCCACCCGACACCGAGTTCACTGGCGGGGTGCGACCCGGTCCCCTCGGTCGCCCTGCCGCCGCCGCCCTTCTCGCCCGTGAAGTTTTCCGGGCTTATCGAGCGTGTTTCGGCGTCGGCCAGCCGCCACAGATTCGCCATGCCGACTCCGAGACCGTTCCACCCCGCGCTGTTTGTCATACCGGGAGTATTGCAAAACCGCTGGCACGCCAGCGTCTCCACCAATTTGATGTATTACCCACAGGCAGACTGGGAACTCAGCTTGTATCTCCCTATTAGGGG
>JBEEFR010000082.1:0-5960 GCA_041166285.1 Actinomycetota bacterium | reverse complement strand
CCCTTCGCGACGAGCCCGTCCACGAGACCGGTCATCGAGGGCCGCGTCACGTCGGCCGTCTGCGCAATCCGGCTGGCGCGCTCTGGGCTGTTGGCGATCAGGGTCAACACCCGGTACTGCGGCAAGGTCATTTGGTCGAGCGCCTTCTCGAGCGTCCGGCTCGCGAACGCCAGGGCTCGAACCGAAGAAATCAGTTCGTCATCCACATAGTTAGGATACCAAACAGTTAGGGCTCAGGAGAGGTCGCAAGTCGCGGAGCGTCGCCTCAGGCCACTTGGTGACCTGGTCCCAGGTCAGCCGTACGCACAGCCACCGAGTTGCCGCCGTCACCTTGTTCTGGCGCGCCGCGTCGTAGACAGGCTGGTCTCGGTGTTGCTGCCCGTCGAGTTCGAGAAAGATCCCGAGCGCGGGCCAACAGAGGTCGACCCGCCCGATGAAACGCTCCGACATCGGATCGAAGATCCGCAGCTGGCGCGTCGGCGTCGGCAGCGTCGGGTCGGTGCGGATCAGCTGGATCGCGAGCGTTTCCAGCAGCGAGTCGGTGTGCGGTAGCTGCAGGCCACCCCGGTTGCCGATCACGCGCCGGATGCGCCGGTTCCGCCACGACCCGACGAGTTCAGGTGTCACGTGACCTTTCCGGAGACAGAACTCGAGCGCCTGTTCCCACTCGTCGTCTCCGAGCCGGTTCGCCAGTTCGAGCAACGTGTCGGCGGCATTCGTGCACCGCACCTGCGCAACGTCCACCGTGTCGGCCGGCATACTCGCCCGTCGTTTCACGCCTGCACGTTCGCTCCTACACGAACGTGGTACCCATACCTCCGGCGTACTCGCCGTTACTTTGTCGAATGTCAGCAACTCGCCGGCAACGAACCCGTGACACACACCTTGTGTCACGAGCGCCGTGGCGCGAGCGACGTCCAACTTGCTCGGAGGTGCGGCTCCGCGCCCGTACACGCCTCGAATGATCAGCGTCCAGCGACCGGTGTCCAGTGCCCACCGCAGTCGCGCCTCGGTGATTCCTTGCTCGGCGAGCGTCGTCGCCGTCCGCAATTCCCGCATGTCGCACTCCGTTGCCGATTTGGCGGAGTTGACGTGGTGAATCGGGTCCGATCACGACGTCAAGTCCGCCAATTACTCACGGGGGAGGTGCGTCGAACAGTTGTAGCTCGGCTTCGGTGGGCACTTCAATGAGTTGTTGCCACTCCTCGAGGTGGGCGCGGGTGATGCCTTCTCGGTCGCGGGTTTCGACGCGGCGGACGAGTTCGTCGAGCGGTAGATCGAGGTAGCGGAGTTCGACCGCCGCGCCGACACGGCGCGCGCCTTCGCGCAGGACGTCGCGTTCGGCGCGCGACCACGAGCCGAAGTCGATGACGACGTTGACGCCATGTGCGAGCAACTGCTTTGCCAGTTCCCACATCTTCGCTTCGACGAGGGCGCGCGTCGCTTCGTCCCACAGGTCCGTCATCCACTCGTCCGGTGAGAAGCGCACGGCGTCGTGGTCCGCCGCGAGTTGCTGGGCGAGGGTGGTCTTACCGGAGCCGGGGAGTCCGCAGGTGACGAAGAGCCGCGGGCTCACCCTTGCAGTGCTTCGTGGTGACGGATCACCTCGGCGATGATGAAGTCGAGGAATGCGGCGGCGAATTCGGGATCGAGCTGCGCGTCGGCGGCGAGGCTGCGCAACCGCTCCACCTGACGCGACTCGCGCGCTGGGTCGGCAGGGGGCATGCCGTGCGCGGCCTTGAGACGGCCGACCCGCTGCGTGCACTTGAACCGCTCGGCGAGCAGATGCACGAGCGCGGCGTCGAGGTTGTCGATGCTGGCGCGCAGGTCTTCGAGTTCTTCCAGCGCCGCGGGATCGGGGTTCGCCATGCGAACATGCTTGCATGCCCTTCGACAATCGCGTCACGCAAATGCTCGGCGTCGAGGTCCCGATCGTGCAGGCGCCCATGGGTTGGATTGCGCGCTCGCAACTCGCGTCGGCGGTTTCGAACGCCGGAGCGATGGGGATCATCGAGACCAGCTCGGGCGAACTCGAGATCGTCAAGGAAGAGATCCGCAAGATGCGCGACCTCACCGACAAACCGTTCGGCGTCAACATCGCGCAGGCGTTCGTCCGCGATCCCGCCATCGCCGACTTCGTCATCGAACAGGGCGTGAAGTTCGTGACGACGTCCGCCGGGAGCCCGACGAAGTACACCTCGGTGCTCAAGGACGGCGGGCTGACGGTCTTCCACGTCGTGCCGAATCTTGCGGGCGCGCTCAAGGCGGTCGACGCCGGTGTGGACGGCCTCATCGTCGAAGGCGGTGAAGGCGGTGGATTCAAGAGCCCGCGACCCGTGGCATCGATGGTGCTGCTCCCGCTGATCCGCTCGAAGACCGACGTGCCGATCATCGCCGCGGGCGGCTTCATGGACGGGCCGACGATGGCGGCCGCGCTGGCGATGGGCGCCGAAGGCATCCAGATGGGCACGCGCATGGTCAGCGCCGCAGAGTCGCCGGTGCACGACAATTGGAAGCAAGCGATCGTGCACGCCGGTGAAGCCGACACGATCGTGCTGGGTCGCGCCGGGCGCATGGCGATGCGCGCGCTGCGCACCGACCGCACCACCGCCCTCGAGTTCGACACCGACACCGAGCCGATGTCGGCGTTCGGCGACGCCATGAAGCTCTACTTCGGCGGCGACATGGAAGCCGGCATCGCGTTGGGCGGCCAGGTGATGGGCCGCATCGACGCCATCCGTCCCGTCGCAGATGTGATCACCGAGACCTCCGCGGACTGCATTCGCATCCTCGAGGAATTGGCCAAGCAGTACGGGGCGTAGCTTTGGGGCGTGACGACTCTCGGTAACGCCCTCGACTTCTCGGGCCTCGTTGGCGAGTTGCGGTCGACGTTCGACGCGCGCATCACGCGCCCGTTGCAATGGCGACACGAGCAACTCGCACAGATGGAGAAGATGCTCGTCGAGAACGAGGACGAGTTCATCGCCGCGCTCGAGGTCGACCTCGGGAAGCCCGCCATCGAAGGCTGGGTGACGGACCTCGCGTTCGCCCGCGGCGAGATCAAGCTGCTCAACAGCAAGCTCGAGAAGTGGACGGCGGACGAGAAGGTCCGGATGCCGATGACCGTGCAGCCGGCGACGGGGCGCATCGTGCGTGAGCCGCTGGGCGTCGCGCTCGTGATCGCGCCGTGGAACTATCCGATCCAGCTACTGCTCGTGCCGATGGCGGCCGCGATTGCGGCGGGGTGCGCGGTCGTCGGCAAGCCGAGCGAAATCGCTGCGGCGTCGAGCGCGGCGATGGCGCGCCTGGCGCCGAAGTATCTCGACCCACGCGCCATCGCAATCGTCGAGGGTGGGATCCCCGAAAGCGACGCGTTGCTGCGCGAACGGTGGGACACGATCTTCTACACGGGCAACGGTCACGTCGGCCGTGTGATCGCCCGCGCCGCCGCCGAACACCTGACGCCGGTCACCCTCGAACTCGGCGGCAAGAGCCCCGTCATCGTGGACCGCGACGCCGACCTCAAGGTCGCGGCGAACCGCATCGTGTGGGGCAAGTTCCTCAACGCCGGGCAGACCTGCGTCGCGCCCGACCACGTGTTCGTGCACGAAGCGGTGCGCGACGAGTTGACCGATCGCATGGCCAAGGCGATTGCGACGATGTACGGGGCGGATCCACAGCAAAGCCCGGACTACGCGCGCATCGTCAACGCTCGCCACTTTGCTCGCCTCGAAGGACTGATGGCGCGCGGCGCGTCGATCGCGTCGGGCGGACGGACCGATGCCGCCGACCGCTACGTCGAGCCGACGCTCATGGTCGACGTGGCCGACGACGCACCGGTCATGGCCGAAGAGATCTTCGGTCCGCTGTTGCCGATTATCGGCGTGTCCGACGTGGATGCCGCCATCGCGCGCGTGAACGCCGGTGACAAGCCGCTGGCGTTGTACGCGTTCTCGGGCGACGACAAGACGCTTGACCACGTGGTCGCCAACACGTCGTCGGGTGGTGTCGCGCTGAACCACGTCGTGTTGCAACTGCTGCCCGCGGGGCTGCCGTTCGGTGGTGTCGGCCAATCGGGCACCGGGGCGTACCACGGCCGCGCCAACATCGATGCCTTCTCGCACCGCAAGAGCGTGCTGCACAAGCCAACGCGGATGGATCCGCCGCTGCTCTACCCGCCGTTCACGCGCGTGAAGAATTGGATCATCCGGCAGGCGATGACGCGGCTGTAGTCAGCGCGGCCGCCGTCGCTTCGTCGGCCGGCAGGAACGTCTCGATCGCGAGCTCAGATGTCGTGGCGTCGACGGCGCTGCCAAACGTGGCGATGAGGTTGATCAGACGCAGCGTGTCGTCGCCACGGCGCAACTCCATCGTCACCGCCAGACCGACGTCGCCGTCGACGCCGTCGAAGTCGACGTCGCGTACGTAGCCACGCAGTTCGTCGGCGAGCGCGGCCAGCACGGGATCGCCGAGGGCGTCGATCTGTCGTTGCAATCCACTCAGCACGTGGTGCGCCATCGCGCCGAGGTTCGTAATCCGCTTCGCGAGACCGTCCGGGTGCAAACACACGCGCAGCACGTTGAGCGGCGGCGTCAGCAACTCGGGGGCGATGTCTTCGGTGAACAGCATCGCCGCGGCGTTTGCCATGACGAGGTTCCAGTGGCGGTCGACGACGAGCGCGGGCCACGGTTCGTGCGCGTGCAGCACGCGCTCGATCGCCGCGCGCGCGTCGCGTTGTTCGGGTGCGTCGATGGGCGCGTCGCCGAAGACCGGCGCGAGGCCGGCCGCGAGCAACAGGCGGTTCGTGTCGCGCATCGGGATGTCGAGGGCGCGCGCCAAGTGCAACAGCAGCTCGCGGCTCGGTTGCGCGCGGCCCGTCTCGACGAAGCTCAGGTGGCGCGTCGACACGCCCGTGCGGCTCGACAGTTCGAGTTGGCTCAACCGCCGGTGCTGCCGCCAGTGGCGTAGCAGTGATCCCGTGCCGGTTTCGAGGACAGGCAGAGCCGTCATGACGTCGAAGGTAATGAAACCCGTACACGGCGACCATGACCTGACAGGTAATTGGCCCGATGACCCGCCGGGCGGAGGGTGGACGCATGGCACCCCTTCAATCCCGTGACGAAATCATCCAAGCGTTTCAAGGAGCACTGACGCGGTTCTCGGACCTCGTGCGCCCGTTGACGGCCGAGCAGCTGGCGACGCCGAGTCGCTGCGCAGGCTGGACCGTCGGCGACGTCGCCGGTCACTTCATCGGGTCGATCGCCGAGATCGCAGCCGGAGAAGTCGAAGGTCAAGGCACGCCGCCGGTTACGAACCGACAAGTCGAAGCGCGCCGTGGTCGCACCGGAACTGAGCTGGCCGACGAGCTCGACGAAGCCGCGACGGCGATGCCGCTGTTGCTAGCGGCGTTCCCCGACGACGCGTGGGACGCGCCGCTGGCGGGCTTCGACGGCACCCTGGCCGAGGGCGTCGAAGCGCTGTTGTTCGACGCCGCCGTCCACGCCGACGACATCGACGACGCGCTTGGCCTTGGCCACCACCCGAACCACGCCGAGCTCGTCGCCGCGCTCAGCCACGTCGCGTTCCACCTCGAGGATCAAGGGTGGGGTCCGGCGACCCTCGCGCTCGACGGCATGCCCGAGGTCGACATCAAAGGCGGCGGCGACCGCGTCACCGGTAACCCCGGACTGTTCGTCCTCGCCGCGACCGGTCGCGGCAATCCCGCCGATTTCGGCCTCGACGACACCGTGAACATCTACCGCTAACTCCTAGGATCACTCGTCATGAGTGATCTCAGTTTTGACGGCAAGGTGGCAATCATCACGGGCGCGGGCGGCGGCTTGGGCCGCTCGCACGCGCTCGAGTTGGCTCGGCGCGGCGCGTACGTCGTGGTCAACGACCTCGGCGGCGCCATTAGCGGCGAGGGCTCGTCGCACACCGCAGCCGAAGCGGTCGTTCAG
>JBEEFR010000081.1:0-14181 GCA_041166285.1 Actinomycetota bacterium | reverse complement strand
CGCGTCCGGCCCTGCACCCAACGACGAGTACGCGTGGGACGGCTTCGCCACCGACGCGCTCGCTGTCGTCGACGAGCTCGACCTGCAGCATCCGTTCGGCGCCGGTCACTCGTGCGGCGGCGCGCTGCTGGTGCTCGCCGAGATCCGCCGTCCCGGCACCTTCCGAGCCATCTGGGCGTACGAGCCGATCATCTTCCCGATCGACGAACCGGCCGACGTGCAGCCGACGCCGAACGGCAACCGCCTCTCGGACGGCGCGCGCCGCCGCCGCGCGACGTTCGCGTCGCGCGAAGAAGCGCACGCCAACTATTCGTCGAAGCCGCCGCTGATGTGGCTCGACCCGCGCTGCCTCGACGGTTACCTCGCGTGCGGACTCGTCGACCAACCCGACGGGTCGGCGCGCCTCGCGTGCGAACCTGAAAGCGAAGCGCGCACCTACGAGATGGGCGGTCGCCACGGCGCGTACTCGCATCTCGCCGAAGTCGCGTGCCCCGTGTCGCTGGTGTGCGGGGAGAACACCGACGCGACCGGCCCTGCGGTGCTGCCGCTGCTGGCGGCGCGCCTGCAGCACGCCACCGTTGACGTCTGGGCCGACCACGGCCACTTCGGCTGCCTCGTCGATCCGGAGCGGACGGTCGCTTCGATCCGCGCCTCGTTCAGCGGGACGTAGTCGTTGGACGCGGGGCTGGTTCTCGCGGTCGTCGCCGTCATGGTCGCCGCCGCCGGCCAGGCGATCACGGCGATCGGCTTCTCGCTGGTTTCGTTGCCGTTCGTATCGCTGGCGGTCGGACCCGCCGCAGCGGTGCCGACGATGAACGTCCTGGCGGCGTGCCTCAATCTCGTGATGCTCACCCACGAACGCCGGCACGCCGACTGGCGAGCCGCGCTACGCCTGTTCGTTCCGGCTGCCGTCGTGATCCCGATCGTGGGTGTGCTCATCAAGCGCCTCGACACAGACGCGCTGTCGGTCATCAACGGGGTCGTGATCCTCGGGGCCATCGCGTTGCTGGCCACGGGGTGGCGCGCGCCGAGCCTGCGCGGCCGTCGTGGCGCGGTGCTCGCCGGGGCCACTTCCGGCGCGATGAACGTCGCTACGAGCGTCGGTGGCCCACCGGTGGCGATGTACGCCGTCAACGCCGACTGGCCCTCCGCGACGTACCGGCCGACGGTGCAGGCGTACTTCTTCGCCATCAACGTCGTGAGCTTCGCCGTACGCGGCGTGCCCCACGTCAAGCACGCATCGCTGTTTCCGGCGTTCGGCGTCGCCATGCTCGTCGGCTGGATCGGCGGGACCCGGATCGCCCGTCGCATGGACGACCGCATCGTGCGCAACCTGCTGCTCCTCGTCGCCGCCATCGGCGGGGTCGTCGCCGTCATCCGCGGAATCCTCTAGCTCGTCACACCGTGGGCGTAACGTCGGTGGCGTGAGTTTGGAACTGCCGTCGGCCCTGTCACCCTCGAAGGTGTCAAGCTTCACGCACTGCGGCCTGGCGTTCCGCTTCTCCTCGATCGACCGCATCTACGAGCCCCCGTCGATCCACACCACCAAGGGCACGATCGTGCACCGCTGCCTCGAGCGCCTGTTCTACGACTTCGGTCCGGGCCAGCGCACCCGCGAGACGGCCATCGCCCAGCTGGCGTTCGTGCGCGCCGAGTACGCCGAGCACCCGGAGTACGCCGGGCTCGAACTGTGCGCCGAAGACGAAGCGCTGTTCTGGGACGACGTAGCGGTGCTCGTCCTCAACCTGTTCCGCCTCGAAGACCCGAACGACGTCAACGTGCTCGGCACCGAGTTGCGCCTCGAAGCCGATCTCGGCGGCGTCATCGTGCGCGGCGTGATCGACCGCCTCGAGCTCGCCCCCGACGGTGCCCTCGTCGTCACCGATTACAAGACGGGCACGGCGCCCCGCGTGCAGTTCGAGGCGAAGCGCCTCGCGGGCGTTCACTTCTACGCCGCGATGTGCGAGGCGACGATCGGGCGCCGCCCCGATCGCATTCAGTTGCTGCACTTGCGCGAACCCGAAGCGATCATCACCGTGCCCACCGACCAGTCGGTGCGCGGCCTGAAGATCCGCACCAACGCGATCTGGAAGGCGATCGAAACCGCGTGCGAGCGCGATGACTTCCGCCCGAACCCGGGACCGCTGTGCAGCTGGTGCTCGTTCCAGCAGTGGTGCCCCGTCTTCGGCGGTGACCCTGCGGCGGCGCCGCGCCTCACGCGCGACCCCGACCCCGCGTTCTCCGATGAGATAGCGATTGCCGTTTAGGGAAGCAGTCGATCGGTTCGACGCCCGCACGGACGCCCGCATCGATCGACTGCGTGGTAATCGCTTCGCCGACCGCGTGTTCTACGCGGCGTCTGCCGTCGGCGACCACGGTGTGTTGTGGTTTGGCATTGCCATCGTGCGCTACTTCACCGGCGTCGGCGGCACTGAGGCGGCGCACTTCGCCGCAATCAGGGCTGCGTGCGCCGAGGTCTTCCAGTCGATTCTGGTGAACATCGGGATCAAGTCGCTGTTCCGCCGGGCGCGCCCGGTCGCGCAGAAGCCGCGCCCCCATCGCCTGCGCACCCCGCGGACCACCAGCTTCCCGAGCGGCCACGCCACGGCCAGTTTCTGCGCGGCCGTGCTGCTCAGCCAGGGAACACCGTGGGCGCCGGTGCTGTTTCCGTTGGCGATGGTCGTCGCCTTCAGCCGCGCCTACGTGCGGATCCACCACGCGTCCGACGTCGTCGGCGGAATCGTGGTCGGTTTGGGGATCGGCGTCGCCATCGCCCACCTTTTCCCTCTACCGTGAGGTCGCCATGAGCAAGCTCGAATTTGCCGTTACGTACGACTATCGCTGCCCCTGGGCCCGCAACATGCACGAGCACGTTGTCGCTGGTTTGCAGGGCGGCGCCGATTGGAACGTCACGTTCCTGCCGTTCTCGCTCAACCAAGCGCACGTGGAGGAGGGCGGCACTCCGGTGTGGGACAACCCGGAAGCGGGCCCCGCCCTGCTCGCCGGTCTGGCGTCGCTGGTGGTCCGCGACGAATATCCGGACAAGTTCCTCGACGCCCACATCGCGCTGTTCGCAGCGCGCCACGACAAGCAACTCGACACGCGCGACCCGGCGGTGCTCTCGGAGGTGCTGGCGTCGGTCGGCCTCGACGACGCCAAGATCCTGGCCGCCGCGCCCGAACGCAACGAGCAGTTCCGCGAGATCCACATGAACGCGGTCAAGGATCACAAGGTGTTCGGCGTGCCGACCTTCATCGTCGGTGACGCCGCCACCTTCATCCGCATGCGCAGCCGGCCCGAAGGTGACAGCGCTGCCGCGATCAGCACGGTCGAGAGGGTCGTCGCGTTGATGACAGAGTGGCCGGAACTCAACGAGTTCAAGTGGACGTACGTACAGAAGTGAGGTGACCAGTGGCTGAACGACTTTCCGACGCTGAGGCAGTGATGTGGGCTGCCGAGCGCGACCCGAGCCTGGCGTCGTCGTTCATGACGGTCACATTTCTCGACGGCCCCGTCGACCACGATCGCTTCACCCGACGCATCGCCGGCGCCGTCGCCGGTGTCGACCGCATGCGCCAACGCGTCGAGCCGGGCCCGCTCGGGAGCCGCTCGATGTGGCGCGACGACCCCGAATTCGAGCTGTCGAATCACCTGCACCGCGAAGAGCTCAAGGGCGCCGATGACCGCGCGCTGCTCGACCACGCCGGCGCGGTACTCAGCCGCAGCTTCGACCACGCGCACCCGCTCTGGGAACTGACGATCGTCGAGGGCCTGTCCGGCGGCCGCAGCGCGCTGCTCGCCAAGTTCCACCACACCATCACCGACGGCGTCGGCGGCATTCGCCTGTCCGCGTCCTTCCTCGACCTCTCCCCGGACGAAGAGCCGGTGCGCGCCGCGCCCGACCCGACGATCGACGAGACGACGCTCGGGGCGTCGGGCGGCATCGCGGGCTTCCTCAGCACGCTGACCGACGCGGCGTCGGACGCGATCCGCACCCCGGTCGCTCTCGGACGCGTCGTCGCCGGCACGCTGCGCGACGACCCGTGGGCCACAGTGAAGACCACGATCGAACAACTCGTCGTCACCGACAAGGCGCGTTCTCCGATCTGGGCGGGCCGGCGCAGTGCCGAACGCCACTGCGAGACCTATCGCGTCTCGCTCGAAGACGTGCGGAGCTCGGCCAAGGCACTCGGCGGCACCATCAACGACCTGTTCGTCACGGCGGTCGTCGGCGCCGCCGCGAAGTATCACGCCAAGCGCGACGCGTCCGTCGACGAGTTCCGCGTGTCGATCCCGCTCAACACTCGCTCGGACAAGTCCGTCGGCGGCAACGACTTCGTACCGGCGCGCATCGTGTTGTCGAGCGCTCCCGACCCCGTCGAACGGTTCAACGCCATCTCCGCCAAGCTCAACGAGATCAAAGGCGCACGCGACCCCGGCCTCGGTTGGGCGCTCGCCGGGTTGTTCACCAGCCTGCCGTCGCCGCTGATCGTCGCCGTGGCGCGCCAACAGATCGAGACGGTCGACTTCGCGTGCTCGAACGTGCGGGGCGCCCCGTTCCCGCTGTACGTCTCGGGAGCGCGCGTACTGTCGAACCACCCGATGGGACCGACGGGCGGCACCGCGGCCAACGCCACGGTGATGTCGTACGAGGGCTCACTCGACCTCGGCCTTGTGACCGATCCCGCGGCGGTCGACGAGCCGGCGGCGCTGCGCGACTTCATCGCCGAGAGCTTCGACGAACTCGTCACTCTCGGCGCGCGTTGAGCGACGCGTTAGTCGCGCTCGGACTCCGGCCCGGCGAGGCGGCGCGGTTTCGCCGCCGGGGAAACGAGCGCTGGTCGAAGTGTCGTCTCGCGGGCGTGGAGACCGACGGCTCGTTGCGCGTCATCGACGACAAGGGCGCGACGCTGTCGCTGCCGATCGATCGCGTCGAGGTTCGCCGCGGCAGGTCGTCGTGGGAACCGGTCACCGACCGCACCAGCCGGACTGAGCAGTTGGGATTGCTCTGACGTAGATTCCTGACAACGGCCGCCGTGGGGCGAGCGAAGCGAGGGGCCCCACGTTGCGGAGGAGGGCGGCTTCGCCGCCCGGGGAAAAAGCGCGGGCTTGAAAGCGGACGGATTACCGTCCGGTTTCATGGCCATCAGGTTGCTGCCCGAAGACGAATACATGCACTCGCTCGAGGGCGAGAAGTCGACGTTCAACGAGTCGATGTACTTCAACGTGTTCGACCCTGCGAGCAACTTCGGCGGGTGGTTCCGCTGCGGCAACCGTGCGCTCGAGGGCTACGCCGAGATGACGGTGTGCCTCTACTTCCCCGACGGCCGCGTCGGCTTCTACTTCAACCGCCCGAAGATCGACAACAACGACGCCTTCGACGCCGGCGGGATCAAGTTCACGGTCGTCGAGCCGTTCAAGGCGCTGACCGTCGAGTACGACGGTGAAGTCCTGATGCTGAAGGACCCGTTGCAAATGGCGGACCCGAAGAAGGCGTTCACCGAGAATCCGCGCGTGCCGTGCAGCGTCAAGCTCGACTACGCGGGCGTTTCCGACATGTTCGGCGGCGAGTCTGACGAGAACCACGAGAAGGAGGGCGAGGAGTTCGCCCGCGGGCACTACGAGCAACTCGTGTCGGCAACGGGCGTCATCACCGTCGGCGACGAGCGATTTGAGATCAACGGCTTCGGTTTGCGTGACCACTCGTGGGGCCCGCGCACGTGGCAGGCGCCGTACTACTACCGCTGGCTCACGGCGAACTTCGGACCGAAGCTCGGTTTTATGGCGTCGCGCATCGCGCGGCGCGAGAGCGACGGTTCCCGCGCCGGGTTCTTGTGGGACGGCGAAACGAACAAGTTCATCAACGACGTGCGCATCGAGACCGACTGGCAAGGTGACGAGCAGTACCACCGCAACCTCACCGTCAAGCTGACGTCAGGCGACAAGGAATTCACGGTCAAGGGTGAGGTTATGAACCTCATCCCCCTCCGCAACCGCCGCGAAGGGTTGGTCACGCGCATCTCCGAAGGCATGACCAAGTGGACGCTCGAAGACGGCACCGTCGGCTACGGCCTCTCGGAGTACCTCGACCAGATCATCGACGGGTCCCCGGTCGGCATCGCCGAGTAGGCGTCGCTTACGACGACGCGTTGGCGATCAGTTTCTCCGACAGCTCCCACAACGCGGCCGCTTTCGCGTCGTCTTGCGCGGCGTCGTTCGGCTGACTGATCTTGACGGGACCCCAGTTGCCGAACGCCGAGCGCTGCAGGTACGAACCGGTCTGGCTTTCGAGGCCGGGCTGGCTGGCGCAGTAGACCGAAGGCCCGGCGCCCGCCGAGGTCGAGATGTAGAGCGGCGTGAGGTAGACGAGCTTGAGGCCGAACTCGATGAGTGAGCTGCCGTCGCCCCCGAGGCCGAACTCGCTGCGGACGCCGCCGGGGTGTACAGCGAACGACGACACGTCGCTGCCCGCACTCTTCTCGCGTTTGGCGAGTTCGCGGGCGAACAGGATGTTGGAGAACTTCGACTTCGAATAGGCGGTCATGCCGCGGTAGTTGTCCTGCGGGTAGAAGTCGGCCTCGGTGACGTCGCTGGCGCCGCGGTGGGCGATCGACGCGACGGTGACGACGCGCCCGGCACCGGCGGCGCGCACGCGGTCGAGCAGCAGCGACGTGAGCAGGAACGTGCCGAGGTGGTTGGCGCCGAGCGTCATCTCGAAGCCTTCCTGCGTTTCGCGCTGATCGGACAGCATGGCGCCGGCGTTGTTCACGAGGACGTCGAGACGCGGCAGCCGTTCGAGCACGTCGGCTGCGCAGGCGCGGACCGACGCGAAGGAGCCGAGGTCGAGCGAGAACAGCGGTACGTCACTGGTCCCGCCGCGCTTGACGATGTCTTCAGCTGCAGCCGCACCCTTGGCGGCGTCGCGACTGGTGATGGCGACAGAAGCGCCCTTTTTCGCGAGCTGTACTGCGGTTTCCTTGCCAATGCCCGTGTTGCCGCCCGTGATGAGAACGACCTTGCCGTCCATGTCTCCCATGGACGCGACCCTAGGCGGTGCGGTCTACGACGTAACTGCCGAGCACGAGGACGTCCATGTCGTTACGGGCGAAGCACGCCGTCGCCTCCTCGGGTGTGCACACGATCGGTTCGTTCTCGTTGAAGCTCGTGTTCAGGAGCACGGGCACGCCCGTCAACGCGTCGAACGCCGAAAGCAACCCGAAGTAGCGCGGGTTCGTGTCCTCGGTGACGGTCTGCACGCGCGCCGTGCCGTCTTCGTGCGTGATCGCGGGCAGCTGACCGAGCTTGTCGGCGCGCACCTTGAACGCCATCAACATGTACGGCGACTCGTAGGCGTCGTCGAACCAGTCGCCCGCCTTGTGCGCCAGCACCGAGGGAGCGAAGGGCCGGAAGCTCTCGCGGTTCTTCACCCGAGAGTTCAAGACGTCTTTCGCGTCTTGGCGCGTCGGGTCGCACAGGATCGAACGATTCCCCAGCGCGCGCGGCCCCAACTCGGCGCGGCCTTGATACCAACCGACGATGGCGCCGTCGCGCAAGCGCCGCGCGATGAGGGGCAGCAGTTCGGCGTCGTCGTAGTGGGTGGCCTCGAGGCCGGCGGCGTCCAGCGCCCGTTTGCACGCGGCGTCGTCGTACTGCGGGCCGGTGTACGCGTGCGTCATCGTCCACGTGCGCGGGTGGTCGAGTTCGTGGTGCAACACGTACTGCGCGGCGCCGATGGCGGTGCCGGAATCGTTCGCCGCCGGCTGAATCCACACGTCCTCGAACGGAGTCTGGGAACGGATCAGCCCATTGGTGAGCACGTTGAGCGCGACGCCGCCCGCCATCACCACGCAGCGTTCGGGCACGCGCCCGTGCAGCCGCCGCAGGTATTCGAGCTCGACCTCTTCCAGTCGGCGCTGCACCGAACATGCGAGGTCCATGTCGCGCTGCGTAAGTTCGGCGCGGTACTCGCGCGGGGCGCCGAACACCTCCACCATGCGCGGCGAGTACATCGCGCCCAGCGCCGGGGAGCCTTCGGCCCACGTCATCTCGACGCCCTTGTCGTGGTGAGTGAAGTACGACAGGTCGAGCTCGTAGCGCATGCCCTCACCGAGACGCACGACGTCGCGCAGCTGCGGCAGGAACGTCGGTTCGCCGTAGGCCGCCAGTCCCATCAGCTTGTACTCGTCGCCGAACGCCGGCAGCCCGAGGAATTGCGTGAACGACGTGTAGAACACCCCGAGGCTGTCGGGGAACGCGACGACGCCTTGCACGTCGAGCTTGTTGCCGACGCCTCTTCCCCACGCCGAGCTGAGGAAGTCGCCCATGCCGTCGAGCGTCACGCACGCCGCGGTTTCGTAGGGCGACGAGAACAGCGCGCTGGCGAGGTGCGCGCGGTGGTGCTCGACGCGGTGCAGCTTCGTCCGCAGCTCTTTGCCGGTGACGCGACCGGTCGCGCGTGCGAGCGCGTCGTCGGCGTCGAGGATGCTTCCCGTGTTCTTGACGCGCGCCGTAACCGATTGGCGCGTCGGCCGATGCCGCAGCGTCCACAGCACCTTGCGCGGCAAGTGGGCGAACGGGTCGCGGCTGACCGCGGCGTGCGCCACGTCGTCGATCGACGCGCCGACCTCTGCGAGGCACCACCGCACGGACTCTGAGGGGAATCCCGCCTGGTGCTTTTGCCGCGTGAAGCGCTCCTCCTCCACGGCGGCGACGAGTTCGCCGTCGCGGAAGATCGCCGCCGAGGCGTCACCGTGATAGGCGTTGATGCCGAGGGTAAGCATGACGAACCGAGGCTAGGCGGGGCTCAACGCCTCGACGAGCACCGTGAATTGTCCGGCACGCGTGTAGGCAGCGGCGGCGATGTGCGCGCGTTCGCCCATTGCCGGCAGGTCGCCGCGCGACACGGCTTGCAGTGCCGTGACGATCGCCGACGGGTCGTCGTCGACGGCGACGCCACACTCGTGTTGCTCGACCAGCCGCCGCATTTCGGCCGTCGGCGCGGCCACGACGAACAACGGGCGCGCCAACGCCATCATCTCGTAACCCTTGCTCGGCACGACGTAGCCCTCGATCCCGGCGCGGGTACCGACGAGCAAGAGGTCGGCCTGCGCGGCCAGGACGGGAACGTGGTCGTGCGACACGCGCTCGGCGAGCGACACGTTCGCCGGCGCGTCGGCGAACTCGCCCTCCGCGGCGCCTCCACCGACGAACACGAACTCGGCGACGCCGTCGAGGTCGCGCGCCGCGGCGAGCACCGACGCCCACGGTCCGGCGAAGCCGAGGTTGCCGAAGTGCATCACCCGCAGAGGCCGGCCGCCCGGTGGCGCGCCATCCGCCGGCGCCGGGGTTACTCCCGACCAGCCGTTGTGCACGACTCGTGTCGGCACGTCCGCGATCGCGTGCACGCGCTCGGCCATGTCGCGGCCGAGCACCACGACCTCGTCGGCCGCGCGTAAGGCAGCGCGTAGGCCGCGGCGCCACGTCCGCACGGCCCACCCATCGCGGAGCAAGCCCGCAGCGACGCCGAAGTCGGGGTGGAGGTCCTGAATCCAGATCGTGACCGAATGCACCCGACCGACGCGCTTGGCCCACCACGCCAGCAGCGGGGCCATCGGCGGGTCGGTCATCACGACGAACGCCGCCCGCGCCGCAAGGAACGGCACGAGCACACCCGCACAAACGATGAACGTCATGTAGTTACACAGACGTCCGGCCGCCGACCGCCGGTCGAAGCCGGTGCTCCCGACCACATAGCGAGTTACTCCGGGCGCGCGCACGCGCCGCAAAGGTCGCCACGCGGGACGCGTCGGCGCGTCGTACGACGGATACCCGCACACGATTGTCAGCGGTGCCCCGCTGCGCGCGCACGCAGCCGCAAAGTCGTCGACGATCCGCGCCGTCGCGGCGGCGTCGGGCGGGAAGTACTGGTCGACGAGCACGATCCGCCTGCGGCTCATGTGGACGCCATGTACCTTTTCGGCAGAGTGTGCGGGATAGCGGGGGAACTAGGGCTCGAAAACACGGGCTCGTTGAACGACGCGCTGACGCGGGTCGAAACCATGCTGCGCGCCATCGACCACCGCGGCCCCGACGCCCATGGCAGTTGGTCGCTGACGAGCCCTACGGGCGTGCGAGCGACGCTCGGCGCGGTGCGGCTGCGCATCATCGACCTCGCGCCCACGGCTGACCAACCTATGTCCGACGCCGACGGGCGAGTGTGGACCTGCTTCAACGGCGAGATCTACAACTTCAAGGAACTGCGCGCCGAACTCACGGCCGCGGGGTTCGCGTTCCGGTCGCAGTGCGACACCGAATGCCTCGTGCACCTGTGGCGCTACGTGGGCGGAGACGTCGCGCGGATGGCGTCGCGATTGCGCGGCATGTTCGCCTTTGCGGTGTGGGACTCGGACTCCGGCACGGCGGCGCTGGTGCGGGATCGTCTTGGCATCAAGCCGCTCTACTGGGCGCGCACGCGCGATGGCATCGCGTTCGCGTCTGAACAGCGCGCCCTCGCGCGGGCTGGCTACGTGGACGGCACTGCCAACGATGACGTCATTGCCGGATACCTCACGAAGGGTGTCGTGCCTTCCGGAGCGACGATCGTGCGCGGCGTGGAACAGCTGGCGCCCGGTACCGCGCTGCTGTGGAGCGGCGGCGAACCGGCGCTGCAGCGCTGGTGGCGCCCGGTGTTCTCGCAGCGCGCTGACCTGCTCGACCCCGAACGCGCGACGGGCGAAGTCGCAGCGACTGTGAGCGACGCCGTGGCGCGCCACCTCGTCGCCGACCGGAAGGTCGGGGTGTTCCTGTCGTCGGGAACCGACTCGACGGCGGTCGCGACGTTGGCGGCGCGCAACGGCGCGCAGCAGAGCCTGACGGTGACGTTCCCCGAGGAGTCAGAGTTCGACGAAGGCGAAATGGCTGCGGCGACGGCGCGCCAGCTCGGCTTTGACCACGCGGAGATTCCCACGACGGCGTCGGACGCCACGGAGTTGTTCCCGAAGTTCCTCACGTCACTCGACTCACCCACGGCCGACGGATTCAACAGCTGGCTCGTGTGCCGCGCCGCTCGCCAGGCCGGTCTCGTCGTCGCGCTCTCCGGGCTCGGCGGCGACGAGTTGTTTGCCGGCTACCGGACCTTCGACCTGGTTCCGCGGCTGCGGCGCCTGACGCCGTGGCTGAACCGTCTGCCCGCAGCGGGACGCAGCTCGCTGACGCGGTTGCTGCGCGCCAACGACCGCACTCGTCCGTTTGCGCGCGCCGTCGGCGCGGCGCCAGGCATCGCGGGCGCGTACCACGCCATGCGGAGCCTTTTCGACGCCGACGAGCTGGCCTCGATCGGCATGGCGCGGCCCCAGCTCGTCAACGGCGTCGTTGACGAGCCCCTCGACGCGGTCACGCTGCTCGAGCTCGGGTCGTACCTCCGCGACCAGTTGCTCCCCGACACCGACACCACCTCGATGGCGCACAGTCTCGAAGTACGCGTGCCGCTCCTCGACGACCGCGTCGTGGAAACCGCGCTCGCGTTGCCGCCGGCGCGTCGCGTCGCCGGCAAGCTCCTGCTCGCCGAAGCTGCGGGCGTGACGACGCCGCAAAAGAAGCGCACGTTCACACTCCCGATCGACCGCTGGATGCAAGGTCAGCTGCGCCCCACGATGCGCACCGCGGTGCTCGACGACTCGCTGCCGTTCGCCGACGTGTTGCCGTCGGAGTTCCGCGCGCAGTTGTGGCGCGACTTCGAGGACAACCGCGCCCACTGGAGCAAGGTTTGGGCCGTCGGCGTCCTGCGCTTGTGGCCCAGCGCCAACGGCTTCGGCTGGTAAGCCGGAGCGATGCGTGATGGTGTCGCCTCCGAGACGGCGCGGCGCGTCGCGGCACAGCGCCTTACGTTTCCACGCGCATCCACCGACTATGGCGACCCGCAAGCCGACGAACGCCTGACGGGCGACGTCGCCGCCGGGACGCGGACGCGCACCAACCTGCTCACGCGCCACCTCGAGGCGCGCACCATGTTCTTCGACCGCGTCGTGGTCGGCGCGCTCGAGCGCGGCGTCACGCAGATCGTCATCGCCGCTGCCGGTTACGACGGACGCGCGTGGCGCTACGCGAAGCCCGGCGTGCGCTTCTTCGAGGTCGACCACCCGTCGACGCAAGCCGACAAAGTGGCGCGCGTCGAACGACTCGGGCTCCCGACCGAGCACATCGCGTTCGTGCCGGCCGACTTCGCAATCACGGACGTGGGGACCGCACTGCGCGCCGCGGCGTTGGACCCCACGCAGCCGACGGTCTTCACGCTCGAGGGCATCGCCATCTATCTCGACCGGCCCGTACTCACCAGCGTGCTGCGGGGGATGGCGTCGGTGGCGACCGCCGGCAGCCGCGTGGCGATCAGCCTGTCGATCAACGGGCGCGGCTTGTCCTCGTCTGTCGCGTTTCGCCACGCCGTGGCGCGCCTCGGCGAACCCGTGCGAACGGTGTTGGAACCCGAAGAGGTCGACGACTTTCTCGCTGCATCCGGCTGGGAGCGCACCGACGCCGGGTCCGAACGCGCCCGCGCCGGCGGCCTCGTCGTGTTGCGGCCCTTATTGAGGTAACCGATCAGCTCCGGAGGCCGTAGCCTGGAGGGCCAGATGCGTGACTATCTCAAGGCCGTCCACGATCGCGTCATCGTGTTCGACGGCGCCACCGGCACCAACCTGCACGCCCGCGACCTGACGATCGACGACTTCGGCGGCCCGCAATTCGAGGGCTGCCCCGAAATCCTCAACGTCACGCGGCCCGACGTCATCCGCGACCTCCACGCGTCGTTCTTCGACGTGGGCTGCGACGTGGCCACCACGAACAGCTTTGGCAGCTTCTCCACCGTCCTGGTCGAGTACGGTATCCCCGAGCGCGGCTACGAGTTGTCGTACGCCGCCGCCGCGCTCGCCCGCGAGGTCGCCGACTCCTACGACGGTGACCGGTTCGTCGCCGGCGACCTCGGTCCGGGCACGAAGATGGCCACGCTCGGTTGGATCTCCTTCGCCGAGTTGCGCGACGCCTACGAAGAGGCCGCCCGCGGCCTGCTCGACGGCGGCGTCGACTTGTTCGCCATCGAAACGTGTCAGGACCTGCTCCAGGTCAAGGCGGCGATGATCGGCGCCCGCCGGGCGATGAAAGCGGTGGGCCGCGTGGTGCCCATCGAGGTGAGCGTCACGATCGAGACCACCGGTCGCATGCTGCTCGGCACCGAGATCGGCGCCGCGCTGGCGTCGATCGGCGCGATGCGCCCCGACGTGCTCGGCCTGAACTGTGCGACCGGCCCGAAGGAAATGCACGAGCACCTTCGGCACCTGTCGCGCTACTCGCCGTTCCCGATCCGGTGCGTTCCTAACGCGGGCCTACCGTCGATCGTCGACGGGCACACGCACTACGACCTCACGCCCGAACAGTTGGCCGACGCCCACGCGCACAACATCACCGAGCTCGGCATCGAGGTCGTCGGCGGCTGCTGCGGCACGACGCCGGCGCACTTGAAGGCCGTCGTCGATCGCTGTCGCAACCTCACGCCGAAGACGCGCGAGCCGATCATCGAGCCGAGCGTGTCGTCGTTGTTCAGCGCGGTGCCGCTGCGTCAGGACACGAGCTATCTCGTCATCGGCGAGCGCACGAACGCCAACGGTTCGAAGGCGTTCCGCGACGCGCTGCTGTCCGAGGACTGGGACACGTGTGAAGGCATCGCGCGCGACGGCGTGAAGGAAGGCAGCCACGCCGTGGACGTGTGCGTCGACTACGTCGGCCGCGACGGCGTGCCCGACATGAGCGAGTTGGCCCGCCGCTTCGCCGAGCGCATCGACGCTGTCATCGTGCTCGACTCGACCGAGCCCGACGTCATCCGCGCCGGCCTGGAACGCCTCGGGTCGCGCGCGATCATCAACTCGGTCAACCTCGAGGACGGCGACGGCGAGAACACGCGCTTCCACAAGGTGCTCACGATGGCGGCGGAGTTCGGTGCGGCTGTGGTGTGCACGTGCATCGACGAGGAAGGTCAGGCACGCACGCCCGAGTGGAAGCTGCGCGCCGCGCAGAAGATCCGCGACCTCGCCGTCAACCGCTACGGGCTACGCGACGAGGATCTCCTGTTCGACGCGCTGGCGCTCACGATCGGCGCCGGCCTCGAAGAATCACGCGGCGACGGCGCGGCGA
>JBEEFR010000080.1:0-13533 GCA_041166285.1 Actinomycetota bacterium | reverse complement strand
TCGCCCGATTCGCGAGTTGCGAAGGTTGCGCGCTCCGAGCATCGTCAGCACGAGCGCGATCAAGCAGACGTAATAGAAGTTCCGCTCCGACGTGACGTCGAAGATGCCGAAGATGACGGGCCGCAGGATGGCGCCGCGCGGCTTGAAGATGTCGAAGGACTGGAAGAACCAGCTGCCGGCGGCGAGCGCGAACCCGAGCGTGGTGACGCCGAGGAACAGCCCGCGGATCCGCAGCGCCGGCAGGCCGATCATCACGGCGACGAACGCGCCGGCCAACCCGCAGACCAAGAGCACGAGGAAGAAGTCGGGCGGGTTGGCGACGCTGGCAAGCCGACCGCCCAGCAACGCGCCGACGCCGACGATGGCCCAGTGGCCGAGCGAGACGTTGCCGCTCCAACCCGTCAGCAACACGAGCGAGATGCCGACCATCGCGTAGAGCATGATCACCGACGCCAGGCTGATGCGGTCGGGCTGCAGCGCGAGGGGAATCACGAGCAGCAGTACCAAGCCGAGCGCCGTCCCACCCCAGCGCAGGACACGCACCTCCGGCAGCGAGACGAGTTCGCGCGGGACCGGTCGGACCTCTTGCACCGCTTGCCACGACGACTCGGTGATGTCGCTACGTCCGAGCCGGCGGCGTTGCACCAGGAGTGCTACCAGGAGCGCGAAAAAGATCACGCCGGTGTCGGGCCCGGCTTTGCCCGTCCCGAAGTAGATCGTCTGTTGTGCGGTGCTGATGAGGATGGCGGCACCGAACGTCACCGGCAGGCTCTCCATGCGACCGATGACCGCGGCGGCGAGCGCCGGCATCAGCAACCCGAATCCGGTGATAGCGCCGAGCTGGAACCCGGTGATGGGCGCCTGGAGGATCGCGGTGAGCGCGGAGAGGAAACCGGCGATGACCCACACGAGCAACGACACGCGCTTGACGCGCACGCCGAGCAACCGCGCGCGGTCGGAGTTCTCTGCGGACGCGCGGGCGGCGAGGCCGTAGCCCGTCCCGCGTAAGAACCAGATGAGCCCGGCCACGACGATCGGTGTGACGACCAGTGCGACGATGTGGTCCCCGGCGAAGATCACCTTGCCGTATTCGAAGTGCTTGGTCAGCGGCGTGTGAAATCCCGTCTCCAACTGCGCGTGCTTGTTGAAGAGGTACGGGATGAGCACTTCGACCGCGCCGAGGATCTGCGCGACCGCGATCGTGGCGACAGTCAGGATGAGACGCGGCGCCTTCGAGAAGCGACGGATGATGACGAACTCGATGAACGCGCTGCTGAGCACCGCGGCTAGCAAGCCGATGAACACGGCGACGTAGAACGGCACGTGGAACCGCTGCACCAGTTCCGCAGCGAGCGTCGCCGCGAACGCACCAAGCTCGCCCTGCGCGAAGTTGATGATGCGATTCGTGCGGTAGATGAGCACGAGCCCGACGGCGAGCATGCCGTTGAGCACGCCGAGCACGATGCCTTGGAGAAAGATCCCATTCGGGACGTATTGGTGCAGTCCGTCGACGAGGTATCCGTTGACGCCCTTACCGAGCAGGACGATGGCGATGAAGCCGGCGACGAACGCGCCCGCGCCTGTAAGCGTTTTCCGTTGCAGTGTGAACAATGAATCCCCCAGCGGGATGCCCGATCCCTACGCGTCGTAGGGCCGACGCAACCTAGCTCAGGCGCCTTGTTAAGGTTCGGCTGCTGAGTGACGTCTGGGGCGTCACGTCTGGGGGATCCATGAATACAAGAACCATTCGCGTCGTAGCGCTGCTCGCCGCATGTGCGCTCGTCGGTGCGGGCTGCTCGAAGCCGAAGAGCGACAAGGTCCAGGCGTCGTCGCCGGACACGACGGCCAATCTCGATTCGTCGTCGACGACCGCGCCGCTGACGCCGGAGACAACTGTCGCCGCCAACGGCGCGAAGAGCGCAGGCGCGAAGAAGAGCGCGCTCAGCGGCGGCGACGACGCGCAGGCCAAGGCCATCGGCGCGCAGCTGAAGCCGCAGACGACGACGCGCGGCCCGAAGCCGTACTACCAGGGCGTGAGCGACGACTCGATCCAGCTCGACTTCTCGACCGACCCGACGAACTGCGGTGTCGCAGTCGTGAACGCCATCACCGCCGCCGGCGGCGCGCTGCCGAGCCCGACGCGTTTCTACCGGGCCGCGCCGAAGACCACTACCAAGGCGACCGCCGAGATCAACGAAGCGATCAACGTCATGGTGGCGTACTGGAACCGCCACGGATGGGACGCCGCGAGCTACGCGCCGGAGATCCGCAAGCTGATGGGCGACGACCCGAAGAACCAGTACTTCGGTCGGCACTTCAACGCCAACATCATCGACGGCGGCTCGAACCAGTGCCCCGAGAAGACCAAGGCCGGTGCGACCAAGGCCGCCGAGGTCGACAAGGCGTTCGCGGTGTTCAACAACCTCGAAGGCGCGTCACCTGCCGGTGCGTACAACATGGCTGCTGACCTCAACGCGGAGGACGGCGGGAACGGCGCGTGCAAGACCGGCGTGCGCGGTTGCAATCGCCCGATGCACTTCGGCTCGTTGTGGCTCTCGGACCAGGACTACTCACGCTTCGCCCCATTCGCGTGGACGCAGTTCGCCACCGGTTCGACGATCGTTCGCCAGGAGGCGAGCTACGTGTGCGGCACGCTCGTCGGCAAGAAGGCGTCGCGCAGCCCCGACGGCAACCTCAAGGACAAGACCCGCGTCTTCGGCATCGTGCACACGAACAACGAGCAGGACGTACGCCTCGCCAACGAGTTCAAGAGCGATCTCAACCACTACTGCGGCAAGGACGTCATCGGTAACCGCGATTACAGCTACGACGGCACGAACTTCGGCAAGGCGCAGCAGGACGGTTCGAACCTCATCGTCCAGATGAAGGTTGCGGGCGTCACCAGTGCGCTCATGCTGACGGAACCGATCGGCCCGCTCTTCCAGCTCAACGCCGCGAAGGGGCAGAACTACTCGCCCGAGTGGATCTGGTCGAGCTTCGGCTACTCCGACTCTTCGACGGTGCAGCGTCTTTACGACGACGACGAGGTGCAGGGCAGCTTCGGCACGTCGAACCTCGGCGTTCCGGGCGGCTTCGGCTTCGGCGCCGGCGACCCGTTCTTGATGTACCACGACACGCACAAGGTCGCCCCGGACGGCAAGCCGTGTGACCCGCGCACCGACGTCGGCATGAATCACGGCGAGAGCGACGGCGACGCCACGAGCACGAATCACCCGAACTCCGACTTCTGCAAGGCCCCGGGCGCGCTCGTCACTTGGTACTACTCGATGCTCGACTTCATCGGCGGCGTCCTGTTCGCCGGTCCCGACCTGACCCCGCAGAACCTCACGAACGGTCTGCAGCACTATCCCGTCACCCGCTACGGCGGCAACGGTCCCACCAGCGACCCGCGTCCTGCGCTCGTCGGCGCCGGTACGGGCAAGTTCGGATTCGTGGTCGACGCCGTCGAATGGCGTTGGCATCAGGAGTACACGTCGCCGCCGCCCGAAAGTAAGGCCGAGGGCTGGATCGAGTATCCGGATTGCCAGCGGCATTACCTCGAGTGGCCGAACGGCCTCGCGCCGAACTGGGAGAGGGACGGGCCCAACTACAACGCGTGGTGCTCGACCAACAAGGACCCGTACGGCCACAGCGCCCCGGGTTACGGCAAGACCACACCCGAGGACTCCGCACCGCCGGAGCCGTAGGCCGACGCCTTAACCGCATGACGCCCCAGTCCCGAATCGGGACTGGGGCGTCCGGGTTAGTAGTCGATGCCCAGGCGATCGAGGATGAAGGCCTGCACGCGGGCCTCGTCCTCCCACGCGCTGTAGCGGCCTGAGGGGCCGGAGTGTCCGGCGCCCATCTCCGTCTTCAGCACGAGCGGGTTGTCGTCGGTCTTCGTGACCCGCAGCTTGGCCACCCACTTCGCCGGCTCCCAGTACTGCACACGCGGATCGTTGAGTCCCGCTTCGACGTAGAGCGCCGGGTAGTCGACCTCGGCGACGTTGTCGTAGGGCGAGTACGACTTCATGTACTGGTAGTCGTCGGCGTTGTCGCGAGGATTGCCCCACTCCTCCCACTCGGTGACGGTCAGGGGAATCGTCTCGTCCGACATGGTGGTCACGACGTCGACGAAGGGAACCTCGGCGACCACGGTGTTGAACAGTTGCGGGGCCATGTTGGCGACCGCGCCCATGAGTAGGCCGCCGGCGGAACCGCCGCGCGCGACGAGTTGGCCCGGGGCGCACCACCCGGTGTCGACGAGGTGGCGGGCGCACGCGATGAAGTCGGTGAACGTGTTGCGCTTGCGCAGCATCTTGCCGTTCTCGTACCAGCTGCGGCCCATCTCGCCACCACCACGAATGTGGGCGATGGCGAACACCACGCCGCGGTCGACGAGGTTGAGCCGCGGGATCGAGAAGTACGGATCGATCGAGATCTCGTAGGAGCCGTAGCCGTAGAGCAGACACGGGGATGTGCCGTCGGGGTCGAAGTCGCGCCGGCACAGAATCGAGATCGGGATGCGCGTCCCGTCGTCGGCAGTCGCCCATTCGCGCGCTGTGACGTAATCCGCGGGCGAAAAGTCGCCGAGTACTTCAAGTTGCTTGACGAGCTTCGGCCGCCGGGTCGTGACGTCGTAGTCGATCCAGGTCATCGGCGTGTTGAGCGACGTGAACGTGAAGCGCAGCTTCGTGGTTGCCCACTCGGCGTTCGTGTCGATCTCGGCGGCGTACACGGCTTCGTTGTGGTGCATGACGTGCTGCACCCCGGTCGCCTTGTCGATGATCCGAATCGTCGTGAGGGCGTCGCTGCGTTCGCCCACCGCGGTGAACGTCTGGAACGCCGCCACTCCGGTGACGCGTGTCCCTTGGCGGTGCGGCAACACGTCGATCCAATTGGCGCGTCCGGGCCGGTCAACCCCGGCGGCGACGACCTTGAAGTCGTCGGCGCCGTCGGCGTTGGTGAGGATCAGGAACCGTTCGCCGTCGTCGCATGTTTCGTACTCGAGACCGTCGACGCGCGGCTCCACGATGGTGAGCGGGCCGAGCGGATCCTCGACCGACAAGAAGTGGTCTTCGTTCGAGATCTTGCTGCCCGACTGCACGAACACGAACCGGCCCGCGATGTCGCGCACAACCCGCACGAAGAACCGCTCGTCGTTGTCCTCGTAGATGACGGGGTCGTGACTGGCGTCGTCGCCGAGCACGTGGCGGCGGACCTGGTAAGGCCGGTGCGCCTCGTCGAGCATCACGTAGAGGAACACCTCGTCGGTGACCCAGCACATGTCGCCCGCGG
Organism: Actinomycetota bacterium; assembly: GCA_041166285.1. GTDB lineage: Bacteria > Actinomycetota > Acidimicrobiia > Acidimicrobiales > JACCXE01 > JACCXE01. Next base: position 8,235 of record JBEEFR010000080.1, on the reverse strand, counting down.
TGCCCGGGATGACGTCGTCGAGGTCGTCGAGTGTGGCGAGGTCGCGGACGCGGATCGTGTACTTCTCGGAGCCGTCGAAGTCGGTCGCGTACAAGCACAGTCCGTCGTTCGGGCTGATGTGGGGGCCGATACACGACAGGTAGTCGTGGCCCTCGGCCATGGCGTTGCGGTCGAGGATGACCGTTTCGTCGCCGTCGGAGCCGTTGCGGGGGCGACGGCACGAGTCCGGATATTGCGCCCCTTCGGCCGTGCGGGAGTAGTACTCGAAACCGCGTAGCGGCACGGGCGGCGAGGTGTCGTCCTCTTTCGTGCGTCCTTTGATGGTGTCGAACAGGCGCTGGCGCAGCTCGCCGAGCGGCTCGAGGACCGTCTCGGCGTAGGCGTTTTCTGCCTCGAGATAGGCAATGACGTCGGGGTTGTCGCGCTCGCGCAGCCAGTAGTACGGATCGACGCGCACGTCGCCGAACGCCGTGAGTTGGAACGGGCGCTGATCGGCGAACGGGGGCTCCGGGTAGGCCACGTCGCCGTTCGTTTGGCGAACCGCCGCGAACCGCCTCGCCTTGAGCGGTTTTCCGCGACGGCGACGAGGCGGCCCGGCCGCTGCCTGCTGTGCGGCAGCGGTCATCTCGCGTTCTTCGGCTTCGCGCGCTTCGCGTTCTGCTTGCTCTGCGGCTTCGCGCTTTGCTTCTTCTTCGGCTTCGCGTGCCGCTCGTTCGGCGGCTTCGCGTTCCTCGGCTTCTCGTGCCGCTTGTTCTGCGGCTGCACGTGCAGCTTCTTCGGCGGCTGCTCGTTCTTCGGCTTCGCGCGCTGCTTGTTCTTCGGCGGCGGCGCGTTCTTCCGCTTCGCGTGCGGCTCGCTCGGCGGCTTCGCGTTCTTCGGCTTCGCGCGTTGCTTGTTCTTCGGCCGCACGTGCAGCTTCTTCCTCGGCTTCGCGTGCTGCTTGTTCTTCGGCTGCACGTGCAGCTTCTTCGGCGGCTTCGCGGGCGGCTCGTTCTGCCTCCTCGCGTTCTTCGGCTTCGCGCGCTGCTTGTTCTTCGGCTGCACGTGCAGCCTCTTCCGCGGCTTCGCGTGCGGCTTGTTCTTCGGCTGCACGTGCGGCTTCTTCGGCGGCTTCGCGTTCCTCGGCTTCTCGTGCCGCTTGTTCCGCGGCTTCGCGTGCGGCCTCTTCCGCGGCGGCGACTTCACCGGCTTTGCGTGCGGCTACCTGGCGCGCCTCGTCGGCCGCTTGCCGCGCCTCGCGTTCTTCTGCCTCGCGCGCTGCCCGTTCAGCCTGGAATTCCGGCGATGCCTCGAGGAGCCGCCGGTGGGCCTGACGACGGCGAACCGTCACTACGAGCGCCGTCACAGCGACGGCGGCGGCGATCGCCGACAGCACGAGCCCCCATGGTTTCGACGACGACGACGGCTTGGCGCGCCTCACGGGCCTCGATGTCGTCGTCGGATTGGTCGCCACGGCGCCCGACGTTACGAGCAACAGACCAGGGGAGATGAAACGCTGCCCGCCGTCGCCCGCTGCGGACTCCAAACGCTGGATCAAGCAGTTGATTTGCACGACGTACTTGCGGTCGACGGTCAGCTCGGGGACGACGAATGTGAAGTCGAAGGTGAAGTCTCCCTCCGCCTTGAACGTGCGCAACTGCTTGCCGTCGACGAGCAAGACGCCGTCGTCGGGTCCTGCGCCGTCTTGCACGCATCCCTGGCCGACGACGCGCACGGACGCGCCCACCGGCGCCGACGGCGGCTTGAGTGTGAACACCGGCCCCGTGATCTCGAATTTCGCGCCCTTCGCCGTCCGATTCGTCGCTGCGCAAAACAGCGAGGTGTCGTAGACGGAGTTTTCCGTCTGATCGCCCGCCTCGGCCGGCGGAACCTTGTAATCGAAGGAGAACGTTCCGTCCGGTTCCGACGTGAAGTCGAACTGCTCGCCGTTTCCGTTCGATACCTCGAACGTCCCATTGCCGGCGCATCCGTTTCCGTCGACGTGCACGACGCTGCCGACCGGACCGCTCGTCGGCGTCAGCTTCGTGATGCGCGCACCGGAGGGTGCTGCGTGCGCGGGCACCGTCACCGCCGTCGCCGCCGCGACGAGCGCGATGAGTATCCGCGCCCGCCGTCGCATGCGCGCGTTTCTACCTCTAATCAATCGTGGGTTGAAAAGCAGCCTCGGTAGGATCGCTCTGATGTCGTCATCACAATCGGCTGGGGGGGTTGCGCGCTCTGATGGTTGGCGCCTACTGCGCCGGACTATCGGCAAGCAGAAGGGGGCCGTCGCTGTCGGCGTCGCTGCCGGATTGATCTGGACGGTCGCCAAGGTGACCTTGCCGTTGCTGGCGCGCCAGGGTCTGGAGCACGGCGTGAGGTTGAACGAGCCTGGCGCGCTGCGCAAGTGGACGATCGCCATCATCGTCGTCGCGTCGATCTCGGGGATCTGTACCGGTCTGCGGCGATATGTCGCCTTCGGCATCGCCTATCGGGCCGAGACGGACCTGCGGCTCAAGCTGTTCGCGCACCTCCAGCGGTTGCACTTCGCGTTCCACGACCACTCCCAAACGGGGCAGTTGATGTCGCGCGCCGCCACCGACCTGCAACAGATTCAAGGCTTCATCGTGATGATCCCGATCACCGTGTCGAATGCGCTCACGATCGTGCTCGTCGCCGCGGTGGTGCTCGTGCTCAACCTCAAGCTCGCCCTGTTGGCGCTGCTTCCGCTGCCAGCGCTGAACGTGCTTGCCAATCGGTTCGCGAAGCGGATCCATCCGGTGTCGATGGAGCTGCAGCAGGAACTTGCCGGCGTGTCGAGCTCCGTGGAGGAAACCGTCACCGGCATCCGCGTCGTGAAGGGATTCGGCGCGGAGGCGTATCAGTCGCAGCGCATGAAGCAGACGGCGGCGCGGGTGCTCGACCGGGCTTTGTACGCCGGGCAGGTCCGCGCCGGTTTCTTGCCGTTGCTCGAATTCGTTCCCGCGCTCGGGCTGCTGGCGGTCGTGTGGTATGGCGGCCACCTCGTGCTCAGCGGCGACCTCAAGACGACCGACCTGTTGCCGTTCCTCCTCTACGTCAACATGCTGATCTTCCCGCTGCGGATGACGGGCCAACTGGTCGCGCAAGGCCAGCGTGCGGTGGCCGCGGCGCAGCGCATCGAGGAGATCCTCGTCACCGAGCCCGAGATCTTCGACAAGCCCGGCGCCGTCGCGCTGCCGGTTGGCAACGGCGAGGTGCGGTTCGACCACGTGAGCTTCGGCTATTCGCCGGAGGCCGAGCGGCCTGTGCTCGCCGATCTCAGCCTCACGATCCAGGCGGGCGAAGCCGTCGCCATCGTGGGGCCGACCGGATGCGGCAAGACGACCGTCGCACGGCTCCTTCCGAGGTTTTACGACGTCGGCTCAGGCGCCATCACAATCGACGGCGTCGACGTGCGCGACGTGAAGCTCAACGACCTGCGCACGTCGATCGGCATCGTGTTCGAGGACACGTTCCTGTTCGGCGACACCGTCGCCGCCAACATCGCCTTCGCCGATCCCGACGCCTCGCAGGAGCGGATCGAAAAGGCGGCAGAGCTCGCGGGCGCGCACGAGTTCATCGCCGAGCTGCCCGAGGGATACGCCACCGAGCTTGGTGAACGCGGCTTCTCGCTCTCGGGCGGTCAGCGGCAGCGCATTGCGCTTGCGCGCGCCATCCTCGCCGATCCGCGTGTCCTCATCCTCGACGACGCCACCAGCTCCGTCGACCCCACGAAGGAACACGAGATTCGCGACGCGCTGCGCACCGTCATGGCGGGGCGCACCACGATCGTGATCGCGCACCGGCCGGCAACGATCGCGCTCGCCGATCGGGTCGTACTGCTCGACAACGGACGCATCGTCGCCGAGGGGACCCACACCGACCTGCTGCGCGACTGTGAGCGCTATCGCGAAGTGCTCGCCCAGGCCGAGGAGGTGGCGGCGTAATGGGCATGTGGAACAGCTACGCCGTCGAAGAGGACGACAAGCTCGAAAAGGGCGAGGCCGGCCACCTCATGCGCCGCGCGTTCCGCATGCTGCGGCCCTACCGCGGCGACGTCATCCTGTGCGCGTTCGTCCTCATCGCCTGGACCTTCGCGACCGTCGCCGGCCCGGCCGCCATTCGCTACGGCGTCGACCACGGGTTGGTCAAGCACAACGTCACTGCGGTGAACCGAGCGGCGATCGCCTTCGCGGTGTTCTCCGTCGCGGTCGCGTTGCTGTCGCGTGCGCAAATCCTGCTGGTGAACCGCATCGGCGAGCGGTTCCTGCGCGACATGCGCGAACGGGTCTTCGATCACCTGATGAAGATGTCGCTCGGGTTCTACGACATGCAGCAGACGGGCAAGCTCGTCGCCCGCATGACCAGCGACATCGACTCGCTGCAAGAACTCGTGCAGCAAGGCCTCATCGTGTTCATCACGAGCGGGCTGTTGCTGATCTTCACGATCTCGACGCTGCTGGTGATCTCGCCGCTGCTGGCGCTGCTGTGCCTGGCGTCGCTGCCGATCGTCGTGGTCGCCAGCATCCAATTCCAGCGCGCGTCCAACCGCGCCTACCTCGTCGTGCGCGAGCGCATCGGGCAAACACTGGCCACGTTCCAAGAGGGGCTGTCGGGCGTACGCGTCATCCAGGCGTTCGGGCGTGAGGCCGCCAACGAGAAGCGATTCCAGCACCACAATCAGGAACAGCTCGACGCCTACTCGTATGCGGTGAAGATCTCGGCGATCTACTTCCCAGTCGTCGAGCTCGCCGGCAACGCCGGTCTGGCGATCGTCGTCGGCATCGGCGGCGTGTTCGTGCACAGCGGCACGATCACCATCGGCACGATCTTCGCCTTCGTGTTGTTGCTGCAGAACCTGTTCGACCCGGTGCAGCAGTTGAGCCAGCTGTTCAACATGCTCCAGTCCGCGGGCGCCGCTCTCAACAAACTCTTCGGCGTGCTCGACACCGACTCGCCGGTGCAAGAGCGAAAGGCCGCCGTCGACTTGCCGGCGCGCGGCGTGCTCGAGGCCGTCGACCTCACGTTCGCGTACAGCGCCGACAGCCCGAAGGTGCTCGACAACGTCAGCATCCAGATCAAGCCGGGCGAACGGCTCGCGCTCGTCGGCCCGACGGGCGCCGGCAAGTCCACGCTCGCCAAACTGCTGAGCCGCATGTACGACCCGACGCAAGGCTGCGTCCGGTACGCCGGCGTCGACCTGCGCGACGCCACGTTTAAGTCGATGCGCGAACGTTTCACCGTCGTGCCGCAGGAGGGCTACCTCTTCCAAGGCACGATCCTCGACAACGTTCGCTTGGCGAAGCCCGAGGCAACCGACGCCGAAGTCGAGGCCGCAATGGCGCGCATCGGCGTGCTTGACCACTTCGCGTCGCTGGCCGAAGGGCTGCACACCGAAGTACGCGAGCGCGGCTCGCGGTTCTCCGCCGGCGAACGTCAGCTCGTGTCGTTGGCGCGCGCCGCGCTCGCCAACAGCGAAGTCCTCGTGCTCGACGAGGCGACGAGTTCGCTCGACCCCGGCACAGAGGTCGAAGTCGAGTCCGCGCTGACGAAGCTGATGGAGGGTCGGACCGTCATCGTGATCGCGCACCGCCTCACGACGGCGGAACGCGCCGACATGGTCGCCGTGGTCGACGACGGAGGAATCGTCGAGATCGGGACACACGATGATCTCGTGATGCGCGGCGGCGCGTACGCCGCGCTCTTCGGGAGTTGGTCGGGTCACGCCGCCGCCTCCTAACGCGACGTGCGCCGGCATCGTGCTGCTCGGCGGGCCGGGGTCGGGTAAGGGCACGCAGGCCGTCCGCCTCGCTGAGCACCTTGGGGTCCCGCACATCTCGACCGGCGACTTGTTCCGCGACAACGTCGAGCGCGGCACTCGCCTCGGTGTGCGCGCCAAGCGGTACATCGACGCGGGCGAGCTCGTTCCCGACGACATCACCCGCGGCATGGTGCGGGATCGCCTCGCGCAACCCGACACGGAGCGGGGTTTCATCCTCGACGGCTACCCCCGGACGCGCCAGCAGGCCGCGACGCTCAACGGGATCCTGGCGTCGCTCGGGCGTCGGCTCGGGGCCGCCATTCACGTCCGAGTCAGCGACGGCGAGCTGCGCGCCCGGCTGGCGGCCCGCGGCCGTGACGACGACGACGCCCACACCGTCGCGACGCGGCTCCGTACGTTTCACCGCTACCACTCGTCGCTCGTCGACTACTACCGGGAAGTGGGCCTTCTCCACGATGTCGATGGGGAAGGCGAGATGGAGGCCGTCGCCGGACGGGTCCTCGGCATATTCCCGAAGGCCACGGGGTTTACTACTATCTAGGTAGTGGAAATTCGGAGGAGCCATCGTGGCCATTGAGGAACTCGATCTCGGCAAGTACCAGCTCGGCTGGAGTGACGCGGAGAACTACGTCTTCAAGCCCGAAAAGGGGCTGAACGAGAAGGTCGTCCAGGACATCTCGTGGTGGAAGGGCGAGCCCGACTGGATGACGAAGTTCCGCATGAAGTCGCTGCAGCGCTTCGAGAAGAAGCCGATGGCGGCGTGGTTCGCGGACCACATTCCGACGATCGACTTCAACGACATCTACTACTACATCAAGCCGACGCAAGAGGTCACCGACGATTGGGACCAACTGCCCGACGAGATGCGCAAGACCTACGAGAAGCTCGGCATCCCCGAGGCCGAACAGCGCTACTTCGCCGGCGTGACGAGTCAGTACGAGTCCGAGGTCGTGTACCACCGCAACCGCGAAGACCTCGAGAAGCAGGGGATCATCTTCTGCGACATGGACACCGCGCTCCGCGAGTACCCGGAGCTGTTGAAGCAGTACTTCGGCACCGTGATCCCGCCCGGTGACAACAAGTTCGCGGCGCTCAACTCCGCCGTGTGGTCGGGTGGTTCGTTCATCTACGTGCCGCCGGGCGTCAACTGCGAGCTGCCGCTGCAGGCCTACTTCCGCATCAACTCGGAGAATGCGGGCCAGTTCGAGCGCACGCTGATCATCGCCGACGAAGGCGCGCAGGTGCACTACATCGAAGGGTGTTCGGCGCCCGTCTACGCGAAGGACACCGACTCGCTGCACTCAGCCGTCGTCGAGCTCATCGCCAAGCCGCACTCGCGCATTACGTACACGACCATCCAGAACTGGTCGAACAACGTGTACAACCTCGTCACCAAGCGGGCGCGCGCCGAAGAGGGTGCGCACGTCGAGTGGATCGACGGCAACATCGGCTCGAAGCGCACGATCAAGTACCCGTCGGTGTACCTGATGGGTCCGAAGGCGTCGGGCGAAGTGCTGTCGGTGGCGTACGCCGGTGCAGATCAGTGGCAGGACACCGGAGCGAAGATGTACCACTGCGCGCCGGAGACCACGTCGACGATCATCTCGAAGTCCATTTCGAAGGACGGCGGCCGCACGACGTACCGCGGTCTCGTGCACGTGGACCCGGGTGCAGTGAAGTCGAAGAGCTTCGTGCGCTGCGACGCGCTGCTGCTCGACGACGACTCGATCAGCGACACCAAGCCGTACATGGAAGTGGGCGAGCGCGACGCGTCGATCGGTCACGAGGCGACGGTGTCGAAGATCGGCGCCGAGCAGCTCTTCTATCTGATGAGCCGCGGTCTGTCCGAAGAGCAAGCGATGGGCATGATCGTGAACGGCTTCATCGAACCGATCACCAAGACGCTGCCGATGGAATACGCCGTCGAGTGGTCGCGCCTGATCGAACTCCAGATGGAAGGCTCGATCGGCTAGCTGGCAGTACGCACGGTCATGAAGTCGTTGATCGGGTGATCAGCGAGGTCGACCGTGCCCGTCGCCGCGCAGTGGTACACCATCGCGGCGCGGATGCCGTTCGACACGTTGTCCGTCGAGCGGTGCATCAGGTGGCTGTCGAACACCAGTAGATCGCCGGGCTCCATCAGCACGGGTACGGCGTTCGAAAAGTCGAAGTCGACGATCTCGCGGTAGCCGTAGTTCGCGCCGGGGCGAAGGTCGTCGACGTGTTCGTGCACCGGTTCGGTGTGCGAGCCGGGGATGACATGCAGGCAGCCGTTCTCGAGCGTCGCCGCCGTGACCGCGAGCCACAACCCGACGATCGGACGCCCGCCGTTGTCCGGACCGAAGAAGAAGTAGTGGCTGTCCTGGTGCCACGGCTGGCCCCACGCGCCCGGATTCTTGAAGATGAACTGCGACAGGAAGCAGTCCACGTTGGGTCCGACAATTGCCGCGGCG
>JBEEFR010000079.1:0-15311 GCA_041166285.1 Actinomycetota bacterium | reverse complement strand
CGCGAGCAACGGTTCGGCGAATGCGACGAGTCCGGAGCCGACGCCCGCTCCGGACGCGCTACCCCCCGATGGTGGCTGACGCCTGGCTTCTCGGCGTCGCAATCCTGCTCACGCTGCTCGCCGGCGCCGGCCTATCCGCGTACGAGAGGTTCTCGACGCGCCGCGGCTTGCGGTTCCGTCGCGTCGAGCGGCCCGGTGCCACTGCGCTCGTTATCGGCTTCAGCCTCGCCGCGTTGGTCACCGGCAAGCTGGGCCAGAGTTGGTTCGTGCTGCCGGCCGCGGCGTTCGCGGCGTTGTCGAACACCGCGGTGCTCCGCCGTGGTGGTCGCCTCCTCTCCTTCACCATCCTCTGGGCGATCGCAGCCGTCGTCGTGTTCACGCTCGACGCGCAGATTCCCGCGTATGGCATCCGCGCCCCTGACGTCGCGCTGACGGCGCTGCTGCTGGCGTGTTTCGCCAGCTTGATCCGCGAACTCGACATCCTGGGCTCGATCGGATGGTTCGCGGCTCTCGCGGCCGCCCTCGCGACTGCCGTCGCCGCGTACGCGGTCGACAGTGCGAAGGACCAGCAACTCGCGCTGGTCGTCGCCGGTGCGGTGTTCGCGGTCGTCGCCGTCTCGCCGTTCGGCGCCGGCGTCCTCGGTCGTATGGGGTCGCGCCTGGCGGGCATCGTCATCGGCGCGCTGGCGGTGCGCGCCGCGCTCGATTCGCCGGTCGCCATGGCTGCGGTCGTCGGTGTCGGCGCGGTGTGCGCGCTGGCGTACATCGCCACGCTCGAGGCGCCCGGGCGTGGGCGCGCCCTGCTGGGCGTCCTGATCTTCGGCGGCGTGTCGGCGGCGGCCGCCGTGCCTGCCGCCGGCGCGCTGCTTGACGTGTACCACCCGATCCACCGTGCGGTGGCGACCAGCCGCGGCCTCGTCGGCGCGAACGCGGGCAGCCTCAATACGACGAGCGCGCAGCTGGCGTCGTTGCAACGGACTTTCGCCACCTCCGCGTCGCGCCTCGACACGCCCGCGGTAAAAGCAGGACGGTTCGTGCCGTTCCTCAGCGCCAACCTGCGCGCCGCGACGTCGAGTTCGCACGTCGCCGCGGACCTGGCGGGTTCGGCGCGTTCACTGATCGACACGGTGAACGTCAACGCCGCCTCCATCCACGCCGCCACCGTCGACCGCAGCGGGCTGACGCGGCTCGGCAACGGGCTCCGCGGCGTGCAGACCGACGTGCGTCGCGCCAGCACGCGCCTCGGCTCCGCCGACGGCACGGAGCTGCTCGTGCCGGAACTGCGTACGGGCGTGGCCGACCTGCGCACGCAACTGGACTCGGTCTCGCATCGCATCGACACGACGCTCGAAGGTGAGCAGGTCGCCGAGTCGCTGCTCGGCTACGACAAGCCGAAGCGGTTCTTCATCGCCGTACAGAACAACGCCGAGAGTCGCGCCACGGGCGGTTACATCGCCAACTACGGGATCCTCGTCGCCGACAACGGCCACGTCACGCTGCCCGAGTTCCGCCGCACGTCGGAGTTCGACGCCGCGGGCGCGCCGCACCGCACGCTGCACGCATCGAAGGAATACGCGCGGCGCTACTCCCGCTTCGACGTGAACCGCGAGTGGACCAACGTGAACATGTCTCCTGACTTGCCGACGGTCGCGAAGGTCGTCGCCGACCAGTACGAGCAGTTCAGCGGCACGAAGGTCGACGGCCTCGTCGTCGTCGACCCGATCGCGCTCAGACACCTGCTGCGGCTCACCGGGCCGGTGCAGGTCGCGGGGTGGCCGACGCCGATCACGGCCGACAACGTCGTCAAGGTGACGCTGCACGACGAGTACATCGCCTTTGACAACCAGATCGACAGGCGCATCGACTTTCTCGGCAGCGTCGCCAAGACGGTGTTCGACCGGCTCACGAACGGCGGACTCGCGGACCTGATCACGGCGGGCACAGCCGTCCATGACGCCACGGCGTCGCGCCATTTGCAGTTCTGGTCCGCGAGCACCAGCGCGCAGCGGTTCTTCGCACGGACCGACATCGACGGTGCGGTCGGCAGGCCGCGCGGCGACTCGCTCATGGTCACGACGCAGAACGCCGCCGGCAACAAGCTCGACTACTACCTGCACCGCGACGTCACCTATGACGCCAACGTCTCTCGCAGCGGCGACAAGCTGCGCGTCGACGCGACCGTCACGGTCAAGCTGCGCAACGACGCGCCGACAACCGGCGAACCGAAATACATCATCGGTCCCTACGACGGCCGCTTCGTCGCCGGCCACAACCGGCTGTTCATGACCGTGTACTCGCCGCTGCGTGCGACCGCGGCCACGATCGACGGAAAGCCGCTGGAACTCGACGGCGCGCCGGAACTCGGGCGCCTGGCGAACTCCGCGTTCGTCGACGTCCCGGCGGGCACGACGCGCACCGTCGTCCTGCGGCTCGCCGGATTCGTGGCCGGGCGAGGTCACTACCGCCTTGACCTGGTGCGCCAGCCCGTCATCGCCGACGACCTGCTGTCGCTGCACTTGCGTGGAATCGGCGCCACCGACGTCCTCCAGAACGGGGTGTTTTCGCACGATGTGCACCTCACGCTGCGCATTTAGGGCCGTTGGTCCTTCCTCTTCGCGGCCACGCTGTGTCACAATTGACCCCTGCTGGGTCAGTCCGCGCATACCTGCGCTTTGCTGTGAGGAAAATCCGTGTTCCGTAAGTCGCTCGTATTGCTGGTAACAGCGTTTCTGCTCTGCTGCGGTGGTGTCGCGCTCGCGGCCGGCAACGGCAACCCGTGCGACAACGGTCACGCCGGCCAGCACAACCCGAACTGCACCTACCCTGCGAAGAGCTCCACGGTGGTGCGCGACGCCAACGGCAACATCGTCGACGGCACGCACGGCCTCCACGTTGGCGACCCGATGCACATCGAGTCCGACGGATGGCTGGCGGGAACGCCCGTGGCCTTCGACTTCTTCTCGACGGTGATCCATCTCGGCGACGTGAACGCCGACAGTGCTGGTGTCGTGCGCGCCACGTTCCTCGTACCAAGGGTCGAGCCGGGGATGCACACGCTGCGCCTCTCGGGTCTGGGGGCCGACGGCCAGCCGCGCGTCGTCGATTATCCGATCCTGGTGCTCGCCGACTCACAGGTCCTCGGCCAAAGCGTCAACAACACAACGGGCGGTGCGCGCTCGGTCGGCGGTTCGAGCGTCTTCGGCAAGACCGGTCTTGCCCACGCGCTCGACATCGCGGGCGTCGGCGTAGCCCTCCTCGCCGTTGGTCTCGTGCTCACGCTCGCCGTGCGGCGGGCGCGAAGCTCCAACACGCTCGCCTAGAGCTCTTCGACGCTCACCGCGGTCCCGCGCCGAACGACGACGCGCAGCACCACTCGCTCGGCCTCGGCCGTCACGAACGTCAACGTCGCGGCGTCGCCGACGACGCGCCGCTGGGTGACGCGGGCCCCCGTGAGCTTGGCGAACGCCGGGTCGTCACCGTCGGCCAGCGACGTCGCCAGCGCGTCGACGACGCGGCGCACCTCGCCGGCGTCGGTTTGGCGGCGCCGCTTGCGTAGCCGCGGGCCTCGCGCCGGGCGGATGGCGGCATCACGCGCCACTTCGCCCGATGTTGCGTAGCCGAGCTCGATCAGCAGGTCCCCGGCGGCGCGCGCGACGGCTCGCTCGGCGGCGACGTCGCCTGCGTGTTTGCGGACGGCGACGCCGGGCGACTGCGGCGAGGTGTGTACGGGGGCGCGCCCGAACGCCGCTGCCGCCGCGCACAGTGCGTCGTCGTGCGGCAGGCCCAGGTGATCGAAGATCCGGGCAAGGGCGCCGGTCGTGTCGGCCATGACGTCCTCGTAGCGCAGCTCGAGGTACGCCAGCGCGCCGAAGTGGGTGCGTACGTCGCGCACCGATGCTGCCCAGGCGGCCGCGGCGCGCGCGACGTCCGCGTACGCGTCGTCGGCGGCCGACCACAGTTCGTGCGCTGACGCGGCGGCGTCGCGTCCGTCGCGAATGATGTGGACGTACTTGGCGTCGGGGTACAGCTCGGCTTGCAGCGCCGCTTGCAGCTTGTGGTTCGGCGTCTTCTCGAGCACGACGCGGGCGTCCGGGCGCGTCGCGGCGCGTTGGGTTTCGAAGACGCGATCGCACAGTGCGCGCGCCGCGCTCAACAGTTCGGCGCGCGCTACCCAAGTCGACAGGTGCGACATCCCATTCGGATGGTCGAAGTTGGCGAACAGTTCCGCGAGGCCTTCGCAGAACAGGTGGCTCTCACCGCCGGTCGCGACGTCGGGATGCACGTAGAGGAGTTGCTGCAACCACGTCGTGCCGCTGCGCGGCGCACCCACGACGAACGCGACGCGTCCGTGCAGCGGGCTCGCGGTCGGGTCGAACGCGCCAACGCGCCCGCTGGGATCGACGAACGCGTCGTAGATGCTCTGTCGACGCGCTTCCATGGACAGACGTTAGGTTCAGGCGATGGAAAGCGTGAAGGTCGACGTCCCGACGGGTGTCGTGCAGGGGGAGTACGACGAGCGCTTCCGGTCCGTCGTCGAAGAGTTCGTGACGAACTACGACGAGCGCGACGAAGTCGGCGCGTCGTTGTGCGTGTCGTTCGAAGGCGAGACCGTCATCGACGTGTGGGGTGGCGCCGTCGACCGTGAGCTGAGCGCGCCGTGGGACGCCGACACGATCTCGATCGTGATGAGCTGCACGAAGGGCGCCGTCGCGCTGTGCGCACACGTGCTGGCGTCGCAAGGCTTGCTCGATATCGAAGCGCCAGTGCGCGAGTACTGGCCGGAGTTCGCGTGCAACGGCAAGGAAGACGCGACGGTCCGCATGATGCTCGACCACTCCGTCGGCGTTCCCGCGATCCGCGGCGAATTGCCCGGGGACTTCATGATTCATTGGGACCAGGTGGTCGATCGCATCGCCGCCGAGGCGCCGTTCTGGGAGCCCGGCACGCGCAACGGCTACCACCTCGTGAACTTCGGGTGGACGGTCGGTGAGATCGTTCGGCGCGTGTCGGGCAAATCGCTCGGCACGTTCTTCCAAGATGCGATCGCCAAGCCGCTCGGGCTCGACTTCTGGATTGGGCTGCCGGAAGAGCACGAGCCGCGCGTGTCGAACATGATCCAATCGCCGCCGCCCGACACCGGCGGTCACGTCAGCCGCTTCATGAAAGTGATCATGAGCGAGCCCGAATCAGCGACGCGTCACGCGATGGCGAACCTGATGAGCCAGACCACCCAGGGCCGCGCCTGGCACGCGGCCGAGATCGGTGGGGGTGGCGGGATCACCAACGCACGCGGGTTGTGCGGCATGTACACGCCCTTGGCGCTCGGCGGCGGCGGCGTCATCGACCCTGCGACCCTCGAGCGGGCGCGCCGGTGCTCGGTGGCGACCAACTACGACGCGGTCTTGCAGATCGCGACGCGGTTCGGCCTCGGCTTCATGCTGTCGATGGACAACCGCGACAAGTACGACAAGGACTCCGTCGTCATGGGCGAGCACGCGTTCGGCCACGTCGGTATGGGCGGATCGATCGGGTTCTGCGATCCGTCGATCGGTTTGGCGATGGGCTACACGATGAACCGGATGGGCCCGGGCATCTTGCTCAACGAACGCGGCCAGTCACTCGTCGACGAGGTCTACAAGGCCGCGGCGGGTCCTCGGATATAGCCTGCGCTCATGTCGTTGAAGGCCGCCGTGCGCCGCTTCGCGTACTCGCACGGCTACAGCCGGTTGCGGTTGGGACACCTCCACGAAACGTGGATCGACGTCGGCGCGCACATCGGTGAGACCACGCTCGAGCACGCGCGGGCGAACCGCGGACTCACGGTGTACGCGTTCGAACCGAATTGGAAACTGGCCCGCGCGCTGATGAACCGGCTCGACAACTACATCGTTTTGCCGATGGCCGTGTCGACGCACGACGGCGCCTCGGATTTCCTCGTCAACTCGTCCGACGGGTCGAGCTCGCTGCTCGAGATGACGCCAGACGGCAAGCAGGTGTGGTCCGACTACGACCTCAAGGTCGAGGCGCGGGTGAAGACACCGACCATTCGTCTCGACACGTTCATGGATTTTGCCGGCATCTCGCGGGTCGACTACTTGAAGGTCGACGCCGAGGGCGCCGACTTGATGGTGATCGAGTCCGCCGGTGACCGCCTGCGCGATATCGCCAAGATCAACGCCGAGGTCGACCTGGCGGAGCGGCCGCTGTACGAAGGCGCGCCGACGAAGGCTGAGTTCGTCGCCTTCATGGAAGCGCGCGGCTTCACGCTGTCGAGTGCGCGCAAGCAAAACCAGGATCGCCAAGAGAACCTCACGTTCATACCGTCGCGATCGGCCTGAGATGGCTCGCGTTGCATCCGCGTTGCTGTGCGACGCCGCCACCGTGCGCGAGGGACTCCTGCACATCCTCGGCGGTGGGATCACGCGCCTGCATCGCTCCGAGTTCCCGGCGCCGATGCAGGTGACCCTCGTCGTCCAAGTGGTGCTCACCCCCACGGAGATCCAGTTCGCGCACGACGTCATGGCGCGCATCGTCACCGAGGACGGCGACGTCGTCGTGCAGGCCAACGGTCATCTCGACGCCGGCGAGCCGAACCCGTTGCTCGAACCCGGGGAGTCGGTCATCCTGCCGCTCGTCATCAACCTCGACAACGTCGTGGTGCCCGTGCCGGGCGGCTACAGCATCGACATATCGGTCGACGAGGTGCACCAAACGTCGCTGACTTTCCGGGCGCTGACCGCAGGCATCTAAACTCGGCACACGTGCCAGCAACGGTTGTAGTCGGGACGCAGTGGGGCGACGAGGGCAAGGCGAAACTCACCGACCTCCTCGCCAAGGAAATGTCAATGGTGGTGCGCTACCAGGGCGGTCACAACGCCGGGCACACCATCGTCGTGGACGGTGAGAAGTACGCCCTTCAGCTGGTGCCGAGCGGCGTTTTGTACCCGCACACCACGCCCGTCATCGGGAACGGCGTCGTCGTCGACCCGGCCGTCTTGCTCGACGAAATCGATCGCTTGACGGCTCGCGGCATCGACTGCTCCCGCCTGCGGATCTCCGGCAACGCGCACCTGATCATGCCGTACCACCAGGAGATCGACGCGCTGACGGAGCGCCGGCTCGGCAAGAACAAGCTCGGGACGACGAAGTCCGGGATCGGTCCGGCGTACGCCGACAAGGCGTCACGCATTGGCCTACGCGTGCAGGACCTGCTCGACCCGAAGATCTTCCGCCAGAAGCTCGAGGTCGTGCTCAAGGAAAAGAACCTCGTCCTCGCGAAGATCTTCAACCGGCTGCCGCTGTCGATCGACGCGCTGTACAAGAAGTACATCGAGGACTACGCGCCGCGCATCGCGCCGATGATCTGCGACTCGGTGTCGCTCGTCCACGAGGCCCTCGAACGCAACGAGCACATCCTCCTCGAGGGAGCACAGGCGACGTTCCTCGACCTCGACCACGGCACGTATCCGTTCGTGACGTCGTCGAATCCGGTCGCCGGCGGCGCCTGCACCGGCGCCGGCATCGGCCCGCGCGACATCACGCGCATCGTCGGAATCGCCAAGCCCTACATCACCCGCGTCGGCGCGGGTCCGTTCCCGACCGAGATCCACGACGCCCTCGCCGACGACCTCATCGAACGCGGCCACGAGTACGGCACCAACACGGGCCGTCGCCGGCGCGTCGGTTGGTTCGACGCCGTGATGATGCGCCAAGCGGTGCGCCTCAACTCGTTGAGCGAGATCGCGCTCACGAAGCTCGACCTGCTCGACCCGCTCGACACCGTGAAGGTGTGCGTCGCCTACGAAGTCGACGGCAAGCGCTTCGAGTACGCGCCGTATCACCAGACCGACTTTCACAACGCCGTGCCGGTGTACGAGGAACTGAAGGGCTGGAACACGTCGCTCACCGAGGTGACCGAGCCCCACCAGCTGCCGCCGGCGACCGTTGAGTACTTGAAGTTCCTCTCCGATCAGATCGGCATCCCGATCTCGTACGTCGGTACCGGTCCGGGACGCGATCAGTTCGTGCACACCGCGTGAGGCGGCGGGCTGGGGCGATCGTCGCCGCGCTCGTCGTCGGCGGCGTCTTCAGCTTCATCGCGCCACCGGCGGTGCACGCGAGCGCCGGCGGGCCGATGACGGCCGCCAGCGGTGTGTTCACCGGCACGGCCGGTGACGACTTGCTCGTCATCGCGCACGACGGCAACTTGCTCACGCACAACCGTTTCGCCGCCGGGGATCCCGGCTTCAACAGCGCGACCGACTTCGACTCCACGCAGTCCGGCGACCAGACGATCACCGTCGGCAACGGTGGGATCGGCTTCTCGCTCGGCGACGGCGACGACACGGTGCAACTCGTCGGGACGTTCGCGTCGGTCCTCAACAATTCCGCGACCAAGGACATGGGTCCGGGCACGGACACCCTCGACTTCGCGAACTACTCGCCGTCGACGGGCCAGGGCGTGCAGTTCGGCATCTACGGCGCCTATCCCGTGAACGGCCTCGAGAAGGTCATCGGGACGGCGTTCAACGACGCGTTCCAGATGTCATATCTCGGCGACGCGGGGGTGACGGTCCTCGGTGGTGCCGGTGACGACTCGATCTCGGGCACCACGGGCAACGACGACCTCGAAGGCGGCGGCGGCAAAGATCACATCGAGGCGATCCAGGGTGACGACACCGTCGTCGTGTCCGCTCCGTTGCCGGCGACGCGTGACTACGTCTACGGCATGGAAGGCAACGACCTTCTCGTCATCCGAGGCACGGGTGGCGCCGACGATCTCGAACTCGCGCGCGGCGGCGTCATCACGGACAGTGCGCACCCCGACGGCGGGTACGGGTCGTCCGACTTCGAGCGCTATCGGATCGAGGCAGGCGGCGGCGACGACACGCTCGACGTCGACCCGGTCGCGAACACCGTCGTCGACGGCGGCACGGGCAACGACTCCGCGTTCCTCAACGCGTACAAGTCGACCGCGTCGGTACAAGCCGACGGCACCGATCGCCTCGTCGCACTGCCGATCTACGCGAAGCGCGCCGACCGCGGCAACGAGACGACGCGCCTGACTGGCGTCGAACGTTTGTCGATCTACAACGAGACGGTGATCGCAACCGCGCCGGGCCCCGGCGGCGGTCCACACGTGCGGACGTTCCGCGCCGACGGCACACCGGTCGCGGGCTTCATGGCGTACGCGCCGGAGTTCACGGGTGGCGTCAGCGTCGCGGTCGGTGATGTCGACGGCGACTTCGACGGCGAGATCATCACGGGACCGGGCCCCGGGGGTGGCCCGCACGTGCGCGTGTTCCGGTCCGACGGCACCGACACGGGCGTCGGGTTCATGGCGTACGCGCCGACGTACACCGGTGGCGTCAACGTCGCGACCGTCGACGTCGACGGTGACGGCGTCGACGAGATCGTCACCGTGCCCGCGTCGCCGGGCGGACCGCACGTGCGCGTGTGGTCGGGCGACGGCCACCTCCTGGAGGAGTGGATGGCGCCGGGCTTCGGCAACACCGGGCTCTTCGTGGCGCGCGGTCCGCGGTTCGAGCAAACGCAGGACGAGGCGGAGCAGCTCATCGTTTCGTCGGCCAGCGGCCCGTCGCAGGTCGCGGTGTTCGAACGCGGCGGGATCAACGGCTACACCTCGTTTGCGCCGTATCCAGGGTTCGGTGGTGGGGCGTCGGTGGCGCGCGCCGAGTTCGATCCGTACGACCCGTTCGCCCTCGACGACATTTCGAACGAGATCGTGACCGCCGCGGGTCCGGGCGGCGGGCCCCACGTCCAGGTCTTCAACCCGGACGGTTCCAACTACCACGCGCAGAACGGTTTCTACGCGTACGACCCGAATTTCCACGGCGGCGTCGGCCTCGCGACGTGCAACGCCGACGGCGGAGACGACGAGATTCTCACGGCCGCCGGCCCGGGAGGCGGCCCGCACGTACGCATGTTCACCAAGACGGGAGCGCCGCTGCCGTTGAGCTTCATGGCGTACGACCCGAACTTCCACGGTGGCGTGCGCGTGGCGTGCGGCGGCGCCGAAACCAAGCAGTACTAGTAGTCTTCGCTGAAGCGCTTGCGTCGTCGCTTGTCGCTATGACCGCGGCATGTGTCGCCGCGGCAGCGCAGTCCTGGCGCGGTCAGCGCGGCCGCCGCCAGCCTGCTCCCGGTACGCGAGGGCTTCGAGCGCGTTGAGCACGGCGCCGTCGACGGAACGCGACACGTAACGCTCTCGATCGCTCAACGCGTCGGGCGTGATCACGACCACGCGGTCGGCGAGCGCGGCGAGCGGTGACCGGCGCGCCGAGGTGATGATTGAGACGTCGGCTCCGCGCTCCTTCGCGGCCCGGACGACCCGCAACACCTCGGGGGTGCGGCCCGAACGCGACAGGGCGAGGACCGCGCCCGAGTCGTCGAGTTGGGTCGCCGCGGTGAGCTGAGCCTGCGAGTCGGGATACCACCCGACGCGAACCCCGAGCGCCAAGAACCGCAGCGCAGCAAGACCAAGCAGGGTTCCCGAACCGCCGACCGCAGCGAACAGCGCGGTTTCGGCGGTGACCAGCGTGCGGGCGATCGCCGCCAACACCTCCGCGTCGATGGCGTCGGCTGCTGAGACGATGTGCTGCGCGTCACCCAGCATGGACCGCCGGACGAGCGCCGCTTCCTCCGTCACCGCTGGGGCATCGTCAGCGCTCGCCACCGCGATCTTTGCGCCGCTGGCGCGGGCGGCCGCGAGTTTGAGCGCCTCGAAGCCCTCGAAACCGAGGCGCCGTGACGTGCGCACCACCGTGGCCGGGTCGACCCCGGCGACGCTGGCGATCGACGCGGTGGTCTCCCCATCCAACCGGTCGAACCGTGCCAGCAATACATCGGCGGCGCGCCGCTCCGCCGGCGGCAGCTCCAGCGCCTCGGCGCCGAGCCGGTCGAGGGGGAGCTGCAATGGCGTTGCAGCAACATTTGCCATGGCTGCAACGTAGTTGCAGACACCCGCGATGGCAACTACGCTCGGAGAGATGCGAGTTGTCGTCGTCGGATCGGGAGCGAGGGAGCACGCCCTGTGCGTCGCGCTGTCGCGCACCGCCGACGTGACGTGCACGGCCGGGTCGCCCGGCATCGCGGGCGTGGCGATCTGCGTCGACGACGAGGCCGAAAAGCTGGAAGCGGATCTGTTCGTGATCGGGCCCGAAGCGCCTCTCGTCGACGGCCTGGCGGACCGCCTGCGCGCACAGGGCAAGCGGGTGTTCGGCCCAGGCGCGGATGGCGCGCTGCTCGAGGGGTCGAAGGCGTACATGAAGCAGGTCGTACGCGACGCCGGCGTGCCGACAGCGCAGTACGAGACGTTCGACGACGCCGACGCCGCCGAGTCCTACCTGCGGTCGTCGACCGGTCCGTACGTGATCAAGACCGATGGTCTCGCCGCCGGCAAGGGCGTGCTCGTCACCGACGACCTCGCCGCCGCGATCACCGACGTGCGCGACAAGCTGTCGGGCGCGACATTCGGCGGCGCCGGCACGACGGTCGTGATCGAGGAGTGCATGGCCGGACCCGAGCTGTCGGTCCTCGCCGTGTGCGACGGGCGCAACTACGTCCTGCTCCCCGCGGCGCAGGACTTCAAGCGCATGTTCGACCGCGACGAGGGCCCGAACACCGGCGGCATGGGCGCCTACTCGCCGGTGCCGGGAGTCGACGTCGACGCGTTGCAGATCGGTCCGCGGTTCGTTCAACCGACGCTCGACTACCTGACCGGCCGCGGCGTCGACTACCGCGGCGTGCTGTACGTCGGGCTGATGCTCACGCCGGACGGGCCGAAGCTCGTCGAATACAACGTGCGCTTCGGCGACCCCGAGACCGAAGTCGTGGTCCCCGGCATGCAGGGCGATCTTGCGGGGCTGCTGGCGTCAGCCGCCGACGGCGCGCTCGACCCGTTCGGCGTCGGGCGCCCGCGCGACGCCGCGGTGATCGTGATGATCGCCAGCGACGCACCCGCGGGTGGAGTCATCGTCGGCGTCGAGAACGCCGACGCCATCGACGGGGTAACCGTGTTTCATGCGCGCACCGAGACGAGGGACGGCGCGCTGGTGACGGCCGGCAGCGGGCGCATCCTCGGCGTAGTCGGTCGCGGGCACACCCTGCGCGAGGCGCGCGAAATCGCCTACGCGGGCGTCAACGAGATCAACCTTCCGGGTGGTTATTACCGGACCGACATTGCACTGAAAGCGAGTTCACTATGAGCAAGGTTGCGATCCTGATGGGGTCGGCGAACGACGAAGGCAAGATGGCCGGCGCCAAGGAAATGCTGGAGCGCTTCGGCGTCGAGGTCGACATGCACGTCATGTCCGCCCACCGCAACCCGCACGACGTCGGCAAGTTCGCCACCGGCGCCCGCGACGCCGGTTACTCCGTGCTCATCGGTGGCGCGGGTCTCGCCGCGCATCTCGCCGGCGTGCTGGCCGCGCACTCGTCGCTGCCGGTCATCGGCGTGCCGCTCAGCGGTGGCATCGCCAACGGGCTCGACGCGTTGCTCGCCACCGTGCAGATGCCCTCGGGCATCCCGGTGGCCACCGTCGCCGTCGACGGCTCGAAGAACGCCGGGATCCTCGCGGCGCAGATCATCGGCGTGAGTGACCCGGACGTCGCCAAGAAGATTGATGAGTTCAAGGCGAACGGTGCCCGCTAGGTGATCAATCGCTACACCCGTCCGCAGATGGCGGCGCGCTTCGACGACGTCGCGCGCTTCTCGGCGTGGCTCGAGGTCGAGATCCTCGCCGTCGAGGCGTGGGCCAAAATCGGCGTGATCCCGGAAGCGGACGCCGCGGCCGTGCGCGCCAACGCGCCGAAGGTCGACGAGGAATTCGCCGAAGCGGTCGCCGAGCGCGAACGCACGACCGACCACGACGTCGCCGCCTTCGTCGACGTCGTGCAAGAGCGCATCGGCGGCACCGCGGCGCCCTGGGTGCACTACGGGCTGACGTCGTCCGACGTCGTCGACACCGCGCAGTGCTACATGCTCACCGGCGCCGTCGACGCGCTGCTGATCGGCATGGATGGGCTCGTGCGCGCGCTCGTCGACCTTGCCGAGCGTCACCGCGACACGGTGATGGTCGGTCGCACCCACGGGATTCACGCGGAGCCCACGACGTTCGGCGCCAAGGTGGCGCTGTGGGCACTGCAAGCCGACCGTGATCGGACGCGCCTGCGCGCCGCTCGCCAGGCGATCGCCGTCGGGAAGCTGTCGGGGGCGGTCGGCACCTACAGCAACATCGATCCGTCGGTCGAGGAGTACGTGTCCGCCAAGCTCGGGCTCACCGCTGTCCCCGCCACGCAGGTGATCGCCCGCGATCGCCACGCCGAGTTCCTGTACGCCGTGGCCACGATCGGCGCCACGCTCGAGCTGATCGGTACCGAAGTACGGCATCTGCAGCGCACCGAAGTGGGCGAGGCGCGCGAGGCGTTCCGCGCGGGCCAGAAGGGCTCGAGCGCGATGCCCCACAAACGCAACCCGATCAAGTCGGAGAACCTCACGGGGCTGGCGCGCGTCATGCGCAGCTACATCGGCCCGGGTCTCGAGGACGTGGCGCTGTGGCACGAGCGCGACATCAGCCACAGCTCGGTCGAGCGCATCGTGCTCGCCGACGCCGCCATCCTCACCGACTACGCGGTGGCTCGGGCAACCGATCTCGTCGCCAATCTCGTCGTCGACGCCGAGCGCATGCGCGAGAACCTCGACTTGTCCTACGGCCTCGTGTTCAGTCAGCCCGTGCTCCTGTCGCTGGTGGCCGGCGGCATGATGCGCGACGAGGCGTACCGCATCGTCCAGGGCTGCGCCATGCAGGCGTGGGAGACGCGCACGCCGTTCCGCGCGTTGCTCGAGGAAGCCGGTATCGGCGCCGACGTCCTCGACGAGGCGTTCGACCTCACCCGTTCCCTACGCAACATCGACCGAACTTTCGACGCACTCAAGGAGATCCAATAGCTGTGGCCCGCACGCCCCAATACTCCGGCAAGGTCCGCGACATCTACGCCGTCGGCGACGACAAGTTCTTGTTCGTCGCCTCGGACCGGCTGTCGGTATTCGACGTCGTGCTCAACGAGCGCGTGCCCGACAAGGGCAAGGTGCTGACCGGCATGACGCACTACTGGCTGGGCCAGCTCGCCGACCTGGCGCCGAGCCACATGATCACGTGTGACCCCGCGGAGATCGCCGCGGCGGGTGCACCGATCGAGGACGACGACGCCGGGCGCGCCATGCTCGTGAAGAAAGCCGACATGCTCGCCATCGAGTGCATCGTGCGCGGTTACATCACGGGTTCGGCGTGGTCCGAGTACAAGAAGTCGGGCACGATGAACGGCAGCCCGTTGCCCGCCGGCATCCAGGAGTCCGAGAAGCTGCCGGAGCCGGTGTTCACGCCGTCGACCAAGGCCGAGATCGGCGATCACGACGAGAACATCTCCTTCGAGCAAGCCGTCAACATCGTGGGCAAGGAGAACGCCGAGCGCGCGCGTGACCTGTCGATCACCGCGTACGTGCGGGCATCGGAGCAGGCGGCGCAGCGCGGCATCATCCTCGCCGACACGAAGTTCGAGCTGGGATTCATCGACGGCGAGCTGGCGTTCTGCGACGAGGTGCTCACCCCGGACTCCTCGCGCTTCTGGCCCGTGGACGAGTGGAAGCCCGGCATCACGCCGCCTTCGTTCGACAAGCAGCCGGTGCGTGACCTGCTCGCCGCGACCGGGTGGAACAAGGAGCCGCCGCCGCCGCCGATTAGTGACGAAGTCGTAACCGAAACACGCGCGCGCTACATCGAGGCGTACGAGATGATCACGGGACTCAAGTTCAGCGATTGGTACGGGGCATGAAGTTCAACGTGTTGGTGGAAGTGAAGAACCGACCGGGCATCGCCGACCCGGCGGGCGCGACGGTCGAGAAGTCACTGCCGACGCTCGGGTTCAGCGACGTGTCGGGTGTGCACATCGGCAAGGCGATCCGGCTCGACGTCGAGGCGCCCGACGAAGCTGCGGCCCGGGCACGTGTCGAAGACCTGTGCGCTCGGTTCCTCACCAACCCGGTCATCGAGGACGCGGTGATCACGTTTTGAAAAACGTCGGGGTCGTCGTCTTTCCGGGGACGAACTGCGAGTACGACGTGATGACGGCCGTCGAGCGCGCCGGCGGCAGCGCCGAGTTGGTGTGGCATCAGGCGACGTCGCTCGGCGCGTCCGACGCCATCGTGATCGCCGGCGGCTTCGCGCACGGCGACTATCTGCGCCCGGGCGCGATCGCGCGCTTCTCTCCGGTGATGGAAGCCGTGAGCAAGG